>NZ_JAATWC010000001.1:0-310000 GCF_012979235.1 Dissulfurirhabdus thermomarina
CCGCTTTCGGCCAAAACCGCCGGCCTAGTCCTCCGGCACCTCCAGCCGGTACTTCTGGATCTTCCGCCGGAGGGTGTCCTTCGAGATGCCGAGTTCCCGGCAGGTGGCCAGGCGCTTCCAGCGGTTGCGCTTCAGGGCCTGGTAGATGGCCCGCTTTTCGATCTCCTCGAGGCTCAGGGCCTGGTCGAGATCGAGGCCGGCCGGGACCTCGCCCCCCGTCCCGGAGAAGGGTTCCGGCAGGTGCTCCAGCTCGATGAACCCCCCGTGGCACAGGATGAAGGCGTACTCGATGATGTTCTCCAGTTCCCGGATGTTCCCCGGAAAGTCGTAGTGCATGAGGGCCCGGAGGGCCTCGTCCGAGATCCCGGCGACGGCCTTGCCCTTCTGGGCGTTGAACTTTTCGATGAAGTGGTTGACGAGCAGCGGCACGTCCTCGATCCGCTCCCGGAGGGGCGGAAGATGCACCCGGGCCACGTTGAGCCGGTAGTAGAGATCCTCGCGGAACCGTTCCTCGGCCACCAGGGCCTGGAGGTCCCGGTTCGTGGCGGCGAGGATCCGGACGTCGGCCTTGACGGGCCGGTTGGAGCCGAGCGGCTCGTACATCCGGGTCTGGAGGACGCGGAGGAGCTTCACCTGGATGGCCGGGGAGATATCGCCGATCTCATCCAGGAAGAGGGTCCCCTTCTCCGCGGCGGCCAGCCGCCCCGGCCGGTCGTGCTTGGCGTCGGTGAAGGCGCCGGCCTTGTAGCCGAAGAGCTCGGACTCGAGGAGGGTGTCGGGGAGCGCCCCGCAGTTGACCGCCACGAAGGGGCCCTTCCGACGTTCGCTGAGGTCGTGGATGGCCTGGGCGATGAGTTCCTTGCCCGTCCCGCTCTCCCCGGTGATGAGCACGTTGCTGTCGCTGCGGGCGATCTCCGGCAGGATGTCGAAGATGCGCTGCATGGCGGGGCTCTTGCTGATGATGTCCCCGAAGGTGTAGCGGCGGGCGAGCTGTTTGCGGAGGCTGGTGAGGAGGGAAAGGTCCCGGAAGGTCTCCACCCCCCCGATCACGTTCCCCTCGTGGTCGGTGAGGGGCGCCGCGCTGATGCTCACCGAGAGGGCCTTTCCGTCCTTGCGCTGGATGGTGATGGGCCGCTCCACCGTGGGCGCCCCGGTCACCATGCACTGGGCGATGGCGCAAGCCTCACCGCAGATGCTCGAGTGGAAGATTTCGCGGCAGGGCCGCCCCACGGCCTCCTCCCGCTTCCACCCGGTGATCTTCTCCGCCGCCCGGTTGAAGGACGTGATCCGCCAGTCCTCGTCCACGGTGAAGACCCCGTCGGCCACGCTGTCCAGGATGAGGTCGCGCTCGAGGCTCGCGGTGACGTCCCGGAAGGTCTCCACCCCCCCGATCACCCGGCCCGCATGGTCCACCAGGGGCGCCGCGCTGATGCTCACCGGGACGTTCCGGCCGTCGATCCGCTTCATGAAGATGGTCCGGTTGATCACCGGCCGCCCGTGCGTCACGGCCTGGCCGAGGATGCAGGCGTCGCCGCAGACGCTGGAGCGGAAGACCTCCCGGCAGGGCCGCCCCAGGGCGTCCTCCCGCTTCCACCCGGTGATCTCCTCCGCCGCCCGGTTGAAGGACGTGATCCGCCACTGGCGGTTCACGGTGAAGACCCCGTCGGCCACGCTGTCCAGGATGAGGTTCTTCTCGAGGAGAGAGGTGATGTCCCGGAAGGTCTCCACCCCCCCGATCACCCGGCCCTCCTGGTCGAGGAGCGGAGCCGCGCTGATGCTCACGGGAAGGCTCCGGCCGTCGGCCCGGTGGATGAAGATGGCCCGGTTCACCGAGGCCTTCCCCTCCCGGAGGACCTGGCCGAGGATGCAGGCGTCGCCGCAGACGCTGGAGCGGAAGACCTCCTGGCAGGGCCGCCCCAGGGCGTCCTCCCGCTTCCACCCGGTGATCTCCTCCGCCGCCCGGTTGAAGGACGTGATCCGCCAGTCGCGGTCCACGGTGAAGACCCCGTCGGCGATGCTGTCGAGCTGGTAGGGAGAGGCCCCGGCCTCGTCGGTCACGTCGGAGAGCACCACCACGGCCCCGGACATGAGCCCGTCCACGTCGGGCACGGGCATGGCGGAGACGGTGATGACCCGCTGCCCGCCGTCCGGCCCGGGCACCACCATGCGGTAGTCCTTCACGGCGCGGCCGGCGGCGAGGTTCTCCTTGATGGTACAGAGGCCGGAAAAGTGGGTGGCCTCCACCACCTCGTGGCAGTCCCGGCCGACGACCTCGGCGGCTGAGATGCCGAAGAGGGCCTCGGCCCCGGGACTGAAGGAGGAGATCCGCCAGTGGGCGTCCACCGTGAAGACGGCGTCGGATATGCGGGCCGGCCGGATGTCGTCGGTCATGGACGTCGATCCCGGGCCGGGTGCGGCCTCCGCCTCGGCGGGCCGGACCGGCCGATCGTCTCGATGGCGCCGCAAAGACTCGGCGATCTTTGCCCGGCCATCTGTTCGGCGGCCTCTTGACGAGGCCTTTCAGTCTTGTCTTACCCGCATTCCGCCGCGGCCACAACCTGGGTTCGGCCCCCGTCTCCCTTGACAGGCGTGGCAAAAAGCCCTTACATTGGCGCTTGCCGGTGAAAAATAGCGGAATTTTGGGTTGTCACGTGGGCGGCCCGAAACCAGACACCGCCCGGGCGGGGGATTCCGGCCCGAGGCGGTCCTTCCACGGAGGCCACAGATGAAGAAAAGGATTGAGGATTTCGCGAAACTGGAAAACGAGGGGGCCGACACCCTGCCCTCTGCGGAACGGCGGCGCTTTCTCCGCCTCGGTCTCACGGTCACGGGCGTCTTTGCAGGCGGGACCGTCCTGTCCCTCACCTCGAGCCGCCCGGCGCGGGGGGCCCTCGTGGGGGGCGAAATGCTCCGGAAGGACCCCTACAAGCCCCACTACAGCATGGTGATCCGCGAAGACCGCTGCATCGACTGCCAGCGCTGCATGGACGCCTGCGTCAAGACCAACGACGTGCCCGAGTACGGCTACCGCACCACCATCCTCGAGCGGGAGCTGGAGGTCGGCCCGGGGGAGAAGCAGCGCGAGTTCATGCCCGTCCTCTGCAACCACTGCAACCGCCCCCCCTGCGTCCGGGTCTGCCCCACCAAGGCCACCTACAAGGACGAGAAGACGGGTATCGTCATGATGCACTACGAAAAGTGCATCGGTTGCAAGACCTGCATGGCGGCCTGCCCGTACAACGCCCGGTACTTCAACGAGGAGAAGCGGGCCATCGACAAGTGTAACTTCTGCTTCGACACGCGGCTTTCCAAGGGGGAGAAGCTGACGGCCTGCGCCGCCGCCTGCCCGGCCGACGTCCGGATCTTCGGCGACATCGCAGACCCCGACAGCCGCGTCTACAAGCTCGTCCACGAGCCCACCCGGGTGGTCTGGGTGCTCCGGCCCGAGACGGGCGCCATGCCCAACGTCTTCTACACCAAGGGTTGAGCCGCGGCGGCCAACCGCGGGAACAAGGAATCAAGGGGCCGGCCCGCCCCGGCGACCGCGCGGCGGACCCGGGCCCCCAGCCAGGAATCCAGCGAGGGGAAAAACATGAAAAAGGTCCTTTGCATCGGAGTCGCGGCCCTCGTCGCCGGCCTCGTCCTCCACTTCGGCCCGGCCGGCTTCGCCGAGGAGGAGCAGGAACACGGGGGCGACATCATCTTCACCAAGCCCGTCAAGGCCGTCCTCTTCAGCCACCAGACCCACATCGACCAGGGGCTCGAGTGCGACAGCTGCCACGACGACCCCTTCGAGATGGCCGCGGGAACGGCCGAGGAGAACGGGGACTTCACCATGGAGGCGCTCTACCAGGGGAAATACTGCGGCACCTGCCACGACGGGGAGACGGCCTTCGCCTCCAACACCCGGTGCGCCGTCTGCCACATCGGGGTGAAGGGCTACAACCGGCTCTACAAGCTGAGCGGCGAGGAAGGAGAGGGCGGCCACGGGGAATAGGGCCGCCGGCCGCGCGGATATCGCTTCTTCGGGGGCGGCGGGACGCAGGTCCCGCCGCCCCCTTTACGTTCAGCCCGATTCCGGGGCGCCGCAAGACTCCACCAGGGCCGCCAGGAGCCGTCCCTCGAGGCGGCCGGAGCTCGCCGCGGCGGCGCCCCGCCCCCGGAGGCGGCACCGGACCTCCACCTGGTCCACCAGGCCGGAACGGAGGGCGAGGGTCAGGACGGCCGAGGCCGGCAGCGGCCTGCCCGCCCAGAAATCCGGGGCCCCCAGCACCGCGGGGGCCGTCACCGTGACCTCCGCCCCGTAGCCGCGGCACCCGAAGACGGGAAGAGCCGCCTGGAAGTCCCGCTCGAGCCCGAGCCCGGCGCACGCCTCGTGCACCGCCAGCCAGACCTCGTCCAGGTCCCCCCACACCTCCACCCCCATGGGCACGCCGTCGAAGAGGGCCCGGGCCCGCGCCTCTCCCTCTTCCCCGTAGAGGCAGCGGTGGTCGTAGTTGCGGGCCATCCACTCGGCGATCTTGAGCAGCAGGTGGACGGCGGTCTCCTTGGCCTCCTGGGGATGCGCAGGCAGGGGGGCCACCAGCACCTCGGTGAGCCCCGCCAGGGCATTGCTCACGAAGTTGGGGACCCGGTCGCGGAGATCCCGGACGGGGTCGGCCCACTCGGGCAGGCCCTCCTCCCGGCCCATCCGCCCGAGAAAATCCGAGAGCAGGTCCCGGCCCGGGGCCTGCCAGCCGGCGGCCGGCTCGGCCGGGGAGGCCAGCATGGCCTTGAGCTCGGCCCGGAGGGAGGCGTCGCCGGCGCCGCGGAGGCAGCTCAACTTGTGGCGCAGCAGGGAGGAGAGCATCCGAGCCCCCGAAAAAGAGGCCTGCCGGATCACGGCAGGCCTCTCGCTTCCGTCACACCGGAAGGCGGGCGCCGCCCCCGGTGACCGGCCGAACGGTGGCTACTTCTTGTGGCAGCCGTTGCACTTGGTGGGCGCGCCCTCGGCCTTGTGCTGCTTGTGGCAGTTCTTGCAGTTCTCGTGGAAGACCTTCATGGGCTTGTTGACCTTCTTGTTGGCCATGGAGCTGTTGTGGCACTCCTCGCACTTCTTCATGGCCTGGCCCTTCTTGAAGGGAACCCGCTTGCCGTTTGCCACGCCGTGGTGGCACTGGCCGCAGTCCATCCGGGCCTGGTGCTTGTGGTGCGCGAAGGTGACGTCCCCCTTCTTGGCCTTCAACACGATGGTCGCGGGACCCTCTCCGGCCATGGCCACGCCGGCGCCCGCCACGGCGAACAGTCCTACCACCAGCCACGTCAGGATGTTCTTCTTCATGCCCTTTGCTCCTCCTTGCGGTTTGGATGTGGCCCGCACGGGGCGCCGCCGCCTCCGGCCGCGGCCCCGGCAGGGCCCCCCGGGCTCGCCCCGGGAATGAATGGAGATTCACCGGAATTTTCTATACCGGGGGGGCGTGTTTGTCAATCGGGAAATGGCGCGGCCGGCGCCCGGCGAAGGCGGGCCGACCCCGGGAAGGCGCCGCCCACGGCCGGACGGCCGCCCACGGGTTGAAATGTCCAACTGTGAAGGTCCTTTACAATCTTCGGTGGCAATTGGTATGATGCTCAGCATCCAGCCCCGCCGGGCCGTCCCGACATGCCGCCAAGGAGGCGATACCGTGAAGATCGTCTTTGATCCAGATATCCCCGCGCAGGCCCACGAGTCCCTGACCGAGGTCATCCAGGAATCGGTCCCGGGAAAGTGCGCGTGCGGCTGCGACGAGATCTACGTCTCTCTCCAGGCCCCGGACCGCATCGACGTCAAGTGCTACGACTGCGGCACCAGCTTCTGCGAACTCGAGGTCGAGGTGGCCCAGGAGGTGGTGGAACACTGACGCCCCTCCTCCCCGTGCCCGCCCCTGCCCGGTTGACGCGCCGGCTCGAATGCTTACCTTCTGATCGCCGAAAGGTCACGCCCTGGCCTGGCCAGCGCGTGGAATCCGCAGCTTTTCGGAAGGAGGTAGCGTCATGCTGGGCACATGGCTTGAAACCCCCGTTTGGAACGACTTTGCCAGGCTCCAGAGGGAACTCGAGCGGCTCTTCGATCTCGCCGCCCCCCGGGGTGACATCCGGGGCGTGGTCCGCGGCACCTTCCCGGCGGTCAACGTCGTGGAGACACAGGACAACGTCCTGGTCTACGTCTTCGCGCCCGGGATCCCCCCCGGCGAGGTAGAGATCTCCCTCAACAAGAACCTCCTCACCGTGGCCGCCGAGCGAAAGACCGACCTCGCCGGCGCCCCCGCCGAGGGCGAACCGCAGGCCCAGGGCTACCACCGGCGCGAGCGGTTCCACGGGCGCTTCCGGCGCATCATCTCCCTGCCGGAGCAGATCGACCCGGACAAGGTGGAGGCGGTGGCCCGGGACGGCATCATCCAGGTCACCATCGGCAAGCGGGAGGAGGCCAAGCCGCGCAAGATCGAGGTGAAGGTCTAGGGACCCACCGGAGAGTCCAGCGACGACAAGGAGGACGACGCCATGAGCGACATCGCCGTCAAGCAGGAGACCGCCGAGCGCGAACCCAGGCAGGCCGCGGCGCCCGCTCCCCTGGTGCCGCCGGTGGACGTGTACGAGGATCACGACGCCATCACCCTGATGGCCGACATGCCGGGCGTGGCCAAGGACGACGTGGACGTCCGGATCGACAAGGACGTCCTCACCCTCCGGGGCCGCATCGGCGACTACGTCCCGGAGGAGGCCCGGCCCCTCTACGCCGAGTTCTCCGGCCGCGAGTACGCGCGCTCCTTCACCGTGGGGCCCGAGATCGACGTGGACCGGATCGAGGCCAAGATGGAGGCCGGGGTCCTGCGGGTGACCCTCCCCAAGGTGGAGGCCGTCAAGCCGCGCCGCATCGAGGTCCGGGCGGCCTGAGGCGCCGGGCATGGAAACACCCGAGGGGGCGCCCCTGCGGCGCCCCTTTTTTCGTGCCGAATCCCGGGGCGCTTTTCTTCGGCCACCCGTGGGGCCTCTTCGCGGGCTGGAAGCGGGCCGGCGGCGGCCGCCGCGGGCCCGGTTGACGAGGGTCGTGCCCGCGTTTATAGTTGCGTGATTTTGGCCCGGCGCCCGCCGCCGCCCGGGAAGACGGGGGCCGCCGGCACGAGACCGGCCGCCCCGCCGGTTCGACGTCGCCGCCCCCGGAGGGCACCGGGGGCACCTCCTTCTTCGAAGAGGCATCCCATCGTGAAAGCGCTCATCGCCCTGGAGGACGGCCGCCTGTTCGAGGGCCGCGCCTTCGCCGGTTCCGGTGAAACCGAAGGCGAGATCGTCTTCAACACCAGCATGACCGGCTACCAGGAGATCCTCACCGACCCCTCCTACAAGGGGCAGATCGTGACACTCACCTATCCCCTGGTGGGGAACTACGGGGTCACCCCCGAAGACGACGAGTCGGAGGGCGTCCACGTCCAGGCCTTCGTGGTCCGGGAATACGAAGACGCCTACAGCAACTGGCGGGCCCGCGCGAGCCTCCGGGACTACCTCGAGGCGCACGGCGTCCTGGGCGTCGAGCAGGTGGACACCCGGGCCATCACGCGCCACATCCGCCGGGCGGGCGCCATGCGGGCCGTGGTCTCCACCGTGGACCTCGACCCCGGCTCCCTGGTGGCCAAGGCCCGGCGCTCCCCCGGGCTCGAGGGCCGCGACCTCGTCCGCGAGGTGACCTGCCGCCGGCCCTACGAGTGGCACGGCGGCCGGGCGGTGGAACCCGGCGGCGCCGGTCGGGAAGAAGGGCTCACCGTGGCCGTCCTCGACTGCGGCCTCAAGCGCAACCAGCTCCGGCTCCTCGAGGCCCGGGGCTGCCGCCCGCGGGTCTTCCCGGCGGGCACCCCGCCGGAGGACCTCCTGGCGGCGGAGCCCGACGGGATCTTCGTCTCCAACGGCCCCGGCGACCCGGCGGCCCTCACCGGCGTGGTCCGGACGGTGCGGGCCCTCCTCGGCCGCCGCCCCGTCTTCGGCATCTGCCTCGGGCACCAGATCCTCGGCCAGGCCCTCGGCGGCCGCACCTACAAGCTCAAGTTCGGCCACCGGGGCGGCAACCAGCCCGTGAAGAACCTCCGAACGGGGCGCGTGGAGATCACCAGCCAGAACCACGGCTTCGCCGTGGACGCCGACTCGCTCCCCGCCGAGGTGGAAGTCACCCACGTGAACCTGAACGACCAGACCGTGGAAGGCATCCGGCACCCCTCCCTGGCCGCCTTCTCCGTCCAGTACCACCCCGAGAACGCCCCCGGTCCCCACGACGCCGAGTACCTCTTCGACGACTTCGTGGCGCTCATGCGGGAGGTCCCGAAAGGATAGCCGCGCCGGCCATGCCGAAACGCACCGACCTCGAAAAGATCCTCATCATCGGCTCGGGCCCCATCGTCATCGGCCAGGCCTGCGAGTTCGACTACTCCGGCACCCAGGCCTGCAAGGCCCTCAAGGAGGAAGGCTACGAGGTGGTCCTGGTCAACTCCAACCCGGCCACCATCATGACCGACCCCGAGACCGCGGATCGCACCTACGTGGAACCCATCACGCCGCCCGTGGTGGCCCGCATCCTCGAGAAGGAACGCCCCCAGGCCCTGCTGCCCACCCTGGGCGGCCAGACCGGCCTCAACACCGCCGTGGAACTGGCGGACTCCGGCGTCCTCGAACGGTTGGGCGTGGAGATGATCGGCGCCTCCTCCGAGGTCATCCACAAGGCGGAAGACCGGGAGCGATTCCGGGCCGCCATGGAACGCATCGGGCTCCGCATCCCCCGAAGCGCCATCGTCCGCTCCATGGACGAGGCCCGGGCCGCGGCGGCCGAGGTGGGCTACCCCCTCATCGTCCGGCCCAGCTTCACCCTGGGGGGCACGGGGGGCGGCGTGGTCTACAACCGCGAAGACCTCGAGGAGATCGCCGCCCGGGGCCTCGAGCTCAGCCTCATCCACGAGGTGATGCTGGAGGAATCCGTCATCGGGTGGAAGGAATTCGAGCTGGAGGTGATGCGCGACGCCAAGGACAACGTGGTCATCGTCTGCAGCATCGAGAACCTCGACCCCATGGGCGTCCACACGGGCGACAGCATCACCGTGGCCCCGGCCCAGACCCTCTCGGACCGCGAGTACCAGGCCATGCGCGACGCGGCGCTGGCCATCATCCGGGAGATCGGGGTGGAGACGGGCGGTTCCAACATCCAGTTCGCCGTGAACCCCGAAAACGGCGAGATGGTGGTCATCGAGATGAACCCGCGGGTCTCCCGGTCCTCGGCCCTGGCCTCCAAGGCCACCGGCTTCCCCATCGCCAAGATCGCGGCCAAGCTCGCCGTGGGCTACACCCTGGACGAGATCCCCAACGACATCACCCGGGAGACCATGGCCTCCTTCGAGCCCACCATCGACTACTGCGTGGTGAAGATCCCCCGGTGGACCTTCGAGAAGTTCCCCGAGACCGAGGACGTCCTCACCACGGCCATGAAGAGCGTGGGGGAGACCATGGCCATCGGGCGGACCTTCCGCGAGGCGCTCCAGAAAGGGCTCCGTTCCCTGGAGATCGGCCGCGCCGGGCTCGGCTTCGACGGCCGGGACCCCTGGGAGATGGACGGCCGCGTCCCCGACCGCGACGAGATCGCCCGGCGGCTTCGGACCCCGAACTCCCAGCGGATCTTCTACCTCCCCCTGGCCCTGGAACAGGGCTTCTCCATCGAGGAGATCCGGGAGCTGACCGGCATCGACCCCTGGTTCCTCCACCAGATCGACCGGATCCGCGAGGAGGGGGCGCGGCTGCGCGCCGAGACCCCGGAGACCCTCCCCAAGCGGCTCCCCCACTACAAGCGGGAGGGCTTCTCGGACCGGCAGGTGGCCCACTGCACGGGGCTCTCCGAGGCGGAGGTCCGCGAGCTGCGCCAGGCGGCCGGGCTGCGCCCCGTCTACAAGCTGGTGGACACCTGCGCCGCCGAGTTCGAGGCCTACACGCCCTATTACTATTCCACCTACGAGGCCGAGGACGAGGCCCGCCCCTCCGACCGCCGAAAAGTCATGATCCTCGGCGGCGGGCCCAACCGCATCGGCCAGGGCATCGAGTTCGACTACTGCTGCGTCCACGCGGCCTTCGCCCTCCGGGAGGAAGGCTTCGAGAGCATCATGGTGAACTCCAACCCGGAGACGGTCTCCACCGACTACGACACCTCCGACAAGCTCTACTTCGAGCCCCTCACCCTGGAGGACGTCCTGCACATCGTGGAGACGGAGCGGCCCGAGGGCGTCATCGTCCAGTTCGGCGGCCAGACCCCCTTGAACCTCGCCGTGGCCCTCGAGGCGGCGGGCGTCCCCATCCTGGGGACGAGCCCCGCCAGCATCGACCGGGCCGAGGACCGGAAGAGCTTCCAGGCCATGCTCCACAAGCTGGACCTCGTCCAGCCCGCCAACGGCACCGCCACCACCCTCGAGGGCGCCCTGGCCGTGGCGGCGGAGATCGGCTACCCGGTGGTGGTGCGCCCCTCGTACGTGCTCGGGGGCCGGGCCATGCGCATCGTCTACGACGAGGGCCAGCTCAGGGCCTTCATGCGGGAGGCCGTCCAGGCCGCCGAGGGGCACCCCATCCTGGTGGACCAGTTCCTCCAGGACGCCATCGAGGTGGACGTGGACGCCGTCAGCGACGGCCGCCGCACCCTCATCGCCGGCATCATGGAGCACATCGAGGAGGCGGGGATCCACTCCGGGGACTCGGCCTGCGTCCTGCCGCCGCGGACCCTGGGCGAGGAGATCCTGCGCCAGATCGCCGCCGCCACCCGGTCCATGGCCGCGGAACTCGGTGTGGTGGGCCTCATGAACGTCCAGTACGCCGTCAAGGACGGGCGGCTCTACGTCCTCGAGGTCAACCCCCGGGCATCCCGGACGGTGCCCTTCGTGAGCAAGGCCACCGGGATCCCCTGGGCGAAGGTGGCCACCCGGGTCATGGTGGGACGCACCCTCGACGCGCTCGGCCTCACCGAGGAGCGGATCCCGGGCCACACCGCCGTCAAGGAATCGGTCTTCCCCTTCCGCCGCTTCCCCGGCGTGGACACCGTGCTCGGCCCGGAGATGAAGTCCACCGGCGAGGTCATGGGCCTCGACGGCCCCTTCGGCCTCGCCTTCGCCAAGAGCCAGCTCGCCGCCGGCCTGGATCTCCCCACCGGGGGGACGGCCTTCCTCAGCATCAAGCGCGGCGACAAGGAGCCCTTCCTCCCCGTGGCCCGCGCCCTGCTCGAGGCCGGCTTCCACCTCATCGCCACCCACGGGACCGCCCTCTACCTCTCCGAGCACGGCATCCCCGCCGAGCGGGTGCTGAAGGTCTCCGAGGGCCGCCCGAACGTCCTCGACAAGATGAAGAACGGCGAGGTCCAGCTGGTGATCAACACCCCGAGCGGCCGCCGGACCCGCTCCGACGCCTACTACATCCGCCGGGCCGCCCTGGAACTCGACATCCCCTACTTCACCACGGTGGCCGGGGCCCGGGCGGCGGCGGAGGCCATCGCGGCCCTCCGCCGGACCCCCCTGGAGGTCCGCTCCCTCCAGGAGTACTACGAGGCCGGGACCGTCCGGGCCCCCTACGCGGCCTGACGCCGCGGCCCGGGCCCCTTCCCTCAGCGCGGCATACGGATTATAGTCTTGGTTTTCCGATCGGGGCCGGCCACCATGCCGGCGGCGGGGCGGAACTCTTTCGAGGAGGCAAGGCCGTTGTCCAGGCCGCCGTTTCACGGTCCGAGGGAGGAATGCGGCATCTTCGGGATCTACGGGCATCCCGAGGCGGCCAAGCTGACCTACTTCGGCCTCTACGCCCTCCAGCACCGGGGGCAGGAAAGCGCCGGCATCGTGGTCTCGGACGGGCGCGCGGTCCGAGGCCACAAGGCCATGGGCCTCGTCTCGGAGGTCTTCGACGAGCCCACGCTGGCCGGCCTTTCCGGCCACCTCGCCGTGGGCCACGTCCGCTACTCCACCACCGGCTCCTCCGTGGTCCAGAACGCCCAGCCCTTCTGCGTCACCCATTCCGGCTGCACCCTGGCCGTGGCCCACAACGGCAACCTCGTCAACGCCCGCAGCATCCGGCGCGAGCTGGAGGACAAGGGCTCCATCTTTCAGACCACCATGGACAGCGAGATCATCGTGCATCTCCTGGCCAAGGCCGCCCACCGCGGGCAGGACGAGGCCATCCGGGCCGCCATGGCCTGCATCCAGGGGGCCTACTCGGTGGTGATGCTCTCGGAGGACCGGCTCATCGGCTTCCGGGACCCGCGCGGGTTCCGGCCCCTCGTCCTCGGCCGGATGAACGGCGGGGCCTACGTGCTCGCCTCCGAGACCTGCGCCCTGGACCTCATCCAGGCCCGATACGTCCGGGACATCGAGCCGGGGGAGGTGGTCGTGATCGACGCCAAGGGGCTGCGATCCTTCCAGGGGGCCGAGGCCGAATCCCGCGCCCTGTGCATCTTCGAGTTCATCTACTTCGCCCGCCCCGATTCCAACATCTTCGGCCAGAACGTCTACGGCGTCCGAAAGGCCCTGGGCGCGGCCCTGGCCCGCGAGGCCCGGGTGTCGGCCGACTTCGTCATGCCCTTCCCCGACTCCGGAAACTACGCCGCAGTCGGTTTCGCCCAGGAATCGGGCCTCCCCCTGGAGCTCGCCGTCATCCGGAACCACTACGTGGGCCGGACCTTCATCCAGCCCAGCCAGTCCATGCGCGACTTCAGCGTCCGGATCAAGCTGAACCCCGCCCGTGACGTCATCCGCGGCAAACGCGTGGTCATCGTGGAGGACTCCATCGTGCGCGGCACCACCAGCCGCACCCGCGTCCGCGCCATGCGGGAGGCGGGGGCCAAGGAGATCACCATGGTGGTGAGCTGCCCGCCCATCCGCCACCCCTGCTTCTACGGCATCGACTTCGCCGACCCCCACGAGCTCATCGCAGCCCAGAAGGACGTGGAAGAGATCCGCCGCTACCTCGAACTCGACGGCCTCCACTACCTCGGCATCGACGCCATGCTCCGGGCGGTGGGGGGGCCGGGCGACCGCTTCTGCCTCGCCTGCTTCAACGGAAACTACCCGTTGCCCGTGGAGGAGGGCGCGGGAAAATTCCAGCTCGAGGGGAGGGCGGCCCCATGACCCAGCCGCCCCGGGCCATCGAGAGCCCGGAGGCCGTCCTCCGGGAGGCCGCCGAGGCCATCGACATCGAGATCGCCGGCCTCGAGAAGGTCCGCGGCAACCTCGGCGAGGGCTTCGTCCGGGCGGTGGAGATCCTGCTCGCCTGCCAGGGCCGGGTCGTGGTGACGGGCATCGGCAAGTCCGGCCTCATCGGCCGCAAGATCGCCGCTACCCTGGCCTCCACCGGGACCCCCGCCCTCTTCCTGCACCCCGTGGAGGCCATGCACGGGGACCTCGGCATCGTGGCCGCGAGCGACGTAGTCATCGCCATCTCCAACAGCGGCGAGACCCAGGAGCTGAACCTCCTCCTCCCCGCCTTCCGAAACCGCGGGATCCCGGTCATCGCCCTCACCGGGCGGCCCGGCTCCACCCTGGGCCGCCAGAGCGCGGCCGTCATCGACACCGGGGTGGAACGCGAGGCCTGCGCCCTGGGGCTGGCCCCCACCGCCTCCACCACCGCGGCCCTGGCCGTGGGCGACGCCCTGGCGGTGGTGCTCCTGCGCCGGCGGCACTTCAGCGAGCAGGACTTCCGCCGGAACCACCCCTCCGGCAGCCTCGGCGAGCGGCTCAAGGTGGAGGTCGCCCAGGTCATGCTCACGGGAGAGGCCATCCCGAAGGTGCCCGTGGGGACGGAGATGGCCTCGGCACTCCACGAGATGGACCGGAAACGCCTCGGGGCCGTCCTGGTCGTCGACCGCGACGGCGTGCTCGTAGGGATCGTCACGGACGGGGACCTCCGGCGGGCCCTGGTGGCCGGGCGGCCCCTGGCCGACTGCCGGGTGGAGGAGATCATGACCCCGCAGCCCAAGAGCGTGCCGCCCTATGCCCTGGCCGCCGACGCCCTCGCCCTCATGGAGAACCACCTCATCACCGTGCTCCCGGTGCTCGGCGACAACGGCTGTCTCCTGGGCATCGTCCACCTCCACGACCTCCTCGGCAAGGGGGAATTCAAGTTCGCGTGCTGAAACCGGCGGCGGGCACGGCCTCACCGGCCCGCCGGAACCCACACCACCAGGGGAAGGAGTGAAGAATGGCAAGGGGCCTCAACAAAGTCATGCTCATCGGCCGCCTCGGCGCGGACCCCGAGATCCGCTACACCAGCAGCGGCACCGCCGTGGCCAACCTCCGCATCGCCACGGACTCCCCGGTCAAGCGGGGCGACCAGTGGGAGACGGTGACGGAGTGGCACCGGGTGGTGGCCTGGAACCGGCTGGCCGAGATCTGCGGGGAGTACCTCGGAAAGGGCCGGCTGGTCTACGTGGAGGGGCGCCTCCAGACCCGGTCCTGGGAAGACCAGGACGGCAACAAGCGGTGGTCCACCGAGATCGTGGCCCGGGACATCCAGATCCTCGACAGCCGCTCCGGCCGCGGGGAAGGGGCCGCCGGGGGCGACGAACTCGGCCCCCCGCCGCCGCCCGAGGAAGACGACGTCCCCTTCTAGCCCCGGCGGGGCCGGCCCTCCGGCCCCTTCGGGCCCGCGGGAGCGGCCTCCTTGCCCCGGGCGCCGCCGGCGTCCGGGGCGGGCTCGGCCCCGTTCAGGTTGAAGAAGCGGTAGGCCGCGTCCAGGAGCTCGCGCCCCTCCTCGGCCCCCGCCGACCGGCGGAGGGTGACGATGGGGTCGTGGAGGAGCTTCTGCACGATGGAGGTGGTGAGCCGATCCAGGGCCGCCGCCTGCTTCGGGGTGAGCTCCCCGAGGGCCGAACGGCTGCGTTCCAGCTCGCGGCGGCGGATGGCCTCGCCCTTGTCCTGGAGGCGCCGGATGAGCGGCACCACGTCCAGCGACTCGAGCCAGGCCTGGAACTTCAGCACCTCGAGGTCCAGCATCCGCTCGGCCTTCCGGGCCTCCCGCTCCCGCTCCGCCTTGTTGCCCTCCACCACGCCCTTGAGGTCGTCGATGTCGTAGAGGTAGACGTTGTCCACCTCGTTGACCGCGGGATCCACGTCGCGGGGCACGGCGATGTCGATGAAGAAGAGGGGGCGCTGGCGGCGGCGGCGCATGACCCGGCGCACCATCTCCTCCTGGATGACGAGGCCCGGCGCCCCGGTGGAGCTGATGACGATGTCGGCGCCCTCCAGAGCCGCCTCCAGCTCGTCGAGGCCCACGGCCTCGCCGCCGAGCTCCCGGGCCAGGTCCGCCGCCCGGGCCAGCGTCCGGTTGGCCACCACGAGGCCCCGGACCCCGTTGGCAAGCAGATGCCGGGCCGCCAGTTCCGCCATCTCCCCGGCACCGATGAGCAGTGCCCGCTTGTCCGAGAGGTCCCCGAAGATCTTCCGGGCCAGCTCCACGGCGGCGTAACTGATGGAGACCGCCTGGCTGGCGATGCGGGTCTGGGTCCGGATCCGTTTCGCCACCGAGAAGGCCCGGTTGAGCAGGCGGTTCAGGACGAGGCCCAGGGTCTTGGCCTCGGCCGCCTTCCGGTAGGCCTCCTTGAGCTGGCCCAGGATCTGGGGCTCGCCCACCACCATGGAGTCGAGGCTCGCGGCCACCCGGAAGAGGTGGCGCACGGCGGCCTCGTCCAGGTGCACGTAGAGGGAGCGGTCCAGGGTGCCGGGGTCGCCGCCCCCCACGGTGCACCAGACCTCCCGGATGGCCGCGGCCGCGGCCTTGGGGTCGGGGCTCGCCGCCAGGACCTCCACCCGGTTGCAGGTGGAGAGGAAGAGGACCTCCTCGCAGGCCGGGAGCCCGGCGAAGATCTCGAGCGGCGGGCGCGGGGCGCCCCCCAGCGCCAGGCACTCGCGCACCTCCACGCCGGCGGTCTTGTGGTTCACCCCCAGGAGGAGGAGGCGGGATCTACTCGAACCAGTTGGCATAGGAATGAAGCCCCGGGAGAAGCACGCTCACCCCGAGGAAGGTGAAGAAGAGCGCGCCGAAGCCCAGGATGGTCATGATGGCGGCCCGCCGCCCGCGCCACCCCACGGTGAGGCGCTGGTGGAGGAGGGCGGCGTAGAGGAGCCAGGTGATGAGGGACCAGGTCTCCTTCGGGTCCCAGCTCCAGTAGGAGCCCCAGGCCTGCTCGGCCCAGATGGACCCGGTGACGATCCCCACGGTGAGGAGCGGAAAGCCCAGGGTGAGACAGCGGTAGTTCAGGGCGTCCAGGACGTCCAGGGACGGCAGCCGCCGGAAGATGCCGCCGAGGCGCTTGTGCTTGATCTGCCGCTCCTGGAGGAGGTACATCACCGCCAGGCAGAAGGCCAGGGCGAAGACCGCGTCCCCCAGGAGGCAGATGGTGGCGTGCACCGGGAGCCAGTAGCTCCTGAGCGCGGGCGGCAGGTCCGGCACGGCGGCCGGCTGGAGCGAGGAGGCCACCATGAGGACGGCGGCCAGGGGGGTCACGAAGGCCCCCAGGGCCTTGACCCGCTGGCGCCACTGGACCAGGAGGTACGCCCCCACCACGGCCCACCCCACGAAGGAGAGGGCCTCGTGGAGGTTGGTCACCGGCGGGTGCCCGGCCACCCGCCACCGGACGCCGATGGCGGCGGCATGGACCGCGAAGCCCACGGCCAAGAGGCCCGTTCCCCATCGCTCGGCCCACTTGCGCAGGGTGACGATGTGGACGAGGAAGGCCGCCGTGGCCACGAGGTAGAGCCCCAGCGCCGACTGGAAAAGCACCCTCAGTGCCACCGCCCCCCCTCCGCCGCCGGCCCCCCGGCGTGCTCCGCCGCCAGGCGTTCCACCACCTCCCGGGCGCCGGTGCCGCACAAGGCCTCGGCCCACCGAGCCACGCGCTCCCACCGCCCCGCCTCCACCCAGGAGAGGACCTCGGGCGCCACCAGGTCACGGTAGACGCCGGGATGGCCCTCGGCGTCGAGTCCCCTTTCGAGGAGCAGGCGCCGGAGCGCCCCCACCAGGCCTACGTAGGCCCCGTAGGCCGGGCCGAACGCCCGCTCCAGGTCCTCCCGCAGCCGCCGGGCGAGGGCCGGGCTCTGGCCCGCCGTGGAGACGGCCAGGCAGAGGTCCCCCCGGCGGACCACCGCCGGGACGATGAAGGAACACAGGTGGGGCTGGTCCACGGTGTTACAGAAGACCCGCCGCGCCTCGGCCTCGCGGTAGGCCAGGCGCTGCGCCGCGGGATCGTCCGTGGCCGCCACCACCAGCCAGGCCTCGTCGAGGTCTCCGGGGCGGAAGGGACGCGGCACGTGCTGGATGCGGCCCTCGCCGGCCATCCGGGCCAGCGTCTCCGTGACCTCCGGGCTGACCACCACGATCCGGGCACCGGCCTCGAGCAGCGCCTCCACCTTGCGCTCGGCCACCCGGCCGCCTCCCACCACCACGACCCGGCGCCCCCGGAGATCGGCGAAGAGGGGATAGTAGACGGCGGCGCATCCGGCGGAATTCATGTCAAAAAATTAGCAGGGGCCGTCCCGAAAAGCAACCGCGGGCCGCCGCCGGGCGAGGCCGGGAATGCCGGGCCCGGGGCGGGCGGGACCGGCGAAAAGGGGGATCCGGGGCCGGGCGAGGAGGCGGCGCTGAACCGCCGCTCATTGACAAATGCGCCCGTTCTGCTAGCATTGACGGGATTGGGAGACCTTCTGCCATGGAGAAAAAAGAAAAATTTGCAAAACTCCGCGAGCTCGGCCTCAAGCTCACGCCCCAGCGCCTCGCCATCCTCGACTTCCTGGACGGCAACACCTCTCATCCCTCCGCAGAGGAGATCTACGCCAACGTCTCCCGTTCCTTTCCCAGCATGTCCTTCGCCACCGTCTACAACACCCTGGACGCCCTCCGGGAGCGCGGCCAGATCGTCGAGCTGAACCTCGACCCGGCCAAGAAGCGCTTCGACCCCAACACCAAGCCCCACCACCACCTGGTCTGCGCCAGCTGCTACAAGATCGTGGACGTCATGCGGGACTACCGGGTGCGGATCCCCCCGGAAGAGCGATCCGGGTTCCGCCTCCAGGGCAAGCAAATCACCTTCATCGGCACCTGCCCCGAGTGCCAGGCCGCGGAGGCGCCGGCCGAGGCCCCCTGAACCCGCCCCGCGCTCACCCCGCGCCGCCGGCCGAAGGGCCGCGGCGGCCACCCATCCAGCGGCCCACCTCGTAGAGCGCCATCATCGGCAGGAAGATCAGCACCTGGGTGAAGACGTCCGAGGGCACCACCAGGACGGCGACCAGGTAGAGGGCCACGTAGAAGCCCTTGCGGCCCCGGCGGAAGTAGTCCGGGGCCACGAGGCCGCTCCGGACGGCGAACATCATGAGGAAGGGGATCTCGAAGACCAGCCCGAAGACGAACATGGCCTTCAGGGAAAAGAGCATGTAGTCCTGGAGCCGCGGCAGGGCCTGGAGCCCCTCGCTCGCGTAGTCCATGGTGATGGAGAAGGCGGCGGGCAGCACCACCGCGTAGCCGAAAACGGCCCCGGCGACGAACAGGCCGCCGCCCCAGAGGAGGGCCCACCGCAGCCGGCGTTTTTCATGGGGGTAGAGCCCCGGCGCCACGAAGGCCCAGGCCTGGTAGACGAAGAACGGGGCCGAAAGGATCAGCGCCGCCCAGAAGGCCACCTTGAGGTAGACCAGGAAGGCCTCCGGCAGCGCGGTGAAGACCATCCCCTGGCCGGGCTGGACGGTGCGCAGGGGCGCGCCGAGGAAGGCCACCAGCGGGCCCGAAAGGGCGTAGCACGCCGCGAAGGCCACGCCCAGCACCACCACGCAGGCGATGAGCCGGCGGCGGATCTCCCCGAGATGGGCCTTGAAGGGAAAGGATTCGAGGGACACGGCGTCACCGGGCGATGGGAGCGGACCTCAGGCGGAGGGATCCCCGGGCTCCGGGGCCGGGGCCGCGCCGTCCGCCTCGTCCGCCGCCTCGGGCGGGGCCGCCTCCCCGCCCGGCCCCTTGTCGGCGTCGTCGTCCCGGCGCCGCGCCGCGCGCTTCCACTCGGGGCCGGCCCCGCCCGGTTCCCGGTCCGCCTGGCTGAGATCGGGCCGCGCCTTCAGGAGCTCCTCCGCGGCCTTCCGGCGCGCCTCGTCCGCCGCCGGGGCCTCGGCCCCGACATCGAGGTCCTCCTCGAGGTCCTCGATGTTGAGCTGCGCCCGGAATTCCTCGGCGGTCCTTCGAAGATCCACCACCAGGCGGGCGAGGCGGCGGGCCACCGCCGGCAGCTGCTCCGGCCCGAGGACCAGGAGGGCCACCACGAAGATGACGAGGAGTTCCGGCAAGCCTATCCCGAACACGGCGCCCCCCGGTAGATGCGCTGGTTCCGCCGGCCCAGGAGACAGAGCAGCTCGTAGCTGATGGTCCCGGCCCGGTCGGCCAGTTCCTCGATGCGGATATCATACCGCCCCTGCCGGCCCAGCAACACCGCCTCGTCCCCGGGTGCCGCCCCCGCCACGTCGGTCACGTCCGCCATGAGCGCCTTCATGCAGACCCGCCCGATGACCGGGGAGGGCCGCCCGCGGACCAGGACCCGCGCCCCCGGGGAGAGCCGCCGCAGGTACCCGTCGTCGTAGCCCACCGGGATCACCGCGACACGGGTGGGCCGGTCCGCCACGAAGGCGTGCCCGTAGCTCACGGGCCATCCCGCCGGAACGTCCCGCACCGAGATGATGCGGCTCGTGACGGCCATGACCGGCCGGAGCGGGAGATCCGGGTCCACGGGCCCGGGATGGGCCCCGTAGAGGGCGATCCCGGGGCGGGCCAGATCGAAGTGGGCCTCCGGGAAGTGGAGGAGCCCCGCGGAATTGACCACGTGGCGGAGCCCCGGCCGCCAGCCCGCCGCCTCCGCGAGTTCCAGGGCCTCCCGGAACCGGTGGATCTGCTCCCGGTTGAGCGGGTCGGCCGGGTCGTCCGCCGCCGCCAGGTGGGTGTAGAGTCCCTCGAAGCGGAGGTGGGGCCAGCGATCCGCCCGGGCCGCCGCCAGTTCCGCCAGTTCCCCGGGCATGAACCCGAGCCGTCCCATCCCCGTGTCCACCTTGACGTGCACCGGGACGGCACGATCCGCCCGGGCCGCCGCACCCTCCAGGGCGTCCAGGGTGGCGCGGTCCGTGACCCCGGGCAGGAGGCCGTGGTGCACCACCTCCTCGGCGGCCTCCGGGACGAGCCCCGAGAGCAGGACCACCGGGCAGCGAAGACCGGCCTCCCGCAGCCGGACCGCCTCCTCCACCTCGGAGACGCCGAGCCCCCAGGCCCCGGCCTCGGCCAGGGCCCGGGCCACCGGCACGAGCCCGTGGCCGTAGGCATCGGATTTCACCACGGCGAGGACCCCGGCGCCCGGGGCGAGCCGCTCCCGGAGCAGGGCGAAGTTGGCCCGGAGGGCCTCGAGGTCCACCACGATCCGGTTCAGGCTGGCGTAGGACATGACAGGTCGCACCTTGCATCATCGGGGCACCGATTGCAAGGCACCCCCGGGGTGGGGTAAGAGAGAAGGAACCCCGGCGGAGGCCGGCGGCCGGCCGGGCACCGGCGGCCGGACAGGAGAGCCCGGCTCGGGCGCCGGCGCCGCCCATCTCGAATCCCCATGCGAGGCCATCGGACATGAACTGCGGACAGCCACAAGGGAAAAAGCTCTCCATCATCGGGGCCGGGGCGGTGGGCACCGCCGCCGCCCACTGGGCCGTGGCGGAGAAGGCGGCCGACACCGTGGTCCTGGTGGACGTGGTGGAGGGCGTCCCCCAGGGCAAGGCCCTCGACATCTCCCAGGCCGCGCCGCTGTGCGGCTTCACCGGCCGCATCGTCGGGACCAACGACTACGACGAGACCGCGGAATCCGACGTGGTGATCATCACCGCCGGCATCGCCCGCAAGCCCGGGATGAGCCGGGACGACCTCCTCGACACCAACGTCCGGATCGTCCGCCAGGTGACGGAAGAGGTGGTCACCCGGTCCCCGGACGCCTGCCTCGTGGTGGTGACCAACCCCATCGACGCCATGGTCTACACCGTGTACAAGACCTCCGGCCTTCCCCGCAACCGCGTGGTGGGCATGGCCGGCGTCCTCGACTCGGCCCGTTACCGCACCTTCATCGCCCAGGCGCTGGGTGTCGCCCCGGAGGACGTCACCGCCCTCGTCATGGGGATCCACGGCGACCACATGCTGCCGCTGACCCGCCTGGCCAGCGTGGGCGGGGTCCCCCTCGAGGCCCTGCTCCCCCCCGAAGAGATCCAGGAGATCGTCCGCCGGACCCAGCACGGGGGGGCGGAGATCGTGGGACACCTCAAGACCGGCAGCGCCTTCACCACCCCGGGCCTCGCCGCCCTTCAGATGGCCCGGGCCATCCTCCAGGACCAGAAACGCGTCCTGCCCTGCGCCGCCTTCCTCGAGGGAGAGTTCGGCATCCGGGGCCTCTTCCTCGGCGTCCCCGTGGTCCTCGGCCGGGAGGGCGTGGAACGCGTCCTGGAATTCCCCCTGACCGACGAAGAAAGGCGGCACCTCCAGCTCTCCGTGGAGGCCGTCCAGCGGCAGGTGGCGGCCACGGGGCTCTGAGGCGCCGGCGGACCGCCATGCGCCGGCCCCCCCACGCCCTCCGGCGGTGGATCCCGGCGGCCCTGGCGGCCGGGTTGCTCGTGCTGGCCCTCGTGATGCACCTTAAGTGGCGTCCCGGCCCGGAAGTGGGTCCCCTTCGGGCCGCCGCCCCCCCGGCGGACCTCGCCGTCCACCCCGGCCCCGGCATCGACGCCGCCCTCGCGGCCGCCCTGCGCCACCTCGACCGCCTCGCGCCGGAGACGCCCCTGCCGCCGCCGGGGCCGCGGGGCCGGTCGGTCACCACCGCGGCGGCGCTCCGGGACACCGCCGCCGAACTCCGCCGCCTCCTCGCCGCGGGGCTCCCCCCGGAGCGCCTGGACGCGGAGATCCGGCGGCGTTTCGCCTTCCTCGCCCCGGCGGCCCCCGGGGGTGAGGCCGGGGACGTCCTCGTCACCGGGTACTTCCAGCCCCGGCTCCGGGCCTCCCGGCACCGGGCCCCCGGCTACACCTATCCCCTCTACGGCCGCCCCCGCGACCTCGTTCGGGTCCCGCTCCGGGACTTCGACCCCGGGCTCCCGGACGCGACCCTCTGGGGGCGGGTGGACCACGGGCGGCTCCGCCCCTACTACACCCGCCGCCAGATCGACTGGGAGGGCGCCCTGGCCGGCGCCGAGGTCCTGGCCTGGGTGGCCTCCCCCATGGCGGGGCTCGAGCTCCACGTCCAGGGATCGGGGATCCTCGACTTCCCGGACGGCACCTCCCGCTTCGTGCACTACGCCGGCAGCAACGGGCGGCCGTACCGGTCGGTGGGCGCCTGGCTGATCCAACGGGGGCAACTCGCCCCGGAGGCGGCGGACTGGCCGGGCATCCGGGCATGGGCCGCGGCCCACCCGGAACGGCTCCCGGAGCTCCTCGCCGCCAACGCCCGCTACGTCTTCTTCCGATGGGAAAAGGAAGGCCCCCTGGGGAGCCTGGGCGAGCGCCTGGTCCCCATGCACAGCGTGGCCCTGGACCCGGCGGTCTACCCCCCGGGGGCGGTCCTGTACCTGGAGGTCCCGCTGCCGGGCGAGCCCGCCCCCTACCGCGCCCTGGTGGTCAGCCTGGACACCGGGGCCGCCATCCAAGGCCCGGGCCGCGTGGACCTCTACTGCGGCACCGGGCCGGCAGCGGGCCGCCTCGCCGGCGCCCTCCGGGCCAGGGGCCGGCTCTTCCTCCTCTTGGGACCGGGATCGAACCGCTGAAGGCGTAAAAAAAAAGGGGGGGGCTTTTTCGCCCCCCCGAAAAGGTTCCCCTGCTGGCTTAAGAAGGATGGAGGTGGGTATGTTGGTCGTCTTTGTTGGAGATGGTACAGAGGGACCAGCAGGGGAATATGTTCATTTTGTGATTCCTTTATAACGACTTCGACTCCGCTTGTCAAGCGTCCGTCGCTTTGGGCGGGATGACCCGACGGGGACCTCGGAGGCCCCACCGGGCGGCGTCTCGGGCGATGATCCGCCCACAGCGCACCGACGATTCCCCATCGTCGGGCCTTCCGGCCCCGCCCGGTTCGATTCTTGCAAATTCATTGCCAACTCTGTACCCTCTTGCCAGGCACAGCGGAGACGTGGATCATCCCCTCATGGACACCACCGGCGGCACCTTCAAGATCGGGGCGGGGCTCCTGGCGCTCCTGGCGTTCATTGCCATGGGGTGGGGATTGTGCCCCTCGGGCACCCCGGCCGACGAGGGGCTGCAGCTGCCGCCCGCGGTCCACGAGCTCACGGTGGCCAACTCGAAGGACCGCCTCCTCGCCTACTTCTCCCTGGAACACGGGTTCACCACCCAGGTGGTGGAGGCCGTCCGAACGGGCGTCCCCGTCCGCTTCACCTACCAGGTGGAACTACGCCAGGACCGCTTCCTCTGGGACAAGAAGCTGGCCGTGGTCCGCCTGTCGCGGGTCATCACCTACGACAGCCTGAAGAACGAGTTCAGGATCGTCCAGGAAGGCCCCGCGCCCAAGACCACCACCGTCCGATCCCTGGAAGAGGCGGAGGCCATGGCCTGCCAGGTGAACGATCTCCCGCTGGTCCCGCTCTCCGGGCTGAAGTCCGGACGCACCTACCGGCTGCGCGTCCGGGGCGGCGCAGAAAAGGTCGCCTCGTCCCTCCCGTTCCAGGGGCTCCTCGAGATCTTCGCCCCCTGGGGCTTCACCACCGGGTGGCATGAAATCAGCTTCCGATACTAGCGAGGCCCGCCGGCGGCGTCGCGAACGGCGCCTCATCGTCGCCGCCGCCGTCCTCATCCTCCTCCTCTCCTGGACCGCCTACCACCTGCTGCGGGGATCGGTGCAGCTGCCGCAGGGCGGCAACCTCCTCATCTTCGCCATCATCAACCTGAACACCCTGCTGCTCCTGCTCCTGGGCTTCCTCGTGGTCCGCAACCTCGTGAAGGTGGTCTTCGAGGACCGCCGCCGGGTCCTCGGCGCCAAGCTCCGGACCAAGCTGGTGGTGGCCTTCGTCTCCCTCTCGCTCATCCCCACCGTGGTCCTCTTCCTGGTCTCGCTGATGTTCCTATCCACCAGCCTCAAGTACTGGTTCGACGTGAAGGTGGAGCAATCCCTGGCCAACGCCCTCCTCGTGGGGCGGTCCTTCTACGAGGAACGCGAGCGGTACCTCACGGCCCTCGGCTCGAAACTGGCGGCGGACCTCGAGGCGAAGTGCCGCGCCGGCGACCGGGCCGCCCAGGACGCCTGCCTGGCCGCGTGGCGGAGCCCCCTCGAGGCCCTCTTCGCCCCGGCGGCGGCCCCGGAGACGCCCGAGACCGCGGCGGCCCTCCCCCCCGGCCTCCACTCCATCGAGTTCGTCACCCCCACCCACACCCGCAAGGTGCTCCGGAGCACCTTCCCGGCCGCCGGGCTCCCACCGCTGCCGCCGGCCTCCACCCTCATGAAGGCCTTCGACGAGCGCCGCCCCGTGGTGGCCACGGCCCCCCTGCGGCACGGGGAATACGTCCGGGTCTTCCTGCCCCTTTCCAGGGCCGACGGCGAGGTGGCCGGGCTGCTGGCCCTGGGGAGCCTGGTCCCGGGCGACACCGCCGACCGCCTGGCCGAGATCCGCCTCGGCTACGAGGACTACCGCCAGCTCCGCCTCTTCCAGAACCCCATCAAGGTCACCCTGCTCATCACCCTCTTCCTCGTCACCCTCCTCATCCTCTTCGCGGCCACCTGGTTCGGCTTCCGCCTGGCCAAGGGCATCACCGAGCCGGTGGGGATGCTGGCGGAGGCCACCCACCGGGTGGCCGCCGGGGACCTCGACTTCACCCTGGAGGCCGAGGGGCGGGACGAGCTGAGCTCCCTGGTCCGGGCCTTCAACATCATGACCCAGGATCTCCGGGAGGCCAAGCGGCGGGCGGAGGCGGCCTCGCAGGAGCTGCGGCGGAGCAACGTGGAGCTCGACCAGCGACGCCGCTACATGGAGATCATCCTCCACAACGTGGCCGCCGGCGTCATCTCCATCGACCGAGACGGCGTGGTGACCACCATGAACCGCTCCGCCGAGGCCATCCTCGGGGTCTCCGCCGCCGAGGCCGTGGGACGGGCCTACTTCGAGCTCCTCACCCCGGACCAGGTGGAACAGTTCGACGAGATCCGGGAAGCCCTCACCCACTCGCCCAGGGGGACGCTGCAGCGGCCGGTGCGGTTGAACTCCGGGGACCGGCTGCTGTCGCTGCTCATGAGCTTCACCCTGCTCCGAGACCGGGAGGGCCGCTCGCTGGGCGTGGTGGTGGTCTTCGACGACCTCACGGAACTCGAGAAGATCCAGCGGCTCGCCGCCTGGCGCGAGGTGGCCCGCCGGATCGCCCACGAGGTGAAGAACCCCCTGACGCCCATCCAGCTCTCGGCGGAACGGCTCCGCAAACGCTACCTCGACCGCCTGGACGAGGACGCCCGCGAGGTCTTCGACCGCTGCACCCGGGTCATCATCACCCAGGTGGAGGAACTCAAGCGCTTGGTGAACGAGTTCTCCAACTTCGCCCGCATGCCCTCCCTCCGCCTCCGGCCCACGGATCTGCGGGCCCTGGCCGAGGAGGTGGCCGCCCTCTACCGCGAGGGCCACCCCCGCGTCACCTTCGAGGTCCGCGCGGAGGGAGCGGTGCCCGAGATCCCCCTGGACCGGGACCAGGTCAAGCGCGCCCTCATCAACCTGCTGGACAACGCCGTGGCCGCCCTGGCGGAGGCGGGGACCATCACCCTCACCATCCGGCGGTCGGAGGAGGCCCCGGAGGTGCAGCTCGAGGTGGCCGACACGGGGCGGGGGGTGCCCGAGCCCGACAAGGCCCGCCTCTTCGAACCCTACTTCTCCACCAAGCGGGGCGGGACCGGCCTCGGCCTGGCCATTGTCAATTCCATCGTGGCCGATCATAATGGCCGAATCCTCGTGGAGGACAACGTGCCCAGGGGCACCCGGTTCATCCTCTGCTTCCCGCTGGAGAACCCTGCCGAGGCCACCGGTCGGCAGACCGCCGCCTGATCCCCCTCCCCATGCCCGCCGACGCCCTGAAGAAGAAGATCCTCGTCGTCGACGACGAGGTCTCCATCCTCCAGATGGTCACCGACATCCTGGAGGACGAGGGCTTCGGGGTCGAGACCGCGGCCGACGGGCCCTCGGCCCTGGCCCGGCTGGGCGAGGCCCTCCCGGACCTGGTCCTGCTCGACATCTGGATGCCGGGCATCGACGGCCTCGAGGTCCTCAAGCGCATCAAGCAGGAATGGCCCTTCCTCCCCGTGGTCATCATGTCCGGCCACGGCACCATCGAGACCGCCGTCAAGGCCACGAAGCTGGGGGCCTACGACTTCATCGAAAAACCCCTCTCCTACGAGCAGACCATCCTCACCATCAAGAACGCCCTGCAGTTCCGGGACCTCGAGGAAGAAAACGTCCTCCTCCGCCAGAAGGCCGTCTCGCACCGGACGCTCACCGGGGAGAGCCCGGCCATGCAGGCGCTCAAGGAGCAGCTGGCGCTGGTGGCCCCCACCGACGCCTGGGTGCTCATCCAGGGGGAAAACGGCACGGGCAAGGAGCTGGTGGCCCAGACCATCCACCGCCTCAGCAAGCGGAACCACCGGGCCCTGGTGGAGGTCAACTGCGCGGCCATCCCCGAGGAGCTCATCGAGAGCGAGCTCTTCGGCCACGAAAAAGGCGCCTTCACCGGCGCCACCACCATGAAGCGCGGCAAGTTCGATCTCGCCAACCGCGGCACCCTCTTCCTCGACGAGATCGGCGACATGAGTCTCAAGACCCAGGCCAAGATCCTGCGGATCCTCCAGGAACAACGCTTCGAGCGGGTGGGGGGCAGCCGCACCATCCAGGTGGACGTGCGGATCATCGCCGCCACCAACAAGGACCTCGAGGCCGAGATCGAGAAGGGGAACTTCCGGGAGGACCTCTACTACCGGCTCAACGTCATCCCCATTCACGTCCCGCCCCTCCGGGAACGCACGGAGGACATCCCGCTCCTGGTGGCGGAATTCCTGGCGGAGTACGGCCGGGAGACGGGCCGGGGGCCCCTGGAGGCCAGCCCCGAGGTGCTCCAGGCCCTCCAGGACTACGACTGGCCCGGCAACGTGCGGGAGCTGCGCAACGTCGTCGAGCGCATGGTGATCCTCAGCCGGGGCCCCGTGCTCACCCTCGAGGGCCTGCCCCCCGCCATCCGGCGCCACACGCCGGCGGCGCCCGGCGTGGCGGCCGCCACGCCGGCGGAGACCCCCTGGGCCGATGTGGACGACTTCAAGGCGGCCAAGGCCTGCTTCGAGCGGGCGTTCCTCCAGCGGAAGCTGGACGAGAACGGGCGCAACATCTCCCGGACCGCCAAGGCCATCGGGATGGAGCGGCGGCACCTCCACCGGAAGATCAAGGCCCTGGGGCTCGAGGTCTAGCCGCGCCGCCGCCAGCCCTTCTCCTCTCCCCGGAGGAGCCGTCGGATGTTGTCCGCGTGGCGGACCCAGACCAGCACCGCCGCGCCCCACGCCAGGGCCAGGACCGGCGCCGCGGGACACAGGACGGCCGCCAGGGCCGGCATGAGGGCCGCGGCGGCCAACGACCCCGCCGAGACGTAGCCGCTCGCCCCCGCCACCAGGGCGAAGGCCGCCGCCGCCACCCCGAGGGCGGCGGGGCAGACCGCCCCGAGGGCGCCGGCCGCCGTGGCCACCCCCTTGCCGCCCCGGAACCGGAGGTAGACCGGGTAGCAGTGCCCCACGACGGCGGCCAGCCCCGTGGCGGCCACCCACCAGCCGGCCGAAGGCTCTCCCGCCAGCGCCCAGCGGCACCCCAGCACCGGGAGGGCGCCCTTGCCCGCGTCCAGGAGCAGGGTCAGCGCCCCCCACCTCCGGCCGAGCACCCGGGTGACGTTGGTGGCCCCGATGTTGCCGCTCCCGGAACGCCGCGGGTCCTGCCCGAAGCGCCGGGCCACGAGGAGCCCGAAGGGAACCGCGCCCAGAAGGTAGGCCGCCGCCGGCCAGATCACCTGCACCATCCCTGCCCCTCCTTGTCCCTTCCCGATCCGCCCGCCGGCGTCTCCGCGAGCATCCGGGCCACCGGGCGGGCGCCGTCCCCGGCGACGAAGCGGGTCGACTCCATCACTCCCGGAACGCCGGGCCGCTCCGCGGCCGTGCCCCGCACGGACCCACCCGGGCGGGCCCCCCTATATTGCCCGAGACAACGGGACGCGCAAGGGGCCGGGCCCGGTCTCCCACGCGGCGGGGACGGCGGCCCCGCGCCATGCCCGGGGCGTCCGGCACGACGCACCGCCTCCAGCCGGGGCCCTTGCGCGACCGTCGGCCCCCGGGGTCCGGGTTGGGGTATAATGGGAGCCGGTCAACCGGGACGGCCGACGCCTGCCGCGCCCCGACCACCCCGGCCGGGCCTCGAGGGACCCGGCCCCAGAGGAGGAGGCTTCCCATGAACCGACGTCCCCCGAAACGCCACCAGCTCCGCCGGCTGGTCCAGGTGGGCCTGGTCCTGGCCCTCGCGGCCGCCCCGCTCTCCGCCTGCGGGCCCAGCAAGGAGGACAAGGCCCTCATGCACCAGGCGGTCCAGGCCGCGGAAGAGGCCAAGGCCGCCGCGGCCCGGGCGGAAGCGGCGAGTTCGCACCTCGAGGAACTGGCCGCCCGCCTGGAGGCCGCCGCCCAGAAGGCCGAGGCCGCCGCGGCCGCCGCCGGGACGGCGGCCGAGAGGGCCGACGCCGCCACCAAACGGGCCATGGATGCCGCGCGCCGTGCGGAGGCCACCGCCCTCAAGACGGAGCGCATCTTCGAAAAGGGCCTCACCAAGTAGGGACCTCGTCCCCCGCCCCGCCCTCCCGGCGGCCGGCCACGGGGACGGGGTAGCCGCGCCGCTCGCGGACGGCCCGCCGGACGGCCGCCAGGTCCAGGTCCAGCGGGCCGAGCGCGGCCTCGCACGCCCCCAGGGCGGCCAGGGCCGCGTCGAAGGGGTCGGCCACCCGGCCCAGGTAGTCCTCCTCCACCTGGAGCCAGCACCGGCCGTCCGCGGCGCCGGCCCGAATGGGCCGGTAGGTCACCCGGACCAGGGTCCCCACGGGGACCCTGGGGTAGAGGGCCTCGATGTCCTCCGGGTAGAGGCGGATGCAGCCGTGGCTGACCCTGCGCCCCACGCCCCAGGGCCGGTTGGTGCCGTGGATGCCGTAGGAGAGGCGGGAGAAGCGGAGGATGTACCGCCCCAGGGGATTGTCCGGGCCGGGCGGCACCCGGGCCGGAAGATCCGGCTCCTCGGCCCGGACCGAGGGCGGCACGAACCAGGTGGGGTCCCGGGCCTTGCTGCGGATGGTATAGACGCCCTCCCGGGTCTCGAACCCGTCCCTCCCCACGCCGATGGGCGCGGTCACGAGCCGGACGCCGCCGGGCGCCGGCTCCAGCTCGTAGAGCCGCATCTCCGCCAGGTCTACCACGATGTCTCCCCGGGCCATCCCCGGGGGGGCGAGAAAGAGCCGGGGCACCACGACCTCCCGGCCGGGCGGCGGGGTCCAGGGATCGACACCGGGGTTGGCCGCGGTGATCTCGTTGAAGCCCAGGTCGTTGGCCCGGGCGATGTCCGGGAGGGTCTCGTTGGCGGCGACGAGATGGCGCCGGACCGTACCGCAGAGGGCGCGCCCCGCCGCCGGGGGGCAGACCTCGAGGCCGGGGGCCGGCCGGGCCGCCAGGGGACCCCAGGCGAACGCCAGCACCAGCGCCGCCCGGCGCCTCCACCCCCCGGCCGCCCTTGTCGTCGTGCCGTCCATGCCGCCCCCCCGTCTGCCGCCCGATCCGGGGCTTCCCTTGCCAACAGGCACCCCGGTTGCTAGTTTAATCCGATTCCGGAATACGTGGAGGGCGGCCGGCATACTCCGCGGCCTCGGCACACGAACCCGAAACGGGACAGCCGGGCCCGGGCCGCCCCCTGAGGCCGAGATGGCGCACAACAGCTGGGACGACATCGCCCGGGCCCGCCGCCTCCTCGGGCTGCCAGAGGAAGTCAGCCTCGAGGAGATCAAGGATGCCTACCGCCGCCGCTGCCGGCGGCTCCACCCCGACCTCGAGGCCGGCGACGAGGGCGAGATGGCCCGCCTGAACTGGGCCTATCGCCTGCTCGTGGGCTACGCGGAGCGGTACCGGATCCAGCTCACCCCCAACCGGAGCGGGATGTCCGACGAAGAGCTCTGGATGGAGCAGTTCGGGCAGGATCCCATCTGGAACCGGTGGAAGGACGATTAGGCATGGCCCTCATCGTGCAGAAATACGGCGGCACCTCCGTGGCCGACACGGAGCGTATCGAGCGGGTCGCCGACCGGGTGACGGAGCGCCGGCGGCAGGGCGACGACGTGGTGGTGGTGCTCTCCGCCATGGCCGGGGAGACGAACCGCCTCATCGCCCTCGCACAGGAGATCCTGCCCCATCCCCCGGCCCGGGAGCTCGACGTCCTCCTGGCCACGGGCGAGCAGGTCACCGTCTCGCTCTTCGCCATGGCGGCCGAAAAGCGGGGCTTCAAGGCCGTCTCCTTCCTCGGGCACCAGGTCCCCATCCGGACGGATGCCGCCCACGGGCGGGCCCGCATCCAGGAGATCCCCACCCAGGCCCTCCGCTCCGCCCTGGAGGCCGGGGCCATCCCCGTGGTGGCGGGCTTCCAGGGGGTCACCGCCGCGGGCGACATCACCACCCTCGGCCGGGGCGGCTCCGACACCACGGCGGTGGCGGTGGCCGTGGCCCTGGGCGCCGACCTCTGCGAGATCTACACCGACGTGGAGGGTGTCTACACCACCGACCCCGGCATCTGCCCCCAGGCCCGGAAGATCGCCCGCATCTCCTACGAGGAGATGATGGAGATGGCCAGCCTCGGGGCCAAGGTCCTCGAGATCCGGTCCGTGGAGTTCGCCATGCGCTACGGCATGCCCATCCACGTCCGCTCCAGCTTCAACGACCACCCCGGCACCCTCGTCGTCAGGGAGGACGAATCCATGGAACAGGTCCTGGTCTCCGGCGTGACCTACAGCCGGAACGAAGCCCGCATCACCGTCACCAAGGTCCCGGACCAGCCCGGCATCGCGGCCCGGATCTTCACCCCCATCTCCGAGGCCAACATCGTGGTGGACATGATCATCCAGAACACCCGGGCCGGGGACCTCACGGACATGACCTTCACGGTTCCCCGCACGGACTACGACCAGGCCATGGAGATCGTCCGGCGGGTGGCCGACGAGATCGGGGCGGAATCGGTGGCCGGGGACCCGGGGATCGCCAAGGTCTCCATCGTGGGCGTCGGCATGCGCAGCCACTCCGGCGTGGCCAGCCGCATGTTCGACACCCTGGCCCGCCACGGGATCAACATCCTCATGATCAGCACCTCGGAGATCAAGATCTCCTGCGTCATCGACGAAAAATACACGGAGCTGGCGGTGCGGGCCCTCCACGAGCACTTCGGCCTCGACGCGGCCCCGGCCGGGGCCGCCCCAGGGACATGAGCGGGACGACGTCCATAGAGATCTACGACACCACCCTCCGGGACGGGACCCAGGCGGAGGACATCCACCTGTCGGTGGAGGACAAGGTCCGGATCGCCCTCAAGCTGGACGAACTCGGCATCGACTTCATCGAGGGCGGCTGGCCGGGCTCCAACCCGAAGGACGTCCAGTTCTTCTCCGAGATCCAGAGCTACGCGCTCCGCCACAGCCGGATCGCCGCCTTCGGCAGCACCCACTCGGCCAAGACCGCCGCGGACGACGACCCCAACCTCCAGGCCCTGGTGAACGCCAAGGCCCCGGTGGTCACCATCTTCGGCAAGACCTGGGACGTCCACGTCCGCGACGCCCTCCGCGTGAGCCTCGAGAAGAACCTGGCCATGATCGAGGACTCCCTGGCCTGGCTGCGGCCCCGGGTGGAGACCCTCTTCTACGACGCCGAACACTTCTTCGACGGGTTCAAGGCCAACCCGGACTACGCCCTGGAGACCCTGCGGCGGGCGGCGGCGGGCGGCGCCGAGCGCCTCGTCCTCTGCGACACCAACGGCGGGACCCTCCCCCACGAGGTGACGGAGATCGTCGAGCGGGTGCGGGACGCACTGGGGCCGGAGGCGAGCCTCGGCATCCATGCCCACAACGACGCCGACGTGGCCGTGGCCAACACCCTGGCCGCCGTCCGCGCGGGCGCCGTCCACGTCCAGGGCACCATGAACGGCTTCGGCGAACGGTGCGGCAACGCCAACCTCTGCTCCATCATCCCGGCCCTGGTCCTCAAGATGGGTCTCGGGTGCACGGCCGGCGAACGCCTCGAACGGCTCACCGCGACCTCCCGGTTCATCAGCGAGATCGCCAACCTGCCCCACAACAAGTACCAGCCCTACGTGGGGGCCAGCGCCTTCGCCCACAAGGGCGGCATCCACGTCAGCGCCGTCCAGCGCAACCCCGAGACCTACGAGCACGTCCCGCCCGAGCGGGTGGGCAACGTCCAGCGGATCCTCATCTCGGAGCTCGCCGGCCGGAGCAACGTCCTGGCCAAGGCCCGCCAGTTCGGCCTCGACATCGACAGCCAGGACCCCGCCGTGCTCGAAATCGTGGCCCAGCTCAAGGAACTCGAGGCCCGCGGCTTCCAGTTCGAGGGCGCCGAGGCCTCCTTCGAGCTCCTCATGCGCCAGGCCATGGGGACGCGGCGGAAGTACTTCGACCTCATGGGCTTCCGGGTCATCGACCACAAGGTGCGCGAGGACGAGGCCCCCCAGGCGGAGGCCACCGTCATGGTCCGGGTGGGGGGCCAGGTGGAACACACCGCCGCCGTGGGCGACGGCCCGGTCAACGCCCTCGACAACGCCATCCGCAAGGCCCTCGACACGTTCTACCCCCAGCTCCGCGAGGTCAGCCTCCTGGACTACAAGGTGCGCGTCCTGCCGGGGCGGCCCGGGACCGGCGCCAAGGTCCGGGTCCTCATCGAGTCCACCGACGGCCGCGACAAGTGGGGAACGGTGGGGGTCTCACACGACATCCTCGAGGCCAGCTGGCAGGCCCTGGTCGATGGTATCCGCTACAAGCTCCTCAAGTCCGAGCACAAGGACGGGTAGGGCCCCGGCCGCGGCCGAGGCCGCCGCCTTCCTGCTGCTCGCCGTGCTCGCGGCGCTCGCCGCCCTCCGCCCCGCGCCGCCGTGCCGCCTGCGCCCCCCCGCGCCGGCCCCGGAGGCGGCGGCCGTCTCCCAGGCCGCCCGGCTCCTCTTCTTCCGCCCCATGGACGCCAACACCGTCACCGCGGAGGAACTCACCCTGCTGCCCGGCGTCGGGGACAAGGCGGCGTGGCGCCTCGTCCGGCGGCGTGAAGAACTCGGTTTTTTTGTCACCATGGAAGAACTGGCGGACCCGGCCCCGGGGACGCGCCGCCTTCCCGCCGGCGCCACCGGGCACCTGGCCGTGTCCCCGGACGGGCCGCCCCCCAGGAGTCCCTGACATGCCCTCGAAGGAACCTTCCGCCAAGATCATCGCCATGGCCGGCAAGGGCGGCACGGGGAAGACCACCCTCACCGCCCTCCTGCTCCGCCACCTCCTCGACGCGGGCGAGACACCGGTTCTGGCCGTGGACGCCGACGCCAACGCCAACCTGAACGAGCTGATCGGGCTCGAGGTCACCACGACCCTGGGCGAGATCCGCGACGCCATGAAGACCGAGACCCCGCCCGGCATGACCAAGGCCGAGTACATGAACATGCGGATCAACCAGGCCGTGGTGGAGGCCACGGGGTTCGACCTCGTGGTGATGGGGCAGCCCGAGGGGCCGGGTTGCTACTGCATGGCCAACTCCATCCTGGCCCAGGTCATGGAGACCCTGGCCAAGAGCTACCGGTGGATGCTGGTGGACAACGAGGCCGGCATGGAACACCTCAGCCGGCTCAATCTCCGCCGCGTCCACACCCTCTTCGTGGTCTCGGACCCCTCGAGCCGGGGCGTCCTCACGGCGGCCCGCATCGCCGACCTCACCCGCGCCCTCGGTGTCGAGGTCGGCCGCAAGGTCCTGGTGGTGAACCGGGTGCCGGCCCAGATCCCGCCGGCCCTCCGGGAGCAGGTGGACCGGGCGGTGGCGGGGACGGACCTGGAGCTCGGGGGCTTCGTCCCCGCCAGCGACCGGCTCTTCCAGTTCGAGGTGGAGCAGCGCTCCCTCCTGGACCTCCCCGCCGACACCGACGCCCTGGTGGCCGCCGAACGGATCTTCGCGCAGGCCCTCTCCCGATAGCGGCGGGGGGAACTTCCTCGGCGGGGAGGACCGGCCGTCCTCCGGCACCCCCGAGGGAGCCAGGGCCAGCGCGCTTCCCGTACAGCCGGATCGAGACCGCCAAGGCCACGTGTATAACATCCCTCCTTTTGTGCTCGTAGTTTCTAGAGATTCCCGATGATCTATACCCACGTCGTGCGAGACCTCAAGGCAAGGGCGCGCAGCCCGCTCGACGACCTGTAAGCGCCGCATCCCCTAGGGGCATGTGCCGCCCGCTTCGCCTCCCGGTTGCCAGCACGTCCCCAAGACGCCGACTTGAGATGTCCTCCCGATCAAGCTGGGGCATCCTTTTGGGTCGTCAAGGACTCAAGGAGGTGCCCCACCAAGCCCAACCGGGAGGACCGGCTCATGGTACGAGGGAGGCGGAAGAAAGGCTCCTATCTTCAGGAGATCGGGGAGCGTGCGGGGGTGCCCGGCCGGGCGGCCGCCTCGCCCCGGGGCGCAGGAAGGGGTGGTAGCCGGCGGCTTTGTGCCGCGCCTTCGAGATTCCGATAAGCGGGGAAAGGGATCGCCCGGGCCCGGAACGGGGCGGCCCCGGAGGGAGAGACGTGAAGGAGGCCGTCGAAACGGACACCGGCGGGGCCGCCCTCGCATGGGGCCTCCTGGCCCTCGCGGCCGGCGGGGCGGCCGCCGTGGTCCTGGGATGGGCCGAGGCCGGCCGGGCCCCGGATCGCCCCCAGGTCATTGCCGGCCTGGCGGCCCTTGCGGCTGCGGCGCTCGCCGCCTGGGACGCCGTCCGCCGGGTGCGGGGACGGCGCCTCCCGGGGCGTGCCGGGGAGGTGGCCGGGCCGCTCGCCTGGACCACGGCGGCGTGGATCCTCTGGCGGCTCCTGGCGCCCCTTTCGCCCCACGCCTTCCTCGTTCCCGCGGGCCTGGCGGCCTGGCTGGCCGTCACGGCCCCGCCGGCGGTGCTGGGATGCGTGGCCGCCGAGGTCCTCCTCCTGGAAGGCGGCCTCGCCTGGCACGGCCTCCTCACCCCCGCCGGCGCCGCCGCGGACCTCGCGGCCCTGGTCGCCGCCGCCCTGGCCCTGCGCCTCTTCGTCCGGGGAGAGGCCTTCCGGCGCCGCCTCCGGGCACGGCTCCGGTCGGCGCGGGCCCGGCGCGACGCCCTGGCCCATGCCCGGGAACTCGGCCTGGTGGAAGACGCCGTGGCCGGGATCGGGGAGCTGCCGCCCCTGGACGCCCTGGACGGCGCGGGCCCCGTCAGCCTCCCCGCGGTCCACGTGGTGGGGGAATCCTTCCGGCTCCAGCTCGACCTCGTCCACCGGGCCCTCTCCCTGACCACGGCGGCCATCCTCTGGCTGGACCCCGACAAAGAGACCACCCGACTCCGGGGCCTGGCCTCCTCGCGCTCGGACATCCTCCCCGGCCCCTATCCCCTGGGGGCCGGCATCACCGGCCTCTTTCTCAAGGGGCGGCAGGAAGTGGCCCTGGCCCCCCTCCGTGGAGACTTCTCGGGCCTCCCCTACTACCGGAACCGCGGGGGCGTGGGCGCCGCCTTCGCCGTCCGGATCCCGGACGAGGCCGGACGCGCCGCCTTCGGCATCCTGTGCGTGGACCGGGCGGCGGAACACGCCTGGACGGAGACCGAGACCGGCGTCCTGCGACTCGCCGCGCGGAAGCTGGCCGTGGAGATCCGACTGGCCCGCATGCTCCAGCGCATGGACCGGGAACGGGGCATCACGGAGCGCCTCTGCGCCGGGCTCCGGGAACTCAACGGCGCACTGGGCGCCGAGGCGGTCCTCGACGCGGCGCTCAAGTCGGCCAAGGTGCTGGTCCAGGCCGACTTCGCCGCGGTCTGCCTGGTGGAGCCCGACGGGGGCTACCGGGTGGCCCGTGCCGTGGGCCCGGGCGCCGAAGGCATCGAGGGCCGTGCCTTCGCCGCCCGCGAGGGCCTCGTGGGCCAGGCCCTGCGGATCAACCGCTCCCTGCCGGTGGGCGGCGTCCGCCGGGGCCGGGCCCCGGTCTTCGGCGACCGTCACGGGTTGCCGGGGTACCCGTCCCTCCGGGTGATCCCCCTCCGGCACGACGATGACGCCCCCGTGGGGGCCCTCGCCGTGGCGGCCAGGCGGCCCGGCGCCTTCCACCGGGTCCGGCGCGAGATCCTGGAACTCATCGCGGCCCAGATGGCCGTCAAGATCGACCAGGCCCGGGCCCACGAAGAGATCCGGCGGATGGCCACCTCCGACGGCCTGACCGGGCTGGCCAACCACCGGACCTTCCAGCACGCCTTCGACATGATGCTCGCCCGGGCGGGGCGCCGCGGCGGGAAGATGGCCCTCATCCTCTGCGACATCGACCACTTCAAGCGGGTCAACGACACCTACGGCCATCCCTTCGGGGACCGGGTGCTCCGCGAGGTCGCCGGGGTCCTCCGGGGCGCGGTGCGCAAGGTGGACCTCGCCGCCCGCTACGGCGGGGAGGAGTTCGCCGTGCTGCTCGAGGACGCCGACCTGGGCGGCGCCCGGCGCCTGGCCGAGCGGATCCGGACCGGCGTGGCCCGACTCCGCTTCCCGCTGGAAGGCCGCGAGGTCCGCGTCTCGATCTCCCTCGGCATCGCGGTCTTCCCCGAAGACGGGCACGACAAGGGCGTCCTCGTCGAGCGGGCCGACCAGGCCCTCTACCAGGCCAAGGCCGGCGGCCGGAACCGGGCCGTGGCCTGGGACGACCTCCGGATCCCGAACCCGGGCGCCGCCCCCGGCTGAAGCCCTCCCGGCACGCCCGCACCCCCCCGGAAAGGAACGGGCCTCCCGGTTTCCCGGGAGGCCCGCTGGACGTTCCGTGTTCGGCGGTGGCCCGCCGGGGGGCTCAGTACATCCCGCCCATGCCGCCCATGTCGGGGGCACCGCCACCCTTGCCTTCTTCTTCCTTGGGCTTCTCCGCCACCATGGCCTCGGTGGTGAGAAGCAGCCCCGCGACACTGGCGGCGTTCTGGAGGGCGGTCCGGGTCACCTTGGTGGGATCGATGACGCCGGCGGCCATCATGTCCTGGTACTCGCCGGTGGCCGCGTTGAAGCCCTCGTTCCCCTTGGCGCCCTTCACGTGCTCCACCACGATGGAGCCCTCGTGGCCGGCGTTGTTGGCGATCTGGCGGAGGGGCTCCTCGAGGGCCCGGCGGATGATGTTCACGCCGTGCATCTCGTCGGTGTCGTCCGCCTTGATCTTGTCGAGGGCCGGCAGACAGCGGATGAGCGCCGTCCCGCCGCCGGGGACGATGCCCTCCTCCACCGCGGCGCGGGTGGCGTTCAGGGCGTCCTCCACCCGGGCCTTCTTCTCCTTCATCTCGGTCTCGGTGGCGGCCCCCACGTTGATCACGGCGACACCGCCGATGAGCTTCGCCAGCCGCTCCTGGAGCTTTTCGCGGTCGTAGTCCGAGGTGGTCTCCTCGATCTGGGCCCGGATCTGCTTGACGCGGCCCTCGATCTTCTCCTTGGTGCCCGCGCCGTCCACGATGGTGGTGTTGTCCTTGTCCACCACGATGCGCTTGGCCCGGCCGAGGTCGTTGACGCTGATGTTCTCGAGCTTGATGCCGAGGTCCTCGGAGACCACCTGGCCGCCGGTGAGGATGGCGATGTCCTCGAGCATGGCCTTGCGGCGGTCACCGAAGCCCGGCGCCTTGGCGGCGCACACGGAGAGGGTGCCGCGGAGCTTGTTGACCACCAGGGTGGCCAGGGCCTCGCCCTCGACATCCTCGGCGATGATCATGAGGGGCTTGCCCATCTTGGCGATCTGCTCGAGGAGGGGCAGGAGGTCCTTCATGTTGCTGATCTTCTTCTCGTGGACCAGGATGTAGGGGTCCTCGAGCACGCACTCCATCTTCTCGGGGTCGGTCACGAAGTAGGGCGAGACGTAGCCCCGGTCGAACTGCATGCCCTCCACCACGTCCAGGGAGGTCTCCATGGACTTGGCTTCCTCAACGGTGATGACGCCTTCCTTGCCCACCTTGTCCATGGCCTCGGCGATGATGTTGCCGATGGTCTCGTCGTTGTTGGCGGAGATGGTGCCGACCTGGGCGATCTCCTTCTGGTCCTTGGTGGGCTTGCTGAGCTTGCGCAGCTCTTCCACCACGGCGTCCACGGCCTTGTCGATGCCGCGCTTGAGGGCCATGGGGTTGATGCCGGCGGCCACCAGCTTGGAGCCCTCGTTGTAGATGGCCTGGGCCAGGATGGTGGCGGTGGTGGTGCCGTCACCGGCCACGTCGGAGGTCTTGCTGGCGACCTCCTTGACCATCTGGGCCCCCATGTTCTCGAACTTGTCCTCGAGCTCGATCTCCTTGGCCACGGTCACGCCGTCCTTGGTGATCACCGGGGACCCGAAGGACTTCTCGATGATGACGTTGCGGCCCTTGGGGCCGAGGGTCACCTTCACCGCGTTGGCAAGGGCGTTGACGCCCCGGCGAAGCGCGTCGCGAGCCTTTGCATCGTACTTGATTTCCTTGGCAGCCATATCTTTGAACCTCCGCTCAAAAGTGCTCTGTTGGGCGATGGGCGGGCATCACAGGCCCGGCAGGCCCGGAAACCCCGCCGCGCGCGTCAGCGATCAGCCCTCGATGATGCCGAGGACGTCGTCCTCCCGCATCATGAGGTAATCCTCTCCTTCGATCTTGATCTCCGTCCCGGCGTACTTGCCGAAGAGCACCCGGTCCCCCTCCTTGACGTCGAGGGGCCGGAGTTCGCCGTTCTCCATGAGCTTGCCGTTGCCCACGGCGATCACCTTGCCCTCGATGGGCTTCTCCTTGGCGGTGTCGGGGATGATGATCCCGCCCTTGGTTTTCTCCTCCTCCTCCAAGCGCTTGACGAGGATACGGTCGTGCAATGGACGAATCTTCATGATGCCTGCTCCTCCTTTTCCCGGTGACCCTTTCCGGTGACGCGGCGCGCCGCCCGGCCCCGTCCCGCGGTGCCCGGGCTTCCCGGCCGGAGCCGGCCTCGGCGGCGACGCCGAATCCCGTGGAGCCACCCGTTGTACTGTGCTGGATGGCGTATCGCTGTCGTGAAGACCGAGGGGGCCAGCGGCCACCCCCGGGGCCGGCCCGGTGGAACGCCCCGGATTTGTTAGCAGCCGGCCAAGGCGAGTGCTAATATAAACACGCGCCTCCCGAATGCAAGACCCCGGCGAGAAAAAATTTACCGCGGCTCCCGGAAGAGGAAATGGAAGGCCATCAGGGCGGCCCCCACGGTGATGGCGGAGTCGGCCGCGTTGAAGGCCGGCCAGTGGTAGGCGCCCAGGTGAAAGTCCAGGAAGTCCACCACGGCCCCGTACCGGAGGCGGTCCACCATGTTGCCCGCGGCGCCGCCGGCCACCAGGGCGGCCCCGTAGAGGAGGGGGGCGGAGCGGCCGGGCCGCCGGCCGAGCACCGCCGCCATTGCGGCCAGGGCCGCCACGGCCACGGCCAGGAGGAAGAGGCGCCGCCAGGCGCCGCCGCCCGCCAGCAGGCCGAAGGCGACCCCGGTGTTGAACACCAGGGTGAGGTTGAAGAGGCCGGGCACCACCGGCCGAACCTCGTAGAGCCCGAAGCCGTGGAGCACCAGCCACTTGGTCGCCTGGTCGACGACCACGACCGCCGCCGCCACCGCGGCGAAGGCGCCGTAGGCACGGGCGGCGGAGGTCATCGCCCGGCCTCCTCCTCTGCCCGGGTGGCGTTCCTTTCGCCCGGCGGGACAAGCTTCCGGCGGAGGGGGCTGCCGGCCGGCAGCAACGCCAGGGCCCGGTCCCGGTGGTAGGCGGCGGCCCGGGCGTCCCCGGACCGCAGGTAGTGAAGGTAGAAGTGGTAGTGGGCCTCCCCCGTTCGGCCCGCCGCCGCCAGGGCCCGGCCGAGCTGGAAATCGAGCCCGGGGGCCTCGGGCCAGTCCCCGGACAGGCGCCCGAGGAGGGGCAAGGCGGCCCCGGCGTTCCCGAGTTCCAGGAGGGTCCGCGCCAGGAGGAAGCGGGCGCCGTCGTCGCCGGGATGGGCCTCCAGGTAGGTTGTCAACACCTTGCGGGCCTCCGCGTAACGGCCCGCAGTGAAGAGAGCCCGCCCCAGGTCGGCGCGAAACCGCGGGCGGGCATCGCCCTCCTGCTCGGCCAGCTCCCGGAAGAGCGCCAGGGCCGCGTCGTAGTCCCGCGCGGCGAGCAGCGCCTCGGCCAGGCCGAACCGGAGGAGGCTGTCTTTCGGGGTGGCCGCCAGCTCGCGCCGGTACCGCTCCACCAGGACCCGCGGATCCGAGGTGAGGACCCGGAGCCGGACCTGGACCCGCCGGAGCTCGAAGTTGTCCTGCGGCACCCGCTGGGGGCAGGGCCGGTAGGCCCGCTGGTGCTCCAGGTAGGTCACCCGCTCGGCGGCCCCGGGATGGGTGGAGAGGTAGCTCGGGATCCGGTCGGAGCCCAGCCAGCGGTGACGCTGCATCTTCTTCAGGACGGCGATCAGCCCCCCGGGGTCGTAGCCGGCCTTGCAGATCCAGGCGTAGCCGCGTCGGTCCGCCTCCTCCTCGTCCGCCCGGCTGTACTTCAGGGCGATGGAGGCGTTGAGCGCCCCGGAGGTGGCGAGGATGGCGCTGCCGGCCTTGGGGCTGCCGAGGAAGATCCCGGCGATGGCCATGGCCGCCGTGGCCAGGTTGACCCGCTGCATCCGCTCCATCCGCCGCGCCACGTGGCGGCCCTCCACGTGCCCGATCTCGTGGGCGATGACACAGAGGAGCTCGTCCTCGTTGTCCACGGCCTCGATCAGCCCGCTGTGGACGAAGACCAGCCCGCCGGGCATGGCGAAGGCGTTGAGGGCCGCGTCCTGGATCACGAAGAAGCGGTAGTCGAAGAAGCTGGTCCCCACCTGGGCCAGCACCTTGCGGCCCACGCCCCGGACGTAACCCACCACCTCCGGGTCCTCGACGAGTTGGGCCTGCTCCTTCACCATCCGGAGCAGGCGGGCGCCGAGCTCCTTCTCCTCCTCCACCGACATCATGGCCCGGGCCGGCCGGGGTGCGGCCAGCAGCGGCAGCAGGAGGGCCGCGGCGAGCCCCGCGGCCGCCGCCCGAAGGCGGCGCCGGGGAGACGGGGCGGCCGGGTATGTCGGGATACGGTTCTCCAAGCGGGCGTCGCGCCCGGCCCGGGCGGGCCCGGGCCGGGGCCTAGAAGCCGTAGCGGACGGCCAGGTAGAGGTTGCTGTTCCGGCGGAACTGGCCGAAGAAAGTATAATCGCTCCGCCCGAGGAAGACATTGGCCCCGATCTCGCCCGACCAGTTGTCGGTGAACTTGTAGTGGGCCTTCGGGCGGAGGTAGGCATCGTCGTCCGTGGGCGAGTAGAAGGCGAAGAAGGAGAGCTTGAGGTTCTGGTTCAGGAGGAGCTGGGTGAGCCGGAGGGTGAGGACCTGGCGGTTTCGCTCCCGGGGATGGAAGGTGGGCGGCAGGGACCGGCGGTAGGCCGAGTAGTCCAGCATGTGCTCCACGTAGAACTGGACGGCCGCCGTGAAGTCGCGGGCCAGCTCCCGCTCGTAGCCGGCAAGATAGCGCACCTCGCCGTTTCGGACGAAGGGGTCCCGGCCGTTTCGGTCTTCGCGGGAGTCGTAGTAGCCCGCCTCGAGGCTCACGATGCCCCCGAGGGCCGTCCCCCGGAGGCTGGCGCCGTAGACGGAAAGGCGCGGGTAGGTGGCCTTTCCGGTGACCGGGTCCTGGCCGCCCGGGCTCTTCCAGTAGCCGGCGTAACCGTAGAGGGCCGCCTCGTAGCCGCGGATCGTCCGGTAGAGCCGCCCGGCGAACTCGGCGTCCCGGAACCAGTCGTCCGGCTGGTCCGCCCGGACGACGGCGTCCCGGCCGGCGAGCCTTCCGAGCCCGTCGTTCCAGTAGGAGATCCGCTCCCCGGAGATGAAGCGGTCGGCGTCGAAGCGGGGCGTGTAGACCAGGTCCAGGTTGAAGAGGTCCAGGAAGATGCTGGCCTTGGCCGCGTCGGACGGGGCCTTGAGGTACTCGTCGTCGCGGCCGATGAAGAAGGACTTCCAGTCCTTCGGGAAGAGGTCGTTGATGAAGATGAGGTCCCCGGTGCCCCAGGTGAGGATCTGGCGCCCCACCTTGAGGTCCATGAAGTCGGAGGGATAGAGGAGGACGTTGGCCTCCCGGAGGTCGATCCAGCCGGAGCCCTCCTCGAGGTCCACCCCGTGGCGGTCGAGGACGCCGTCGTAGAGGAAATCGGACCGCACCCGCACCGTCCCGTAGGCGAAGTCCTTGGCGGCGTCCAGCTGGAGCCGCGTCTCCATGATGGAGGCGCTCTTTTCGTCCCCGTCGCCCCGGGTCCGGTAGCCGCCCCGGGCCTCCCAGAAGCCGTGGAGGTCCACCGCCGCCGCCCGGGGCGACGGCACGCCGGCCAAGAGGCCCGCCAAGAGGAGGCAGGCCGCGACGACCGCCCGTCTCATCTCCGGGCCTCCCGAGGGGGCCGGCGGAGATAGCGCTCCGTGAAGATCCGGTCGCTCAGGCCGATATCGTACTTTATCTCGCTGAACTCCAGGGTGGTGACGCTGCCGGTCTCGAGGTTCGAGACCCGCGACTTCACCACCGTGGGATACCCCTGGATGGTCCGGATCTCCAGGGCCTCGATGACCCGGTACTTCTTGCCGGCACGGTCGTAGTACTCGGCCCGCACCGGCAGGAAGGTCGCCCGGTCCACCCAGACCTTGTAATAGCCGAACTCCACGGAGGCGGGATCCTTCGGGGTGTTCTTGAGGACGTAGTAGCGGTCGGTGGTCTCCACGAGCTCGTGCTCGTCCTCGGTGATGCTCCGGCCGGAGACGTCCTCGTAGAGGAAATCGGAGCCCACGAAGCTCGACCGCTTGTCGGTGGCGGCGATGCGCTTGACGAGGTCGAGGGCCGGCAGGTACAGCCACCGGTCGTCGTCCTTTCCGGGATGCTTCCAGACCATGAAGATCATCTTCCGAACGTCGGAGGGCCGGTGGAAGTAGACGTAGTAGTACTGGTCGCCCCCGTCTTCCTTGTCTTTGCGGAGGATGACGAAGTTCCGCTCGCGCTTCCGGCCCTGTGAATCGACGATGGTCATCTGGACCCGGGCCTTGCCGTCGCGGCCCTGGTAGTAGGCCATGAGGTTGGCCTTCTCCACGATCTCCGAGACGGAGGGCCCGGCGGCGCCCGCCGGGCCGGCGGCCCACAGGATCCACGTTGCCACCGCGAGGATGCCGAGCATCTTGCCCTGCGTCTTCATTTCGATTCCTCCTTCCGGGAAACGGCGCAGGCGGGCGCCTTCGAGGCGAGCCGGCAGAGCACGCCGAGGATCACCACGGCGGCCACGCCCGCCCAGCTCACGTCCCGCCAGGCCAGGTCGAGGTATTGCTGGAGGTTGACCGCCACCAGGAGCACCAGGGTCACCGCCAGGATGATGCAGGTGAGACACCGGCACCACATGGCGGGACGCTCCCCGGGGAAGAGCCGCCGCTCGAGGAGCCGCACCAGGGCCGGCAGCAGCATCAGGGTGACGATGCCGGCGAAGGAGAGGATGAGGGCCATGAAGGTCCCCACCGTCTTGTAGGGGACGAGCGGCGCCGCCAGCAGCGGGAGGAAGCCCAGGGCGATCACCACGATGTTCCGGGTGATGGCCCGGGCCGGTTCCTCGAACATGGGCCCCGCGGTCCGTTCCCAGGTGCCGTACACCGCCACCATGTTCCGGCTCCGGGCCAGGAAGTGGATGGCGAAGTCCACGGCCAGGCCCAGGGTGAGGGCCGAGAGCACGGCGATGGGCATGTCGTAGTCCTTGCCCGCGTAGCCGACGAGCCCGTAGATGAAGGCGATGGTCACCGTGAGGGGCACCATGCAGAGGAAGCCCCAGAGGGCGGAGCGGAAGAGCAGGGTCATCATGAAGAAGACCACGAGGAAGCTTCCCAGGAAGGCCTGGAGCATCCCGGAGACCATCTTCGCCTGCCAGACCACGTTGATGTAGGTGAGCCCGTACCAGTCGTGCCGGAGGGGGACGGGCGGGGGATTCTGCGCCAGGAAGGCGTCGACATGGCGCACCACGGCCATCATGTCCTTGTTGTCGCCGCTCCGGAGCTGGACCCAGATGCTGGCCCGGCGGTAGTCCGGGGTCACGAAGTGCCAGAGGTCCTGGGGCCGGTGGCTGTTCTGGTAGGTGATGAGGCACTGGGCCACGGCCTCGCGGGTGTCGGGCACGGTGAAGTGCGAATCGTCGCCCAGGAAGAGCTCCCGGTGGACGGTCTTGACGAGATCGGTGACGGAGTTGGACTTCCCCACCACGCCGGTCCGGAGGAGTTCCTCCTGGAGCCGGGCGAGGTAGCGAAGCACCGCCGGGTCCTTGAAGACCTGGCCCCGCTGCCGCTCCCCGGAGACCAGGGCGGCCACCTCGTCCCACGCGTCGAGCAGGGCCTCGGGCGCGCGGTCCGTCTCCGCCGCCACGAAGGCGTCGAGGTCATCCAGCAGGGCGGCGGCGCTCTCGGCGCGCCGGGCCTGTGCCCGGGCCCGGGCCGCCGCCTCGCCGAAGACCTTCGCGGCGCCGGGGAGGTCCTGGTACCGCTTCGCCGCCGCCTCGAGCCGGGCGGCGAGCCCCTCGGCGTAGGAGGCGACGTCCTCCGCCGGGCCGGCCTCCGGGGTGAGGGTGAGGTAGGCCATATAGGTGCCGCCGAAGTGCCGGTTCAGGACCTTGTCGGCGATGCGGATGGGGTGGGAGTGGGTGAACCACTTCACCGGGTTGTCGTTGATCTGGATCAGGCTGATCCCGTAGGCCGCCGCCCCCATCATGGCCACGGCCAGCACCACGATGAACTTGGCCCGCCGGTAGGTGGTGTTCCCCAGCCAGGCGAGGAAGCGGGAGAGCCGGTTGCCCGGCGCCACCTTCCCCTCGGCCGGGAACCCGAAGCCCGCCAGGGACCGCTCCGGGATGAACATCACGTAGGCCGGGACGAAGGTCACCGTGAAGACCCAGGCGAGCATCACGCCGGCGGCCACGTAGAGGCCGAAGACCTGGACCGGCGGGATGGGGGTGAGCGCCAGGGAGGCGAAGCCCGCCGCCGAGGTGAGCGAGGTGTAGAGCATGGGCATGAAGAGCTCGTCCATCACCTCGAGCACCGTGCGGCGCCGGTCGCGGAGCCTCGGGTACCGGTCGAAGAACTCCGAGAGGATGTGCACCGAGTCCAGCACCGCGATGGGCATGATGAAGACCGGGATCATGGAACTCATGATGTGGACGGTCTTCCCGGTCACGATGAGGAGCCCCATGGTGCAGATCACGCTCACCAGGGCCACGATCATGGGGGAGAGGATCATGACCAGCTTCCGGAAGAAGAAGAGCATGAGCAGGAAGATGATCGCCATGGCCATGGGGGCCGAGATGGCCATCTGGCGGAACATCTCGACGCCGAAGGTGTCGTTGGCCACGGGGAGGCCCGTGATGTGGTACTGGTCGTCCACCTGCCCGAAGGAGCGGATCTTCTCCCGGAGCCGCGAGGCCACCCGGTAGCTCACCTTCTTCGAGGTGAGGGGGATGTAGAGGCAGATGGCCTTCCCGTCTTCGGAGACGAGGGTCCCCTGGAGGAAGGGAAGGCGCCGGGCCTTGTCCCGGATCGCCCGGGCCTCGGCCCGGGTCTTCGGGGGCGTCGGCATGAGCCATTCGAAGCGCACGGAGCCGAGCCCGCCCTGCTCGATGTTGTCCACGGTGGAGGGGGCGATGATGTCCACGGCGATGACGCCCGCCCTCCGGCCGGGGTGCTCCGGGTCGTCCCACTGGAGACCCTTGGCGTAGTCGGCCAGGTCGAAGATCCGCCGGAGGGAGTCGGGGTTGAAGACCCCGTCGGGATCCCGCTCGTTCACCACGCCGAGGACCAGGATGTCGTGCAGGCTGAAGACCCGCTTCATCCGGTCGTGGAAGACCCGGACGGGCTCGTCCTGCCGGAGCATGTTCTCCGGGTCCGTGTCCACGTGGAGGGGTTTCAGGAAGGGGAACCGCTCCGGCCACAGGGTCGGCAGCGCCGCGCCCAGGGCCAGGAGCAGGGTGAGGGCCACCATGGAACCGGTGACCACCCACGGGTGCCGGGTGGAAAAATCGACGATGCGCGAGGATACCTTCACGCCTTTCACCTCCGTCTCTCCCGATCCAGCCCGGGAAGGCCAAAGGTCTTCGGTACCACGACCCGGAACGCCCTACCGGTCGGCGGGCCGCCCGGGAGGCCGAAGGTGCTGGCGGCTAGGCCCCCTGCGGTCCGTCGTCGCCCGAGAAACGGGCGCTGATGCACTTCAGGATGCTCTCGAGCTGCCGCTCGACGACGGAATAGTACACCCGCCGCCCACGCCGCCGGCTTTGGAGGAAGCCCTTCCCCTGCATCAGCCGGAGGTGACCGCTGGTGGCCGGCTGGGAAAGGCCGCAGAGGTTGGCCACCTCCTCGACGGTGTAGTCGCCGCTGAGCAGGATCTCGATGATGCGCAGCCGGTGCGGATGGGCGATGCACCGGAGGCACTCGGCCGCCTGCCGCAGGGCGTCGAAGGACAGGAACGCGGGCTCACTCCGCGGGTGGTCTTCTCGAACTGGATCCGACATGCCTCTCATCCTTTCAACGTCGCCTCTTATAACACAATCCGAAGGTCCCGGACAACCTCGCGCGCCGAGATCGCCCCCCCGGCCGGGGTGGACGGTGCCGGCACGGGGCCCCCGGGGTTCCTGGGTCCAAAAAGGGCCGCCTCTTTGGGATTCCTGGACCTTCCAGGGCGGAAAATGCAGGGATTCCCGGGAGCACGGCCTTTTCGACCAATTGGGAATTCCACTATAGCTCCAGGCAACCGGAATGAAAAGGGTTTTCACCCATTTTTTGCCGCGGGCCCCGCTTCCGCCTCCCGTCCCGCCGCCGCGGACGCCCCGGGGCGGGCAGCACCTCCGGCCCCGGGCGGTATCCCCCCGGCAGCTCCGCCCGCCCCGCGGGGCGGGCGCCGTCCCGGGGCCGTTCCCCGGCCTTCTCCCGGGGTTTCCGGCCGGGCGGCGGCAGCTCGACCCACTCCGGCGGCACGGCCTCGGCCACGAAGAGCCCCTCCCCGGCGGCACGGAACCGCACGCCGGCCGCCGCCGCCCGCCCGGCCCGCACCCTGGCCACCACGGGCGCGTCCACCCGCCGCCGGCCGATGCACCGGGCCGTCTCGGTCTCGGCGGAAAGGACCACCCAGCCGCCCCGGGGGGCCCGCAACCCGTGCTCCCGGACCCGGGAAAGGGCCCCCGGGCGGATCGCGGTGTAGAGGCTCTCCGGCGGCGCCGCCTCCGGGAAGGTCCCGAGCCCCTCCACCTGGAACTCGGGCCGGGCGCGCACCCGGTCCTCGGTCCACTCGAGGGACCGCGGCCTGTGGAGGGCGAAGAACTGCTTCAGACCCTGGAGGGTGGGCCGCGGAAGGCCGGCTTCCTGGAGGAGGGCGCGGTGGACCTCCCGAATGGAGAACCAGCCGCCGGGGGCAGGCACCAGGCCGAAGGCCCAGGGGGCGCGGCCCAGCATGGCGAGCAGGCGTTTTTCGAGGGCGCGCCGCTCCCGTCCCCTCACCCTTCCCGTTCCTCCACGGTGCCGCGCCGGGGCTCAGCCCACCAGGCGGTCGAAGACCCCCTCGTCCCGGAGGAGGCGGAAGAAGCCCGGGTTTCCCTTCTCGAAGTCGAAGACCGACCGGGCCACCAGGCGCTCGAACCGCTTGGGGGAAAAGCCCGTGAGCTTGAAGAGGTCCTCCTGGATCTCTTCCAGGTAGCGCCGGCTCGTCTCCTTGACGGCCGCCCCGTCCACCCAGGCGTGGACCTCGTCCACCAGGGTGACGAGGCGCCGGTCGCGCCCCCGGCCGGCCCGGAGCCGCTGGCGGGCCGGGGCGATGGAGAGGCGGATGATGCCGGGGAAGTTCCAGCGCCGGGCGGCGGCGAGACCGAGTTCCCCTGGACGCCACCCGGTCATCCGCTTGGCGGTGCGGTCGAGGAGGCCGGGCTTGGCCCGGAGGGCCCAGAGGGTCCGGCCGACCCCCGGCTGGACCACGGAGAGGAGCACCTGCCCGAGCCGCTTGAGCATGGCGCAGGCGGTGACCTCCTGGGCCTCGAGCCCGGTGGGCGTGAGGGACCGGGCCAGGGTGGCCTCGAAAACGGACCGGGCCAGAAGGCGGAGGAGCGGCCCCGCCTCCCCGTCGGCGGCCCGATCCCCCTCGGGGAGAAGCGGCAAGGGGGAGATGGCCCTGGAGATGTTGTCGATGCCGAGGAGCACCACGATGTGGCGCATCCGGATGACCCGCTGGCGGCCGCGGCCGAAGAAGGCGGCGTTGCCCCGGCGCAGGAGCTGCAGGGTGAGGCCGAAATCGCGGAGGATCACGTCGGTGAATTCGGCGGCGTCCGAGTGGGGATGGGCGCAGAGGGCGAAGAGGGCGCGGAGGTGACGGGGATCGGCCGGCACCAGGGCCTGGACGGCGGCCGAGAGGGTGCGCTCGGCACGCCGGGACGGGGGGATCTCCTCGGGGAGGTCCACCTCGACCCCGGGCTCGGGGGGCTCGCCGGGAAGATGCATGCTCGTCACCTGCCTCCGTTTTACTATTATCGGCCATTTCGATGGATTTCCCAAACGGCGCCGCGGGCGGCTTTGCAGGGGGAACACCTTCCGGCTATCCTGTGGTGTCGTGGCGCAGGAGCGATCCTTCCATCTTCCCCCGCGGCCGCCGGACGAGGAGCGCCTGCGGCGGGAGAAACAGCGGGCCCGGGAGCTTCGCCGCACCCGGTGGTGGCGCCGGAAGTGCGCCGCCGGCCGCTGCCACTACTGCGGCCGGTTCGTCGGGGCGGCGGCCCTCACCATGGACCACGTGGTGCCCCTGGCCCGCGGCGGGACCAGCGAGCGCCACAACCTCGTCCCGGCCTGCAAGGACTGCAACAACCGGAAGAAATACCTCCTCCCCGTGGAGTGGGAACGGTACCTGGCGTCACTGTCCCACGCGGACCCGGGCGGGGAGACCGCCTGAGGGAGGTGGGACATGTGCGGCATCGTCGGCTACGTCGGCGGCAGACGGGTGCTCCCGGTCCTGATGGAAGGCCTGCGCCGCCTCGAGTACCGGGGCTATGACTCCGCCGGGGTCGCCTGGCTGGAGGACGGCCGGATCGAGCTGGTCCGCTGCCCCGGAAAACTCACCGGCCTCGACGGACTCCTCGACGGGCGGCGCGACGCCGCCAGCGGGATCGGCCTCGGCCACACCCGCTGGGCCACCCACGGCGCCCCCACCGAGGCCAACGCCCATCCCCACACGGACTGCACGGGTTCCGTGGTGGTGGTCCACAACGGGATCATCGAGAACTACTACAGCCTCCGGCAGGATCTCGCCGCGGAGGGCCACCGGTTCCGGTCCGAGACCGACACGGAGGTGCTGGCCCACCTGGTGGAGAAGTACCTCGACGGCGACCTCCTGGCCGCCGTGCGCCGGGCCCTGGCCGACGTGGAGGGTGCCTTCGCCCTCGGCGTCCTCTGGACCGGGGCGCCGGACCGGATCGTGGCGGCGCGCAGGCAGAGCCCCCTCGTCCTGGGCCTCGGGACGGACGAGGCCTTCCTCGCCTCGGACATCCCGGCGCTGCTCCCCTTCACCCGCGACGTCCTCTTCCTCGACGACGGCGAGACCGCCGTCCTCACCCGGGAGGGGGCGGCCGTCTGCCGCCTGGACGACGGGCGGCCGGTGGAGAAGGCCGCCACCGCCATCTCCTGGGACGCCGCCATGGCGGAGAAGGGCGGCTTCCGCCACTTCATGCTGAAGGAGATCCACGAGCAGCCCCAGGCGGTGCTGAACACCATCCGCGGTCGGGTCGTCCCCGAGACCGGGGAGGTGCGGCTGCCCGAGCTCGGGCTCGACGAGGCGGCCGTCCGCGCCCTCCGCCGCCTCTCCATCATCGCCTGCGGCACCTCCTGGCACGCGGGGCTGGTGGCCAAGTACTGGATCGAGGAGTGGACCGGCCTCCCCGTGGAGGTGGAACTCGCCTCGGAGTTCCGGTACCGGCGCCCCCTCCTGGACGGGCAGGTCCTCGCCGTGGCCGTCTCCCAGTCCGGGGAGACCGCCGACACCCTGGCGGGCCTGCGCATGGCCAAGGAGCGCGGGGCGCCCGTGGTGGGCATCTGCAACGTGGTGGGGAGCACCGTCACCCGGGAGGCCCACGGCACCCTCTACACCCACGCCGGGCCGGAGATCGGGGTGGCCTCCACCAAGGCCTTCACCAGCCAGCTGGCCGCCCTCTACCTCCTCGGCCTCTACCTCGCCCAGGTCCGCGGCGACCTGGATGCGGCGGCCCGGCGGGAGAAGATCCGCGCCCTGGTGGCCGTCCCCGGGATCCTCGAGGGACGGCTCGGGGCCTGGCAGGCCCGGTGCCGGGAGCTGGCCGACCGCTTCTACGGCTGCCGGGACTTCCTCTACCTCGGCCGCCACCTCGGCTTTCCCCTCGCCCTCGAGGGGGCCCTGAAGCTCAAGGAGATCTCCTACATCCACGCCGAGGGCTACGCCGCGGGCGAGATGAAGCACGGTCCCATCGCCCTCATCGACCGCGAGATGCCGGTGACCGTCGTGGCCCCCCGGGACCACGTCTACGAAAAGGTCCTGAGCAACATGGAGGAGGTCCGGTCCCGCCGCGGCATCCTCATCGCCCTGGGGGAAGAAGGCGACGAGGCCCTCCGCCAGACGGCCGACCACGTGGTGGAGGTGCCCCGGCCGCCGGACCCGGCCCTGAATCCCTTCCTCTACGCCGTGCCCCTCCAGCTCCTCGCCTACGAGATCGCCGTGGCCCGGGGCTGCGACGTGGACCAGCCCCGCAACCTCGCCAAGAGCGTCACGGTGGAATAGCCGGGCCCGGAATGCGAAAGGCCCGGGCAGGCCTCGTGGGCCGACCCGGGCCTTCGGGCGCCGGCGGCGCCGCCGGTCAGCCGGACCGGCGCCCGCCGGAGAGGAGTTCCTCTCCGGCCAGGTAGAGCGCCAGGAAGAAGAACACCGCCCCGGCGAGGATCATGTTCTCGTGGAGGGACGGCGTGTAGGAGAAGTACCGCGGCAGATCCACCACGTTGTACTTGTGGAAGTGGGGCACCAGCTGGCCCACCACCACCAGGTCGTAGTAGACGAAGAATATGCCCACCAGGCTCACGAGCCCCGCCGTGGCCAGGGCGTAGGCGTTCTTCAGGCGGCCGGCGAGGAGGAAGACCACGGGCAGCGCCACGGCCAGCACCACCTCGCCGATCCAGAACTTGCCGGCATAGGCACCCTTGACCAGGAGGTCCATGGCCTCCGGGTTCTCGGTGGCGCCGGACAGGCCGGCATGGATCTTCCACGCGGTGAAGAAACCCGCCACCACCAGGAGACCGAGGGCCAGGCGGCCGGTGGCCCCCACGGCCCGCTCCTCGTCCGGGGCCAGCTCCCGGCCCCGGAGCTTGGCCGAGGCCCAGGAAAGGAACATCATGGCGGCGCACCCGGCCAGGGCGGCCAGGGTGAGGAAGAAGACGGGCATGTACTGCTCGCGCCAGAAGCCGCGGGCCCCGATGATGGACATGTCGGCCTTGAGGTTCAGGTTGGCGGCGAGACAGGCGACGAGGCCGAGGAGCCCGAAGCGGGCCGCGGCCCGGGTCCGTCCCTGGAGGAGCAACACGAGGTTCACCAGCATGAAGAACATGTAGGAGCTGTAGAGGGTGCTCTTCCACCAGATGTTGGACTCGGGGTGCGGGGAGAGGAAGCTGTAGAGCCCGACGCGCCAGGGGTTCTCGAGCTCCAGGGAGATGCTCATGAGGCCGGTCATGATGGCCGCCAGGGCCAGGAAGACCGCCCGCTTCACGAAGGGCTGGAAGGCCTCGATCTTGAAGACCTGCCCGAGGGCCGCCACGATGCAAAGGCCCGTGGACAACGAGGCGAAGAAGACGTAGGAGGCGATGAGGATGCCCCAGGGCACCTCGCGGGTGGTCCCGAAGGTGTGTTCATGCCCCACGAGGAGGGCGTGGCCCGCGAAGGCCAGGCCCACCGCGCTCACCGTGGCGCAGACCGCGGCGAGCAGCAGCGGGGGGGAAGAGAGCCGTCCCGGAAGGCTCTGGACGAGGGCCGAAGCAGGACTCTTGGACATGGGTTCCTCCTTGCTTGAAAACGGGCGTTGGGATGGCCCCGGGCCTGCAACCGCGCGCGGCCCGGTTTCCCCAAAATGTTAGCCAAGAAACATTCTCAATGCAACCAAAAAGATTACTTTCTTTAAGTAAATAAATAATTTACAGCATTATACGAATTGCGAGGTGGCAGAATTCCGAAATTCGGTCGGGCGCCGGGGTGCGTTGCACCCCCGGGCCGGCGGCGCGTAATATGCCCCCGGAGGCCGCCGGCATGAAGATCCTGCTCGCCTATCCCCCCTTCTCCGAGGAACGCATTCGGGACGAAGACGTCCGGGCCGTCCCCATCGGGCTCTACTACGTGGGGGCCCGGCTCCTGGAGCGCGGCCACCGCGTCCGCCTCGCAAACTGGCACGACGTCCACCGCCGGCCCGGCGAGGTGGCGCGCACCCTGGCCGAGTTCCGGCCGGACGTCCTGGGTCTCTCCCTCTTCAACGCCAACCGGTGGGGGGCCTTGGCGGTGGCGCGGGAGGCCAAGCGTCTCGACCCGTCCGTCCGCGTGGTCTTCGGAGGCGTGGGCGCCACCTTTCTCTGGCGCCACTTCCTGGCGCACTTTCCCGAGGTGGACTACGTGGTGATCGGCGAGGGGGAAGAGACCATGGCCGACCTCGCCGCGCACCTCGAGGCCGGCGGCGGGGCGGCCCCGGCCGCCGTGCCGGGCCTGGCCTTCCGCGGGCCCGAGGGGCCGGTCCGCACCGCGGAGCGCCCCTTCATCGAGGACCTCGACACCCTGCCCGACCCGGCCCGCCGCTTCACCTTCCAGCACGTGGTCTCGTCCCGCGGCTGCCCCTGGAACTGCCGCTTCTGCGGGTCGCCCCGCTTCTGGAAGCGCCGCGTCCGGTTCCACTCGCCCGACTACTTCGTGGGCCAGATCGAGACCCTGGCCCGCAAGGGCGTCACGTACTTCTTCGTCTCGGACGACACCTTCACCCTGCGAAAGGACCGCGTCATCGAGATCTGCCGCCGCATCGCGGACGCCCGCCTCCCCGTGGCCTGGCAGGCCATCTCGCGGGTCAACTGCGTGGACGGGGAGGTCCTCTACTGGATGCGGCGGGCGGGCTGCCGCCAGATCAGCTACGGGGTGGAGAGCGGGTCGCCCCGGATCCGGGCCTTCTTCGAGAAGCGCTTCACCGACGACGAGGTCCGCCGCGCCTTCGACCTCACGCGGCGGTTCGGGATCCTCCCCCGGGCCTACTTCATCTACGGGGCCCCGGGCGAATCCCGGAAGACCATCGACGCCAGCATCCGCCTCATGCGGGAGATCCGGCCCCTGGCCCTGGCCGCCTACGTCCTCGACATCTATCCCGGCACCCGGCTCTACGAGGAGTACAAGCGCCGCCACCGGGTCTCGGACGACGTGTGGCTCTCGCCCGCGGAGGACCTCCTCTACTTCGAGACCGACCCCGCCCTGGACGGGGAAAAGGTGCACCGGCTCGGCCGCCGCCTCAAGCGGGCCTTCCACGAGGGCCTGCCGGAATTCGCCGAATCACTGGAACTCGAGGACCGGCCGGAACTCCGCCCTCTCCACGCCGACTTCCTCTCGCGGCTCGCCATGACCTTCAGCCACGGGGAATATGCCCGGGTGGGGGACATCCCGCGGAAGGCGGAGACGGCCGAGGTCCTCTTCCGGCGGGCGCTGGAATGGCACCCCCTCCCCGCCGCCTACCTGGGGCTCGGGGTGCTCCGGCAGAAGGCGCGGGACTTTCCCGGCTCCATCGAGGTGCTCGAGGCGGGGCTTGCCCGGTTCCCCGACGACGAGCAGCTCCACCTCTGCCTCGCCGTGAGCCTCATGAACACGGGCGACTTCGCCGGCGCCCTGGCGCACCTCGAACGCTTCCCCGACTCGGAGGCCGCCCGGCGCTACCTGCCGGTGTGCCGGGCCAATCTTTGATGGCGCGCAAGAAGGCTTCCGCGTGGATGGCTCGGCAAAGATGGCCGAATACACGGCGCGGGGGTGGACAGGCGAGAATCGCCAAGACAAGGCGCGACCATCGCGGGAAACGAGGCGTGCTCGGCAGTACGCCGCAGTGACGGGAGCATCCGAAGCAACGGAGCAGCCCGCGACCTTTTGCGGCGCCATCGTCGACGAGTTGCCACCTTGGGCGGATGGCCCGTTACGGGGTGCCCCGGAAGGCAGTGGCCGGGGAGGGAGGGGGACGATCGGCTCAGGCCGCCGGCCGCGCGGCCCGGAGGGCCGCGAAGAGCCGGGTCCGCAGCTCGTCCAGGCCCCGCCCCTCGAGGGCCGAGACAAGGACGGCCCCCCGGCAGGGCCCGTTGATCCGGCCCGGGTCGAGGAGATCGACCTTGTTGCAGACGAGGAGCCGGGGGACGTCTTGGAGGCCCATCTCGTCGAGGATGCGCTCCACGGCGGCGATCTCCTCGGCCCGGTAGGGGCTGGCGGCGTCCACCACGTGCAGGAACAGCGCGGCGTCGGCCAGCTCCTCGAGGGTCGCCCGGAAGGCCACCCGGAGGTCCCGGGGCATGTGCCGGATGAAGCCCACGGTGTCGGCCAGGAGGACCGTCGTCCCCTCCGGTGAGGAGAGACGGCGGCTGGTGGGGTCGAGGGTGGCGAAGAGCCGGTCCTCGGCGAGCACGTCGCTCCCGGTGAGCCGGTTCAGGAGGGTGGATTTGCCGGCGTTGGTGTAGCCGATGATGGAGACCACCGGGAGGCCGCGGCGGGCCCGGTGCTTCCGCCGCTCGCGCCGGCCCTTGCGGAGCGCCCGGAGTTCCCGCTCCAGGCCGGCGATCCGCTGCTTCACCCGCCGGCGGTCCACCTCGAGCTGGGTCTCGCCCGGGCCACGTCCCCCGATGCCGCCCATGAGGCGCGACATGGCCGTCCCCCGGCCGACGAGGCGGGGCAGGAGGTAGCGGAGCTGGGCCAGCTCCACCTGGATCTTCCCCTCGCGGCTCCGGGCCCGGCGGGCGAAGATGTCGAGGATGAGCTGGGTCCGGTCGATGACCTTGAGGTCCATCATCCGGGCGATGTTGTTCGCCTGGACCGGGGTGAGGTCCTGGTCGAAGACCACCAGGGTGGCCCCGAGGTAGAGGCCCTCCATGAGGACCTCGCGGAGCTTGCCCCGCCCGATGAGGTGGGCCGGGTGGTACCGTGTCACCCGCTGCCAGACCGTCTTTACCACGCGGACGTTGGCCGACCGGGCCAGCTCCGCCAGCTCGGCCAGGCTCCGCTCGGCCTCGTGGCGCGGCCCGCCGCCGGCATGGACCAGGATGGCCCGCTCCTCCTGCCCCTCCACGTCCCGGGCGCCCTGGATCCGACGGATCTCCCCCTCCAACTCCCGGACGAAGGCGTCGAAGGGGAGGTCCACCGCGGCGGGGTGCGGGTAGGTCTGGACGTCCCACTGCCGCCCGTCGGGATTCGGCGGCAGGAGGGCGGCGAAGTGGACCGCGCCGGCGTGGCCCGTCTCGCCCACCTCCACGGCCGCCATGGCGTCCAGGCGGAGGAGGGCGAGGTCGGTGAGGTCCTCGGTGTCGAGCCCGCGGCCGGGGCCGAGGTGGGTGTGGAGGCAGCGCAGGCCCCGCAACCCCCCGCCGCCCCGGCGCCAGGCGGAGAGGTCGGGGATCAGGATGCTCGTATGGTCACCGACGAGGACCCGGCGGACGAACCCCGCCCGGTCCACGAGGAGCCCCACCTGCCGCTGGAGATCGAAGGAGAGGCGGGCCAGGGCCTGGCCGACCTCCGGGGTGATCAGGCGGTCCTTGGGGAGCCGCCGGCGGGCCAGGCGCTCGAGGGCCCGCCGCTGGGACGGGGCAAGGCCCCGGGTATCTCCGAAAACGACGCCGATGCGGGCGATCCTCCCGGGAAAGGTGCGCGGCGCCGCCGCGGGGCGGCACCATCATTCTTGTCAGCTCGACTGTTCCTAAGGTATGGTGCACCCGTTGAGATGACAACCCCCACTGCCTCTGCCAAGATCCTCTGCGTCGCCAACCAGAAGGGCGGCGTGGCCAAGACCACCACCGCGGTGAGCCTCGGGGCGGGCCTCGCCCTGCTGGGCAAGGCCGTGCTCCTGGTGGACTGCGACTCGCAGGCCAACGCCACCAGCGGCGTGGGCCTGGACCCCGCCGCCCTCGATCGCCACCTCTACCACGTCCTGGAGGGCTCGGCCGCGCCCGAGGAGGCCATCCGCCCGACCGAGGTCCAGGGGCTCGACATCCTCCCCGCCAACGTGGACCTCGTGGGCATCGAGATGGAACTGGCCGGTCGCCCCGGCCGCGAGACCGTTCTCCGGGAGGCCCTGCGGCCCATCCTCGGCTACGAGATCGTCATCCTCGACACGCCGCCGTCGCTCGGCCTTCTCACCGTCAACGCCCTGGCCGCGGCCCATTCCGTCTTCATCCCCCTCCAGTGCGAATACTACGCCCTCGAGGGGCTCAGCCAGCTGGTCAACACCATCCGCCTGGTGAAGCACAACTTCAACCCCCGCCTCTACATCGAGGGCATCCTGCTCACCATGTTCGACGCCCGGACGCGGCTCACCACCCAGGTCAACGACGAGGTCCGCGCCCACTTCCGGGAACTCGTCTACGAGACCACCATCCCCCGGAACGTCCGCCTGAGCGAGAGTCCGAGCCACGGGAAACCCATCTTCCTCTACGACCCGGCCTCCCGCGGCGCCCAGAGCTACCTCGCCGCGGCCCGGGAATTCCTCGACCGCCAGAGGAGGCCGCGATGAAGCCAAAGAAGGGTCTCGGCAAGGGGCTCAGCGCCCTCCTGCCCACCACCGACGTCTTCGACTCCGAGGGACCGGGCTTCTTCCAGTGCCCCGTGGAAAAGATCCACCCCAACCCCGAGCAGCCGCGGCGGCAGATGGACCGGGCGGCCCTGGAGGGCCTGGCCGCCTCCATCCGGGAAAAGGGGGTCATCCAGCCCCTGGTGGTCCGGGAGGCGGGCGGCGGCTACGAGCTCATCGCCGGGGAGCGGCGCTGGCGGGCCGCCCAGCTGGCGGGGCTCAAGACCGTGCCCGTGGTCATCAAGGACATCAGCCCCGGCGAGGTGCTCGAACTCGCCCTCATCGAGAACATCCAGCGCGAGGACCTGAACCCCCTGGAAGAGGCCATGGCCTACCAGCGCCTCGTGGAGGAATTCGGCCTCACCCAGGCCCAGGTGGCGCAGCGGGTGGGCAAGGAACGCTCCACCGTGGCCAACTCGCTCCGCCTGCTCCGGCTGCCCGCGCCCATCCGCGAGGACCTCGCCGAGGGGCGCCTCACCATGGGCCATGCCCGGGCGCTGCTCACCCTCGAAGACGACGCCGCCCGCCTGGCCCTCCGCGACGAGATCCTCGCCAAGGGCCTCTCCGTCCGCGAGACCGAGGCCCGGGCCCGGCGGCCCGCCGCCGGCGCCCGCCGGGCGGCGGCGCCGAGGCGGGACGACCCCGACCTCCGCCGCCTCGCCGACGAGCTGACGCGGCTCCTCGGCCACCGGGTCCGGGTGGTCCACCGCGGAGACGGCGGCCGCATCGAGATCCACTACCGCTCCCTGGACGAGTTCGACCGGATCCTCCACCGCCTCCGGGACACCGGGCCGCGCTGAGCCCCCGCCGTCACCCCTCCCCGGCCGCGCGCGGTTAAAGCTTCGGGCCGCGCGTGCCGTCAATGTGAGGAGAGGTGGCGTTCCATGCCCGTTACCCGCAACCGCCTCGGCACCAGGCCATGAACGACGGACCGGAGAAGACGCCGCTTTCCGCCGGGCCCCGCATCTGGGCCGTCGGCGGCGGAAAGGGCGGCGTCGGAAAGAGCGTCATCACCGCCAACATCGCCATCGCCCTGGCGCGTGAGGGCCACCGGTGCGTCCTCGTGGACGCGGACCTCGGCGGGGCCAACCTCCACACCCTCATGGGGATCTCCGGCCCGGAGCGGACCCTGGCCGACTTCATCGCCCGCGCCGCCCCCACGCTCGACGACGTGGCCGTCGAGACCGCCGTCCCGGGGCTCCGGCTCATCAGCGGGGCCCTGGCCCAGCCCGACGGCGCCAACCTGGGCTATGCCCAGAAGATGAAGATCTTCCGCCACCTGAAGACCCTCCGGGCCGACTTCGTCCTCCTGGACCTCGGCGCCGGCAGCGCCTTCAACACCCTGGACTTCTTCCTCGCGGCCCAGGAAGGGGTGCTCGTCATCGTCCCCTCGCCCACCAGCATCGAGAACGCCTACCACTTCATCAAGGCGGCCTACCACCGGAAGGTCCGCACCGCCTGCCGCGACCCGCGGGTGGCTCTCGCCCTGGAGACGGCCCTGAAGGCCACGGGCAACGGCCGCTTCCGCTCGCCCCGGGACCTCGTGGCCGGCGTCGCGGCCCGGGACCCGGAGGCGGGGCGCCTCCTCCAGGCGGAGGCCCGGACCCTGGCCCCCCGCCTCATCGTGAACCAGGTCCGAAAGCCCCGGGAACAGGAACTCGGCCACGGCATCGCCACGGCCTGCCGGGACTTCTTCGGCATCGATGTCCGCTACCTCGGCCACATCCGGAACGACGACGCCGTCTGGGAATCGGTGCAGGCCCGCCGCCCCACCCTGGAGGCCTTCCCGGAAAGCCCCTTCTCCCGGTCCGTTCGGGAGATCGCGCGGCGGCTCAGACAGGCCGCCGAGGAGGCCGAAGATGGCTGACGTCGACCTCGCGGCCGCGCGGGAACTCCTGCGGGTGGCGGCCGAGGCCGGCCCGGAGGAGATCACCCGGGCCTACCACCGGATGCGGTCCCTCTACGCCGAGGATTCCCTGGCCACCTATTCCCTCTTGGACGCGGAGGCCCGGGCGGCCATGCTGGATCGGATCGAGGCGGCCTACCACCGGCTCCTCGAGGCCTGCGAGGCCCCTGTCGCCCTCCCGGCCGGCCGGGACGGCCCCCCCGAGCCGCCCCGGGAGCCGGCCCCGGACCCCGCAGCCGAGCCCGGCGCCTTCCTCCGGTGGCACCGGCGGAAGAAGGGACTCAGCCTCGCGGCCCTGGCCAAGATCACCAAGGTGGGCACCACCCACCTGGCGAACATCGAGGCCGAGAACTTCGCCGAGCTCCCGGTCCGCGTCTACCTGCGCGGCTTTCTCATCGCCTACGGCCAGGCCGTCGGGGTGCCCGACCCGGAGGCGGCGGCGGCCCACTTCCTGGCCAAGGGCCGGCGGAGCCAGGAGGCCCCGGCCGGCTGAAACCCACGAGCGGCGGCGAAGAAGGCCGCCGGAAAGGAAGGAGGTCCCCCATGAAACGCATCCTCTTCGCCCTGCTGGCCGCGGCGGCCGCCGTGAACCTCGGCGGCTGCGTGCTCACCAAGGTGGTCTCGGTGCCCATGCGCGCCGCGGGGGCGGTGATCTCAGTGGTCCCCGTGGCCGGAAACACCGCCCACGACGTGATCGACGAGGCCGCCGACGCCGTGGACAAGGTGCCCATCTAGGCGGTTCGGGGGCGGGACCGGAGCCGGCCCCGCCCCCGAATCCTCTCGCCCGCCCCCTTTCACCCCCCTCCCGTTCCTGCTACAAAGGAGGGCATGAAGCCCTTCCGGGACTGGTTCCACCGCTACCTCTCCGACCCGCAGGCGGTGATCCTCGCCTTCCTGCTGGGGCTCGGCACGGTGATCATCCTCACCCTGGGGCGGATGCTGGCCCCGGTGCTGGCCAGCCTCGTCATCGCCTACCTCCTCCAGGGCCCCGTGGCGCGCATGGAGCGGCTGGGGCTGCCGCGGCTGGCCGCCGTGTCCCTGGTCTTCCTCCTCTTCATGGCCGTCCTGGTCTTCATCCTCCTCGGCCTGCTCCCCCTCCTCTCCCGCCAGGTCGGCCAGTTCCTCCACGATCTCCCCGCCATGATCGCCGGCGGGCAGCAGGCGCTGCTCCGGCTGCCCGAGCGTTACCCGGACTTCGTCACCGAGGCCCAGCTCACCCAGCTCATGGCCACCCTGCGCGCCGAGGTCATGGGGATCGGCCAGCATCTGCTCTCCCTCTCCCTGGCCTCGGTGCTGGGTCTCCTCACCCTCCTGGTCTACCTGGTCCTCATGCCGCTGCTGGTCTTCTTCTTCCTCAAGGACAAGGAGCGGATCCTGGCCTGGGTCACCGAGCTCCTGCCGGAGGAACGGGGGCTGGCCGCCGAGGTCTGGGCGGAAATGGACCGGCAGCTCGGCAACTACATCCGCGGCAAGGTCTGGGAGATCCTCATCGTCTGGACCGCCAGCACCGCCACCTTCGCCTGGCTGGGCCTCAAGTTCAGCATGCTGCTCGGCCTCTTCGTGGGGCTCTCGGTGCTGATCCCCTACGTGGGGGCCACGGTGATGACCTTCCCGGTGGCCCTCATCGCCTACTCCCAGTGGGGGTGGAGCGCCGACTTCGCCTGGACGGTGGCGGCCTACCTGGTGATCCAGGTCCTCGACGGCAACCTCCTGGTCCCGCTGCTGCTCTCCGAGGTGGTGAACCTCCACCCCGTGGCCATCATCGTGGCCATCCTGGTCTTCGGCGGGCTCTGGGGGCTCTGGGGGGTCTTCTTCGCCATCCCCCTGGCCACCCTGGTGCACTCGGTGATCCGGGCCTGGCAGAAGGTGGGGGCGCGGAAGGCGCCGGCCGCCCCGGCGCCCGAGGCGGCCGGGGCCGACGCCTGAGAAGGCGGGGCTAGCAGCGCGGGGCCGGGTCCAATCCCCCGTTTTCCCGGTAGAAGTCCTGGATGCGGGCCCAGGCCTCCTCGGCCGTCTCCACGTACTCGAAGAGGTCGAGGTCCCCCGGCGAGATGGTCCCTTCGTCGCAGAGGCCCTCGAAGTCCACCACCCGCTCCCAGAATTCGCGCCCGAAGAGCAGGATCGGCACCTGCCGGACCTTGCCCGTCTGGACGAGCGTCAGGGTCTCGAAGAGCTCGTCCAGGGTCCCGAAGCCCCCGGGGAAGACCACCAGGGCCCGGGCCCGGAGCAGGAAGTGCATCTTCCGGATGGCGAAGTAGTGGAACTGGAAGCTGAGCTCGGGGGTGACGTAGGCGTTGGGCTGCTGCTCGAAGGGGAGGACGATGTTGAACCCCGCGGTCTTGGCGCCTTCCTCGGCCGCCCCCCGGTTGGCGGCCTCCATGATGCCGGGGCCGCCGCCCGTGATGACCACCAGGTCGCAGCCGGTCTTCCGGCGGCACTCCCGGGCGATCAGGGCCGAAAGGCGCCGGGCCTCGTCGTAGTAACGGGACTTCTGGAGGATCCGGCGCGCCACCGCCGCCCGGCGGACGAGTTCCGGGTCGTCGGGGTTCGCCTCCGCCGCGGCCTCCGCGGCGGCGGCCAGCCGCCGCGCTTCGGCGGCCTCGGGAATCCGGGTGCTCCCGAAGATCACCACCGTGTGCTCGATGCCGTGCTCGTGCTGGACGAGCTCCGGCTTCAGGAGCTCAAGCTGGAGCCGCACCGGGCGGAGTTCCTCCCGCTGGAGGAAGTCCGGGTCCATGTAGGCCAGCCGGTAGGAGGGGGAGAGGGTCTGCGGTGTCCGCGGCCCCATGGCCGCGGCCCGGGCGTCTTCCTCGGCGGATGGAAACCCCTTCGGCGGGATCCGGGGAGAATCGCTCATGGGCGGCGCACCCTTCTCAGAGATCCCGGGAGGAGGCCCCGCCCCTCACCCCCGGCCAAGGGCCGCCTCCACCGCATGGCGGCCGGCGGCCAGGGCCTCGTCCAGCCGCTCCGGCCGGGGGCCGCCCGCCTGGGCCATGTCGGGCCGGCCGCCGCCCCCGCCCCCCACGGGGCCGGCCGCGGCCTTCACCAGGTCGCCGGCCCGGACCCGGCCCGTGAGATCCGGGGTCACCATGGCCAGCAGCAGGGCCTTGCCCCCGGCCTCGGCGCCGAGGAGGACCACTCCGGACCCCAGGCGGTCCCGGAGCCGGTCCCCGAGGTCCCGGAGGGCCTTGGCCCCGGGCACCCGGACCCGGGCGGCCAGCACCCGCGCCCCGTTCACGTCCTGGGCCCGGGCGAGGAGGTCGTCCACCGACTCGGCGGCGGCCGCGCCCCGCCCCTCCTCGAGGGCCTTCTCGAGTTCCCGGACCCGGGCGGCCAGCCGCTCCACCCGGTCGGGCACCTCCCGGGGGGCGCACCGGAGCCGGTCCGCCGCCGCGGAAAGGAGGTCTTCCAGGGCATGGACCCGATCCACGGCCGCCCGGCCCGTCACCGCCTCGATCCGGCGGACCCCGGAGGCCACGCTGCCCTCCTGGAGGATCTTGAAGAGGCCGACCTCGCCCGTCCGCCGCAGATGCGTCCCGCCGCACAGTTCCCGGCTCCAGCCCGGGACGGACACCACGCGGACCCGCTCGCCGTACTTCTCGCCGAAGAGCGCCATGGCCCCCTCGGCCACCGCCTCGCGGTAGGCGAGGACGCGGGTCTCCACCTCGGCGTCGCGGCGGACCTGCTCGTTGACCAGGTCTTCCACCCGCCGCAGCTCCTCCGGAGTCACCGCGGCGAAGTGGGTGAAGTCGAAGCGGAGCCGCTCCGGGGTCACCAGGGAACCCGCCTGCTTGACGTGTTCCCCGAGCACCCGGCGAAGCGCGGCGTGAAGGAGGTGGGTGGCCGTGTGGTTCCGGGCGGTGTCGAGGCGCCGGGCCTCCAAGACCTCGAGCGCCACCTCCTCCCCGGTCGCCAGCCGGCCCTCGGTGACCCGGACGACGTGGACGACGAGGTCACCGCGGCGCCGGGTGTCCAGGACCTCGGCGGCGCCGCCGGGCCCACGGATCCACCCCCGGTCCCCCACCTGGCCGCCGGACTCCCCGTAGAAGGGGGTCTCGGCCGCCACCAGCTCCCCTTCCCAGCCGGCCTCCGCGGCCGCCACCGCCGCGCCGTCCGCCCCCACCAGGGCCGAGAGGCGGGCCCGGTGCCGCAGGGTCTCGTAGCCCACGAAGGCCGTCCCTTCGCCCCGCTCCAGCAGCTCCCGGTAGATCGGCGGCAGCTCCCGGGTGACCACCGACTTCTGGAAGCGCCGGGAGCGCTCCCGCTGCGCCTCCATGGCGGCCTCGAACCCCGACCGGTCGAGTTCGAGACCCTCTTCCCGGCAGACGTCCTGGACGATGTCCACCGGGAAGCCGTAGGTGTCGTAGAGCCGGAAGATGAAATCACCGGGGACGATCCGGGCCCCCTGCCGCCGCAGCCGGTCGATCTCCTCGTCGAGCAGCCGGAGGCCGAACTCGAGGGTCTCGGCGAACCTGGCCTCCTCGTGCCGGATCACCTGGTCGAGGAAGGTACCGGCGGCCCGGAGCTCGGGGTAGACCTCCCCCATCTCGTCCACCACCGTGGCCGTGACCTCGGAGAGGAAGGGCGCCTCGAGCCCCAGGACGCGCCCGTAGCGGACCGCCCGGCGCAGGATCCGGCGGAGCACGTAGCCGCGCCCCTCGTTGGACGGCAACACCCCGTCGGCCACCAGGAAGGCGCCGGCCCTCGCGTGGTCGGCGATGACCCGCATGGCCACGTCGTCGCGGGGCTCGGCCCCGTAGGCCCGGCCCGAGAGGCCCGAGATCCGCGCGATGAGCCCGGCGAAGAGGTCGCTGTCGAAGTTCGTGGTCTTCCCCTGGCAGACCGCCGCGATGCGTTCGAGCCCCATGCCCGTGTCGATGCTGGGGCGGGGCAACGGGTGGAGCTCGCCCGCCTCGTCGCGGAAGAACTGCATGAAGACCAGGTTCCAGAGCTCGAGGTAGCGGTCGCAGTCGCACCCGGCCCGGCACTCCGGGCGGCCGCACCCCACCCCCGGCCCCTGGTCGATGAGGATCTCGGAGCAGGGCCCGCAAGGGCCGGTATCCCCCATGGCCCAGAAGTTGTCCTTCTCGCCGAGCCGGACGATGCGGTCGGCGGGGACCCCGGCCACCTCCCGCCAGAGGGCGGCGGCCTCGTCGTCGTCCTGGAAGACCGTGACCCAGAGCCGTTCCCGCGGCAGCTCGAGGTGGGCGGTGAGGAACTCCCAGGCGAAGGCGATGGCCTCCCGCTTGAAGTAGTCGCCGAAGGAGAAGTTGCCCAGCATCTCGAAGAAGGTGTGGTGCCGGGCGGTGTAGCCCACGTTGTCGAGGTCGTTGTGCTTGCCGCCGGCCCGGACGCACTTCTGGCTGGAGGCGGCGCGGGTGTAGGAACGGCTCTCCTCGCCCAGGAAGACCCGCTTGAACTGAACCATCCCGGCGTTGGTGAAGAGCAGGGAGGGGTCGTCCGCCGGCACCAGGGACGAGCTGGGGACGATCTCGTGGCCCCGCTGGGCGAAAAAGTCCAGGAAACGGCGCCGGATCTCGGATGCGGCAAGGGCCTTCATGAAACGCAACACTCCGGCAAGCGCCTCAGGAGGCCTCCGCGGCCGGGGCGGCCTCGCCCTCGGCGGCCGCCGCCTTGGGCTTGAGTCCGTAGGCCTCGCGGACCCGCGCCTCGATCTCGCCGGCCACCTCCGGGTGCTCCTTCAGGAACTGGCGGACGTTCTCCCGCCCCTGGCCCAGCCGCTCGCCGCCGTAGCTGTACCAGGCGCCGCTCTTCTCCACGATGTCCACGGCGGTGGCCAGCTCCACCAGGGCGCTCTCCCGGGAGATCCCCTCGCCGTAGTAGATGTCGAACTCGGCCTCGCGGAAGGGCGGGGCGATCTTGTTCTTGACCACCTTGACCCGCGTGCGGTTGCCCACCACGTCGGAGCCCTCCTTGATGGCGGCGATCCGGCGGATGTCCATGCGCATGGTGCTGTAGAACTTGAGGGCGTTGCCGCCGGTGGTGGTCTCGGGGTTGCCGAACATGACCCCGATCTTCATCCGGATCTGGTTGATGAAGACCAGGGCGGTCCGGGTGCGGCTGATGTTGGCCGTCAGCTTCCGCAGCGCCTGGGACATGAGCCGGGCCTGGAGCCCCACGTGGGCGTCGCCCATCTCGCCCTCGATCTCCGCCTTGGGCACCAGGGCGGCCACGGAGTCCACCACGATGATGTCCAGGGCCCCGCTCCGGACCAGGGCGTCGACGATCTCGAGGGCCTGCTCCCCGTAGTCGGGCTGCGAGACGATGAGGTCGTCGGTGTTGACCCCGAGCTTCTGGGCGTAGGTGGCGTCCAGGGCGTGCTCGGCGTCCACGAAGGCCGCCATGCCCCCGGCCTTCTGGGCCTCGGCGATCATGTGGAGGGCCAGGGTGGTCTTGCCGGAGGACTCCGGCCCGTAGATCTCCACGATGCGGCCCCGGGGGACCCCCCCCACCCCGGTGGCGATGTCCACGGCGAGGGAGCCCGTGGAGATGGCGGGGACGTCCTCCACCTGCCGGTCGCCCAGGCGCATGACGGAACCCTTCCCGAACTGCTTCTCGATTTGGGAGAGGGCGATGTCCACCGCCCGCCGCTTGTCGGTTTCCAAGGCCTTTCTCATGGCTGCCTCCTCCTGTCTGGCCGCGGCCCGGCCCGCCGGTGCCGCCCCTTGGACGTCTCTTCCAACTCTACTCGATTCACCCGAACTTCGGTACCCGGTCTGCCGCTTGCCGAAGAAGGCCCGATCATTATATATGATGGAGAGATGTCGAACCGTCCCCCCGCCCCCATCACACCGCCTCCCCGCCGGGGCGCCACGACGCCGTGACCGGGCGCCGGCTCTTCACCCTCTTCTTCCTGGGGCTGGGGTTCTGGTGCCTCGCGGTGGGGGCCTCGAAGGCCCTGGAGGGGCTCGCCGCGCGCAGCTGGCCCACGGCGCCCGGCCGTGTGGTGATCTCGGAGCTCCGGCAACTGCCGACGCCGAAACGCCCCGGGGTCTCGCGGCTCTGCCTCCGGCTGGAATACTGGTACGAGGTGGGGGGAAAGGGCTACCGGGGCACCCGCTTGAACACGGGCTGGCCTTGTTTCGGCTCCAGGTCCTACCTCGAGCGGGCCCGACGGCGCCACCCTTCCGGCGCCCGGGTCCGGGTCCGCTACAACCCCGACGACCCGGCCCGCTCCCTCCTGGAGCCCGGGGTGGAGTGGTCGGCCCTCTTCCTGATGGGGGTGGGCCTGTGCCTCGTCTCGGCCAGCTGGCCCCTCTTCCGCCGCCGGGGCCGGGGCCGCCGGCTCACCGGCGCGACCACTTGAGGTCTTCCACCAGGCGCTTGATCTCCCGCTCCTCTGCGGGCCCGATGCCGAGGAATCGGATCCCCATCCGGTAGTGCAGGCCGTCCTGCACCACCCACTGGATCTCGCCCTGGAGCTTCACCGGCGGCCTGAGGGGCAGGACGAGGGTGAGCCGGGTCCCCCGGGGGCAGCCTTCCAGGGCCTCGACCCCGGCCCCCGTGGAGCTGATGTCCCGGAGTTCTCCCGTGCAGAACCGGCGGCCGTCGGCGAAGCTGAGCTCCAACTGGACCTTCACCCGTTCCGCCCGGCGCTTGTCAAGGGACGGGGCTTCCGACATGGGGCACCTCCCGGGTCCGGCCCGGCGGGGCCGGGGATTTCCCGGGAAAATATGCAAGTTGGAGGCCACATCCCATTTCCCCGGTCCCCCTCGACCCCGCCGCGGGATTTGCCCTGCCGGGCCCAAGACACTAGAATGGGCCAAATTCGCCCCCGGCCGGGGGAGCCGGCCACCACCATCCATGCGACAGCGAACCCTCCATGCCATCCAGTCCGCCCTCCGGGAGGGTGCCCGCCGGGGACTCTGGCCCGACGCGGACCCGCCGGGTCTCCAGGTCACCCCGCCGCGGCACGAGGCCCACGGCGACTACGCCACCAACGCGGCCCTGGTGCTGGCCTCCGCCGCCCGGCGGCCGCCGCGGGAGATCGCCGCCGACCTGGCCCGCCTCCTGGGCGGCGTCTCCCTCTTCGAGAAGGTGGAAGTAGCCGGTCCCGGCTTCGTCAACCTCTTCATCGCACCCTCGGTCTGGCGGGAGAACCTCCGGGAGATCTGCCGCGCCGGCGAGGCCTACGGCCGGACGGACGCAGGCGGCGGGCGGCGGGTCCAGGTGGAGTTCGTCAGCGCCAACCCCACGGGGCCCCTCCACGTGGGGCACGGCCGGGGGGCCGCCGTGGGCGACTCCCTGGCCCGGATCCTCGCCGCGGCGGGCTTCCGGGTGGAACGGGAGTACTACATCAACGACGTCGGCAACCAGATGCGCACCCTGGGGGCCTCGGTCTACTACCGGTACCTCGAACTCCACGGCCGCCCGGTGGACTTCCCCGAGGACCACTACCGGGGCGACTACATCCGTGAGATCGCCCGGGAGATGGCCGATCGCGCGGGCGACCGCTACCTCGACACGCCCCTGGAGGCGTGCATCGACGACTTCACGGCCCTGGCGGTGGAGCGCATCTCCACCGGCATCCGGAAGGACCTCGAGGACTTCGGCGTCGCCTTCGAGAACTGGTTCAGCGAGCGGACGCTCCACGACTCCGGCCTGGTGACCGGCACCCTGGAACTCCTGGAGGAAAAGGGCCACGTGTACGAGCGGGACGGCGCCCTCTGGTTCCGGTCCTCCGCCTTCGGCGACGAAAAGGACCGGGTGGTCCGCCGCGCCAACGGCATCCTCACCTACTTCGCCGCCGACATCGCCTACCACAGGCACAAGCTGGAGCGGGGCTACGACCTCCTGGTGGACATCTGGGGCGCCGACCACCACGGTTACGTCCCCCGGGTGAAGGCGGCGGTGGAGGCCCTCGGCCACCCCCCGGAGAAGGTCCAGGTCCTCCTGGTCCAGCTGGTGAACCTCCTGGAGGGCGGCCGGCCCAAGGCCATGTCCACCCGGGCCGGCGAGTTCGTGACCCTCCGCGAGGTCCTGGACGACGTGGGCCGCGACGCCGCCCGCTTCATCTTCCTCACCCGGCGCTCGGACAGCCACCTGGACTTCGACCTGGAGCTGGCCCGAAGGCGCAACCAGGACAACCCCGTCTACTACGTCCAGTATGCCCACGCCCGCCTCTCGAGCGTCTTCCACAACGCCGGCGAACGGGGCATCCCGGTGCCCGGCCCGGACGAGGCGGACGTCCACCGGCTCACCGCTCCGGAGGAGGCGGCGCTCCTCAAGCTCCTCGACGCCTTTCCCCGGGTGGTGGCCGACAGCGCCCTGGCCCTGGAACCCCACCGTGTTACGTACTACCTTACGGACCTGGCCGGCGCCGTCCACAACTACTACGCCCGGCACCGGTTCCTCGACGACGACCCGGCGCTGGCCCGGGCCCGCCTCCTCCTGGCCCAGGCGCTGCGGCAGGTGCTGAAGAAGGGGCTCGAGCTCCTGGGGGTCACCGCCCCCGAAACGATGTAGGAGACCGCCATGGCCAAGCGCGAAGGCAAGAAGTTCCACATCGAGACCGGCTGGTTCGGGCTCGTCACCCTCGGGGTGCTGGCCCTCTGCCTCCTGCTCTGGATGTTCATCCTCGGGCTCTACCTGGGCCAGAAGCTGGTGGGCCGGAGCCCCGCCGAGACCCTCCTGGCGCCCGCCGCCGGGGCCCCGGCGGCCCCCGGCCAGGAAGGCGCCGGCGCGGAGCCCGGCGCCGCCCCCGGATCAGAGCTTCCCGCCAACGCCACCCTCGAACCCGTCCCCCCCGCCCCGCCGCCCGCCGAAACCGCCGAACCCGTGCCACCGCCCGCTCCCCAGGCAGAGGCCCCCGGCCAGTGGCTGAACCCTCCGGAGGCTCCCGCCCCCGGAGAAACCACTGCCTCGGAGGGCGAGGCGCCGGCGCCCAAGACCTTCTTCACCGTCCAGATCGCCTCCTTCCCGGAAAAGGACCTGGCCGACAAAGAGGCCGCCCGGTGGCGCGAGAAGGGGTACCGCGTCCTGGTGCGGGAGGTCTTCCTCGGCCCGAAGAAGGGCACCTGGTACCGGGTCTACATGGGGCGCTTCCAGACCGTGGACGAGGCGAAGCGGTTCGCCGAGAAGCTCGCCAAGGAGAAGGGGCTCAAGTCCTACATCGTCCCCCTCCGGCAGTGACCCCATGATCCGAAAGGCCAAGATAGGCGACGTCCGGGCCATCCACGGGCTCCTTTCGGCCTTCGGAGACCGCAACCTCCTGCTGCCGCGGTCGCTGAGCGAGCTCTATGACCACCTGCGGGACTTCACCGTCTACGAGGACGAGGCGGGGGCCGTCGGCGGAGTGGCGGCCCTCCACATCTGCTGGGAGGATCTCGCGGAGATCCGCTCCCTCGCCGTGCGGGAAGACCTCCAGCACCATGGGGTGGGGCGCCGCCTCGTGGAACACTGCCTCTCCGAGGCGGTGACCCTGGGGATCTACCGGGTCTTCACCCTGACCAACCGGCCTGAATTCTTTAAAAAGCTCGGCTTCGGCCCGGTGGACAAGGCCACCCTGCCCCACAAGGTCTGGGCCGACTGCGTCAAGTGCGCCCGGTTCCCGGACTGCGACGAAGTCGCCCTCCTCCTGGAACTCTGAGCCGGCGCCGACAAGCGAGACATGATCGGAAAACTCCTCACCCGCCTCGTCGGGACGAAATTCGAACGGGAAGTCAAGAAACTCCGCCCCTGGGTGGACCGCATCAACGCCCTGGAGCCCGAGGTCCGGAAGCTGTCGGACGCGGAGCTCCAGGCCCGGACCCCGCTCTTCAAGCAACGCCTGGAGCGGGGGGAGACCCTGGACCAGCTCCTCCCCGAGGCCTTCGCCGTGGTCCGGGAGACGGCCCGCCGCGTCCTCGGCCTCCGCCCCTTCGACGTCCAGCTCATGGGGGGCATCGTCCTCCACCAGGGCAAGATCGCCGAGATGAAGACCGGCGAGGGCAAGACCCTCGTGGCCACCATGCCCACCTACCTCAACGCCCTCACCGGCCGCGGCGTCCACATCGTCACCGTGAACGACTACCTCGCCCGCCGCGACGCCGAGTGGATGGGCCGGATCTACCGCTTCCTGGGCCTGGAGGTGGGGGTGATCCTGAGCGACATGGACGAGGCCGCCCGGAAGGCCGCCTACGCCGCCGATGTCACCTACGGCACCAACAACGAGTTCGGCTTCGACTACCTCCGCGACAACATGAAGTACGCCCTGGAGGACATGGTCCAGCGCGACTTCCACTACGCCATCGTGGACGAGGTGGACAGCATCCTCATCGACGAGGCCCGCACCCCGCTCATCATCTCCGGTCCCTCGGAGGAATCCACGGACCTCTACTACCGGGTCAACGCCGTCATCCCCTCCCTCAAGAAGGAGGTCCACTACACCATCGACGAGAAGGCCCGGACCTCCACCCTCACCGAGGAAGGCGTCGCCCTCTGCGAGAAGCTCCTCGGCGTGGACAACCTCTACGACCCCACCCAGGCCGAGCTCCTCCACCACGTCCAGCAGGCCCTGAAGGCCCACACCCTCTTCAAGCGCGACGTGGACTACATCGTCAAGGACGGCCAGGTCGTCATCGTGGACGAGTTCACCGGCCGCCTCATGCCCGGGCGCCGCTACAGCGAGGGCCTCCACCAGGCCCTCGAGGCCAAGGAAGGGGTCAAGATCGAGAGCGAGAACCAGACCCTGGCCTCCATCACCTTCCAGAACTTCTTCCGCATGTACGACAAGCTGGCGGGCATGACCGGGACCGCCGAGACCGAGGCCGCCGAGTTCCAGAAGATCTACAACCTCGAGGTGGTGGTCATCCCCACCCACAAGCCCATGATCCGAAAGGACTTTCCCGACGTGGTCTTCCGGACTCGGCGGGAGAAGTTCGAGGCCGCGGCCCAAGAGATCAAGGAGCTCCACCAGAAGGGACAGCCGGTCCTCGTGGGCACCACCAGCGTCGAGGCCTCCGAGGAGCTCTCCCGCATGCTCAAGCGGATGGGCATCCGCCACGAGGTCTTGAACGCCAAGCACCACGAGCGCGAGGCCGAGATCGTGGCCCACGCCGGCGAGCGCGGCCGGGTCACCATCGCCACCAACATGGCCGGCCGGGGCACCGACATCGTCCTCGGCGAGGGCGTCCGGGAGCTCGGCGGGCTCCACATCCTCGGGACGGAACGCCACGAGTCGCGCCGCATCGACAACCAGCTCCGGGGCCGTTCCGGCCGCCAGGGCGACCCCGGCTCCTCCCGCTTCTACCTCTCCCTGGAGGACGACCTCCTCCGCATCTTCGGCTCCGAGCGCATCTCGGGCATGATGGAGAAACTCGGGATGCAGGAGGGGGAGCCCATCGAGCACCCCTGGCTCTCGAAGGCCATCGAGAACGCCCAGCGCCGGGTGGAGGCCCACAACTTCGAGATCCGGAAACACCTCCTCGACTACGACGACGTCATGAACAAGCAGCGGGAGGTGATCTACCAGCAGCGGCGCCAGATCCTGGCCGGGGAGAACCTCCGGGAGGTGGTCCACGGCTTCATGGAAGACCTGGCCGACCAGTTCGCCGAGACCTACGCCGACCCCAAGGCCCCGCCGGAGGAGTGGGACTGGGACCGCCTGCGGGAGATGCTCCTGGCGCGGTTCGGCATCCAGCTGGACCCCCCCACCGAGGACGAACTGGCGGGCCTCGAGCCCGACGACCTCCGCGACAGCCTGGTCGAGCTCTTCAAGGCGGCCTACGCGGCCCAGGAGGCCCGCTTCGGCGAGACCCAGATGCGCCAGGCCGAGCGCTACATCATGCTCCAGAGCCTGGACGGGCTCTGGAAGGACCACCTGCTCAACATGGACCACCTGCGGGACGGCATCGGGCTGCGCGGCTACGGGCAGGTGGACCCCCTCAACGAGTACCGCCGAGAGGGCTACGAGATGTTCATGGCCATGGTGGACGCCTTCCGCGAGGAGACCCTGAGCCTCCTGCTCCGCATCCGGCCCATGAAGGAGCGGGAGATCGAGTCGGCCGAGGAACGCCAGCGCCGCCGCCAGCGCCGGCTGAGCTACAGCCGGGGCGAGGACCAGAAGCCCGCCACCGTCCGGCGGAAGGAGAAGAAGGTCGGCCGCAACGCCCCCTGCCCCTGCGGCAGCGGCAAGAAGTACAAGAAGTGCTGCGGGCGGGGGGCCTAGGCCGTGCGCGTTCCAGGCTTCCGCGCCGCCGCCGCCGCCGCCGGGATCAAGACCCCCGGCCGCCTGGACCTGGGCCTCGTCGTGGCCGACCGCCCGGCCGTGGCCGCCGGCGTCTTCACCCGCAACCGGGTCAAGGCCGCGCCCGTGCTCCTGGACACGGCCCGCCTCCAGGCCCGCGCCGAGGCCCGGGCCATCCTGGTCAACAGCGGCAACGCCAACGCCTGCACCGGCCCGGGGGGCCTGGCGGACGCCGAGGAGTCCTGCCGCCTCGTGGCGGCGGCCACCGGCGTCCCCGCCGATGAGGTCCTCGTGGCCTCCACCGGGGTCATCGGGTGGCCCCTCCCCATGGACCGCATCCGGCAGGCCATCCCCGAGCTCGCCCGCGGGCTCTCCGAGGACGGCCTCGAGGCCGTCAGCCGCGCCATCCTCACCACCGACACCGCGGCGAAGACCGCCGCCCGGGCCCTGTCCCTCGGGGGCCGGGACGTCACCGTGGCGGGCATGGCCAAGGGAGCCGGCATGATCGGCCCCGACCTGGGGCCCCCCCATGCCACCATGCTGGCCTTCCTCTTCACCGACGCCCCGGTGGAGGCCCCCTGGTGGCAGGCGGTGCTCGCCGCCGCCGCCGGGACCACCTTCAACCGGATCCTGGTGGACGGCGACACCAGCACCAACGACACGGTGCTGGCCCTGGCGAGCGGCGCGGCCGGGGGCCCGCCCATCGGGCCGGGCCGGCCGGGGGCCGCGGAGCTCGAGGCCGCCGTGACAGGGGTCTGCGCGGAACTCGCCCGCCGCATCTGCCTGGACGGGGAGGGGGCCACCAAGCTGGTCCGGGTGGCGGTGACCGGCGCGCCGGACGACGCGGCGGCGGAGCGGATCGCCCGCGTGGTGGCGGCCTCGCCCCTGGTGAAGACCGCCTGCTTCGGCGAGGACCCCAACTGGGGCCGGGTGGCGGCCGCGGCCGGCCGGGCCGGGGTCCCCTTCGACCCCGGCGACCTGGCCATCGGGATCGGCGGGGTCGAGGTGGTGGCCGGCGGCCGGCCGACGGGGCTCGAGGCGGAGGAACGGGCCCGCGCCGCCATGCGCGGACGGGAGTTCGCCGTGGAGCTCCGGGTCGGAACCGGCCCCGGGCGGGCCGAGATCCTCACCACGGACCTCTCCGTGGACTACGTCCGCATCAACGCGGACTACCGGAGCTGACGGACCCCGTCCCCGGGCCGGGCTATCCCAGGACCTTGTCCCGGTAACGGGCCAGGATCCCGTCCACCACGATCTTCCCCGAGTTGAAGGCCCCCATGATGGAGCCCTTCTCCAGCATCAGGTCGCCGGCAAGGAAGAGGCCGGGGATGTTGGTCTCGCCGGCCTCGTCCACCTTGGGCCGCCGCCCGTCGAAGGCCACGCCGATCCCCTCGAGGAAGGCCTGGGGCGTGGAGCCCCCGAGGCAGTAGAAGACGCGGTCGTAGGTCTCGTCGCTCCCGTCGTCGAAGTGGACCTTGACCCGGTCGCCGTCGGCGGAAAGGCCCTGGATGTTGGAGGGCATCTTCAAGGAGACCTTCCCGGTGCAGGCGCACTCGTCCAGGTTGCAGGCGTTGGTCTCGTTGAGGCGGAAGAACTTCTCCCGCCGGTAGGAGAGGGTCACGTCGTTGGTGCCGCAGAGGAAGCAGGCCGTCTCGGCGGCGGTGTCCCCGCCTCCCACCACCAGGATCTTCTCCCCCTCGGGCGGCGCCTTGGGCATGGAGAAGTGGACCCGGTCCTTCACCTCCTTGGGGATGGGGTAGCCGGGCTTCACCGGCTTCCCGAAGATCCCGATGGCCACCACCACCACCGGCGCCTCGACCTCGAGCCCGCCTCCGGTCACCACGCGGAAGCCGCCGGGGCCCGGGACGACCTTCTGCACCTCGTTCCAGTAGCGGATGTCGAGGCCGTATTCCTCGATCACCCGGTCCATCCGCGCGAGAAACTCCTCCCGGGTCTCGGTGTCGAAGGAGAGGCGGCCGATGGGCTCCACCTTCACCTTCCGGTAGACCGGGTCCACGCGTTTTCCCTCGTGGAAGAGGTTGACCACCGTGTCGCAGTCCTCGCCCTTCTTCTCCAGCACCACCACGGGGGCGACGCCCGCCACCTTGGCCTCCACGGCCACCGCGATGCCGGCGGGCCCGGCGCCCACCACCGCTATCTTCGCCTTTTCCATCTCGACTCGCCTCCTCCCGGGGCCGCCCCCGCCGCTTTGCGCGCCGCGGCAAAGCCGCGTAAATTGTGCCGGGCGGCCCGGTCACGATTTTTTGGAACCGGCTGACTACATAACAAGAGAAGGCCCGGGGCTTCAACCCCGGCCGGGAGCCTGCCGATGAGCGACACCGCCCCAAAGGGCTTTTGCCAGAAGGACAACCGGGAGGTCCCGCTGGACGAGGGCTGCCGGCACCCCAAGGACTACTGCCAGTACCGGCAGGCCTGCATCGTCCACTTCCACGAGCGCGAGCGCGCCCGGGAGCGGGAGGACCACGGGGCGACGGACCGGGAGGCACGGTGCGGATCCTCCTGACCAACGACGACGGCATCCACGCCCTGGGCCTCTGCGCCCTCTACGAGGCCCTCCGCGAGGAACACGAGGTCCACGTGGTGGCGCCCGAGGCCGAGCGCAGCGCCGTGGGCCACGCCATCACCCTGGCCGACCCCCTCCGCGCCCGCCCCATCAAGCGCAACGGCCGTCCCTTCGGCTGGGCCGTGAGCGGCACCCCCGCCGACTGCGTCAAGCTCGCAGTCCACGAGCTGCTCCCCGGCCCCCCGGACCTGGTCCTCTCGGGCATCAACCTCGGCGCCAACGTCGGCATCAACGTCCTCTACTCCGGGACGGTCTCGGCGGCCACCGAGGCCGCCATCCTGGGCCTTCGGGCCGCGGCCTTCTCCCTCGACACCTACCAGGACCCCGATTTCTGCTTCGCCGCCCGCTTCGCCGCGGACCTCGTCCACTGGATCACCGTCCTCCCCGGCCCCGGGGCCTTCGCCCTCAACGTGAACATCCCGGCCCTCCCCCCGAACCGGATCCGCGGCCTCCGGCTGACCCGCCAGGGGACCGCCCGGTTCGTCGAACGCTTCGACCGGCGCACCGACCCCAGGGGGAACGTCTACTACTGGCAGGCGGGGGAGACCCTGGCGGAGACCGAGCCGGAAGACGTGGACAGCCGGGCGCTCCGGGACGGCTATATCTCCATCACGCCCCTCCAGTTCGAACTCACCCACCACGCATTTCTCTCGATGATGCAAATTCCGGATTACACCTGGTGAAAGCCGTTACCCACCCGTAGACAAAAACTTTCCAGCAGATTCCCTCGTTGTCATTCTGCGTTCATTTCCGTCTCCACAAGTTTTTTCAATTGAACGGTTGACAAGAACCCCGTTATATTGCTAACAATTACTTGTAAATTCGTGCAAAGCGTCCGAAAAGGAACAACGAGCCGCAAACGCAACCACGCTTGGAGCGGAAGTCCGTCCAATCGGGGCATCTCGCCACGGAATCGCAACGGGGTGCAGCGCCGTCAATGATGTGGCCTCGCAAGTAAAAGTCCAGGGGATCGGTCGGGCAAAGAGCACCGAAGCAAGCCACAGTCGGTGCATTATTTTGCGACGCCGCACGGGGGGCTCGCAGCCGAAGACGCACCAACTTAAATTCAAATGACACGAAAGGAGACCATTACATGAATGCACGCAAGAGAAGCCGTCCCTACACCCTCGAAGACGTCAACTACGTCTACGACAACTACGCCAACATGACCGCCGGCGAGATCGCCGAGCAGCTCGGCATCAGCAAGTTCCAGGTCGCCAAGATCGTCAGCGAGCTCCGCAAGAAGGGCGTCGACCTCCCCGAGAAGACCGTGCGCCGGCAGAACCCCATCGAGGCCTTCCTGAAGCAGCGCGGGATCGAGCCGAAGGCCCGGAAGAAGGCCCCCGCAAAGGCCGCCGGCCGCCGCGGGCGTCCCCGAAAGAAGTCTTCTTAGCCGGCCCCGCCGGCAGCCCGCCCGGGCCCGGCCGAGCGGCCGGGGCGGGTCTTTTCCGGGCGGCCGCCTGTTGATGGGCGGCCGTCGCCGTGTTAGTGTGGCGGCGCGGGGCGGCAGCCGCGCCGCCCACCAGGTCCCCGGCCGGAAGGGTCCCGTCCCATGGAATTCGAAGCCGTCATCGGTCTTGAGGTCCACGCCCAGCTCAAGACCCGCAGCAAGATCTTCTGCGCCTGCCCCACCACCTTCGGCGCCCCCCCGAACACCCACACCTGCCCGGTGTGCCTCGGCATGCCGGGGGTGCTGCCCGTCCTGAACCGCGAGGTGGTCACCTACGCCATGAAGATGGCGCTGGCCACCAACTGCCGGATCCGCCCGGTGAACCGCTTCGCGCGCAAGCACTACTTCTACCCGGATCTCCCCAAGGGCTACCAGATCTCCCAGTACGAGGCACCGCTGGCGGAAGGCGGCTGGATCGAGGTCCGGGCCGGCGACGAGACGCGCCGCATCGGGATCACCCGCATCCACATGGAGGAAGACGCGGGCAAGCTCGTCCACGACCCCTCCCGGCCCGTGAGCTACGTGGATCTCAACCGCACCGGGGTCCCCCTCATCGAGATCGTGAGCGAGCCCGACATCCGCACCCCCGAGGAGGCGGGCGCCTACTTGAAGCGCCTCCGCGAGCTGGTCCGCTACCTCGAGATCTGCGACGGGAACATGGAAGAGGGCAGCTTCCGCTGCGACGCCAACATCTCGCTGCGGCCCGCCGGCCGCGACGCCTTCGGCGTCAAGACCGAGCTCAAGAACATGAACTCCTTCCGCCACGTCCAGCGGGCGCTGGAGTATGAGATCCGCCGCCAGACCGCCATCCTCCTCGACGGCGGCGAGATCGTCCAGGAGACCCGCCTCTGGGACGAGGCCCGGGGGGTGACCGTCTCCATGCGCGGCAAGGAGGAGGCCCACGACTACCGCTACTTCCCCGACCCGGATCTCGTGCCCGTGGAGATCCCCCCCGGCTGGGTGGAGAAGGTCCGCCGGGAGCTGCCGGAACTACCGGAGGAAAAGCGCCGCCGATTCGAGGCCCAGTACGGGCTGCCCGCCTACGACGCCGACGTCCTCACCGCCTCGCGGGAGACGGCCGACTACTACGAGGCCTGCGTGGCCCTCTTCCCCGAGCCCAAGACCGTGAGCAACTGGATCATGGTGGAGCTCCTCCGGCTCCTTAAGCAGGACGAGCGGGAGATCGCGGACTCTCCCGTGACCCCGGGCCACCTGGCCGAGCTCCTCTCCCTGGTCAAGGACGGGACCATCAGCGGCAAGATGGCCAAGGCCGTCCTGGAAGAGGCCTACACCACGGGGAAGACGCCGGCGGCCATCGTGGAGGCGAAGGGCCTCGCCCAGGTGAGCGACGAAGACACCCTCCGGGCGGTCATCGAGGACGTCATCGCCCGCCACCCCGACGAGGTCGCCAAATACCGCGCGGGCAAGACCAAGGTCATGGGTTTCCTCGTGGGCCAGGTCATGCGGGCCACCAAGGGGCAGGCCAACCCGAAGAAGGTCAACCAGCTCCTGGCCGACGCCCTGAAATGACCCCGCGCCCCGTCCCGCCCCCGCTCCCGGAGGCCATCGCCGCCCTGGCCGAAAGGGGCGGTTCCGGAGTGGTCCCCCTCCGCTGGTCCGGAGAGGCCCTGTGGCTGCTGGACCAGCGCCGCCTGCCGCGGCGCGAGGCCTGGCTCCGTTACCGCTCCTCGGGGGCCGTGGCCCGTGCCATCACCGCCATGGTGGTCCGCGGCGCCCCCGCCATCGGGATCACCGCCGCCTTCGGCCTGGTGCTCGCCGCCGGCGCCCTCCGCCGCCGGGGCCGGGCGGCGGGCCTCGCCGCCTGGCGCCGCCGGGCGGCGGTCCTCGCCGCGGCCCGGCCCACCGCGGTGAACCTCGCTTGGGCCGTCCGCCGCCTCGAGGCGCGCCTTGCCGGGGGCGCATGGGCGACGGCCGCCGAGGCGCGCCGCCTCCTCGAGGCCGAGGCCCTGGCCGCCTGGCGGGAAGACTTCGAGGCCAACCTCGCCATGGGCGCCCATGGGGCGGCCCTCCTCCCCGCCCGCGGGACCGTCCTCACCCACTGCAACGCCGGGGCCCTGGCCACCGGCGGTTACGGCACCGCCCTGGGCGTGATCCGCGCCGCCCGCGCCGCCGGCAAGGACATCCGCGTGCTCGCCGACGAGACCCGCCCCTGGCTCCAGGGCGCGCGCCTGACCGCCTGGGAGCTGGCCCGAGACGGGATCCCCGTGACGCTGCTCGCCGACGGCGCCGCCGGCCACCACTTCCGGCAGGGCCGCATCCAGGCCGTGGTGGTGGGGGCGGACCGCATCGCGGCCAACGGCGACGTGGCCAACAAGATCGGGACCTACACCGTGGCGGTCCTGGCCCGCCAGCACGGGGTCCCCTTCTACGTCGCGGCCCCGACCTCCACCCTCGACCCCGGGACGGCCTCCGGCGACGCCATCCCCATCGAGGAACGCCCGGGGGAGGAGGTCACGGCCTGCGCCGGCCGCCGCGTGGCGCCGCCGGGGGTGCCCGCGGCCAACCCCGCCTTCGACGTGACCCCCGCCGAGCTGGTCACCGCCATCGTCACCGAGCGCGGGGTGCTCCGTCCGCCCTACGGGGCCGCCATCCGGCGGCTCCTCGGGGCCGCAGGCGGCGAGAAGCGGCCATGAGGCTGCTTCCCTTCGGCGGCTCCCGGCTCGGCCTCGACCCCGGCGCCTCCACGGTCCGGGTCTTCCTGGATGGCCACGGACCGGTCCTCGAGGAGCCGGCGGTCATCGCCCGGCGCCTGGGCGGGGCCGTCGTGGCCGCCGGCGCCGAGGCGGCCCGCTACCTCGGCCGGACCCCGGACGGCCTCGAGGCCGTCCATCCCCTGGAGGCCGGCCTCATGGCCGACTACGAGGCCGCCCGGGCCCTCTTCCGGGAGCTGTTCCGGCGGGCGGCCGCCGGCCCGGGCCTCCACCGTCCCCGGGTCGCGGTCTGCACGCCCCCCGGCGCCACCCCGGTGGAATGCCGGGCCCTCGGGGAGACCCTCCAAGAGGCCGGCGCCCGGCGGGTCCGCTTCCTGCCGGGGCTCCTCGCCGCCGCCGTGGGCGCGGGCTTCTCCCTGGAGTCGGGCCGCCCCCGCCTCCTCTTGGACCTCGGCTACGGCGCCAGCCGGGCCGCGGTGGTGGAAGGCCCCGGCATCCGCACGGTGGAATCCGCCCCCGGGGGCCGCGAGATGGACCTCGCCCTGGGCCGGTGGATCCTCGAGGCCCACGGCCTTCGCGTCGGGCCCGCCTCCCTCGAGCACGCCAAGCGCCGCCTGGGCACCGCCCGCCCCCCCGGCGGGGCGGAGCCCCGGGCGGACGTGGCCGGCAGCCGCCCGGGAGGCTTCCCCACCACGGTGACGCTTTCCGGGGCGGACGTCCGGGCCTGCCTCGCCCCCCTCCTCGCCCGGGTGGCCGAGGCGGTCACGGCCGCCGCGGCCGCGCTGGAGCCCGGACCCCGGGCGGTGGCCGGGGCCGCGGGCCTCACCCTGGTGGGGGAGGGGGCACGGCTGCCGGGGCTGTGCGACTACCTGCGGGAGGCCACGGGCTTCCTCGCCGAGGTGGCGGACGAGCCGGAACGCGCCGCGGCCCGCGGGGCGGCGGAGGCCCTGCGCCAGCGACGGCTCCGGCCCCTCCTCCGGAAGGCCTGAGGCCCGCGGGGTGCCGGCCGGCTGGAGACAACGCCCATGACACCGGAACTCGACACCATCCTCGACGCCGCCAGGGAGGCGGCCCGCCGGGCCGGCCGCCTCCTCATGGAGTACTACGGCCGCCCTCTGGAGGTCCGCCACAAGGGGACCATCGATCTCGTGACCGAGGCGGACCTGGCCAGCGAGCGGGTCCTCCTCGCCGACCTCCGCGAGCGTTTCCCCGGGCACGGGATCCTCTCGGAGGAGGACGCCGGGGCCGCCGGGGCCCCGCCCGAGGGCCCCACCTGGATCGTGGACCCCCTGGACGGCACCACCAACTTCGCCCACGGCTACCCCTGGTTCGCCGTCTCAGTGGCCTTCATGGACGGGGGCAGGGTCCAGGCCGGCGCGGTCTACCACCCCGTCCTCGACGAGTGCCTCTGGGCCGGCCGGGGCCGGGGGGCCTGGCTGAACGACGCGCCCGTCCGGGTCTCCGCCGCCGCGGACCTCGGCGAGGCGCTGCTCGCCACGGGCTTCCCCTACGACGTCCAGGAACGCCCGGCGCCCGTGCTGGAGGCCCTCGGGGCCGTCCTGGTCCGGGCCCAGGGGATCCGCCGCGCCGGCTCCGCCGCCCTGGACCTCGCCGGCGTGGCCTGCGGCCGGCTGGACGGTTTCTGGGAGATCAAGCTCAAGCCGTGGGACACCGCCGCCGGCGCCCTCCTCGTGGAAGAGGCGGGGGGACGGGTCTCCACCTTCGACGGGGGGCCGTGGTCGCCCTTCACCCCGGAGATCGCGGCGAGCAACGGCCGCCTCCACGGGGCGATGCTCGACCTCCTCGGGCCCTTCGCCGGGAGGACGCGGTGAGCGGCGCCCGGCGGGTCCGCTGCCCGCGGTGCGGGGCCACGGTGGAGGTCTTCCGCAACCCCGCGCCCACCGTGGACGTGATCATCGAGGTGGAGGGGGGGATCGTCTTCGTGGAGCGGGCCAACCCGCCCCTGGGCTGGGCCCTGCCCGGCGGGTTCGTGGACGTGGGCGAGACCCTCGAAGCGGCGGCGATCCGGGAGGCCCGGGAAGAGACCGGCCTCGAGGTCCGGCTCCGGTACCTGCTCGGCACCTACTCCCGGCCCGACCGGGACCCGCGCCGGCACACCGTGAGCACCGTCTTCGTGGCCGGCGCGGCGGGCGCTCCCCGGGGCGGCGACGACGCCCGGCGGGCCGTGGCCGCGCCCGCCGACCGGCCGCCCGGCCCCCTGTGCTTCGACCACGCCCGCATCGTGGCCGACTACCTCCGCGTCCGCCGCCTGGGGCTCGCGGCCTGCCTCGAGCAGCGCGGCCTCGACCCGCCCTGAACGCCAAGCCCGGCCGTCGCAGCCGCGCTCCGCGGGAGGCGGCGGCGCGGGTCCCTCCCGTTCATCGCGGCGGCCGTCGCGCCGTGCACTCGGCGACTCGGGCCGCCCACCGACCGCTCGGGGGTCCCTTGGCGGCCCCTCTTCTTTCAGCTCCCTAACGACGCCAGCACGCCGATGAATTCTCTCGGCTCGAAGACAGGCAGCTTGGACCTCTTGAAATCCGTGGCGTTCCTCGTGACTATGTATCGTGCGCCGGCATGCACAGCGGCCGCGTGTGTCCACGAACCTGTACCGTGAATACAGGCCCGGGCTCCCACCTCTTCGGGGAATCATGTGTTCTCTCAATAAGGTCGGCCAAGTGTTCCCCACATAAATCCCCTCCACGCCGTCCACGGTCTTGTAGATCACCCCGGCCTTGAAGTGGCACAGGTACCAAAAGACCGGGTACCCCAGGATCACGTCCCAGGTGGGGATCAGGAGAAACACCGCGATGGCGATCCGCTTCTTCTTGAGACTACCGGTGCTCTTGTACACCTGCCTGACGACAAACCGGGCAAAAAATATATAGGCGGCAAATGCTGCCAACAGCATTATGGAAATCATCGGCTCTCACCTCCCCAGCACATATCCGCTACCCGGCCAAAACTCATGGATCCACCTCCATCCCCTCCCGGGCGGGCCCGGGGGATCAAGCGACACGACAGCAATGGTCAAACCGGAAACGCTTTCCACCCACCTCCACGGAAAGGGTGAAATCACCCATGCCGCCGGGCGCCCGGGGCGTCAAGATTCGCTCAGGCCGCCGGCACTGCATGGATGGCCAAGCGGGAATCGCCGAGGACAAGGCGCGACCATCGCGAGGAACGAGGCGTACTTGGGCTACGCCGCAGTGACGATGCGATGGGAAGCACCGCCGTAATTGGCGATTCCCGCGACGCCATCAAATAAAGCAGGCCCTGCCCGAGTACCGTGGTGAAGCGGGGGGGCGGGCCCGGGGGCCCTCAGGCCTTCACGAACCAGGGAAGGGCCGCCAGGACGGCCCCCGCCAGGAGCAGCAGGCCCTCGTTGGAGATGAAATAAGGGATCACGGGAAGGGCGATCCCGACGAGGAGGGGCACCACGGCCTTCTGCTTCTTTCCGTAGACAAAGAAGCCCAGGCCGACGACCCCGAAGAGCATCCCCCAGAAGATGACGGCCGTGTCCGCCATGCCCCGGCGCCCTACTTGGGCCCCGGGGCCCCGGGCGGGGGCGGATCCCGCCGGGGCGAACCGGCCGCGGCCGCCGCGTTCGCGTCCACCACGACCCGGTCGCCCCCGGCGTGCTTGGCCGCGTACATGGCCTCGTCGGCGCACCGGACCAGCCGCCGAAGCCGCTCCCGGACGTCCTGTTCCCCGTTCTCCTGGAGCCGGGCGACCCCGATGCTGAGGGTGGTGGGCGCGAGGCCCTCCTCCAGGTAGGTGCGGCGGATGCGCTCGGCGATCTGGGCGGCCTGCTCCAGGCTGGCCTGGGGGACGATCACGGCGAACTCGTCGCCACCGTAGCGGAAGGCGTTGTCCACGTGCCGCCGGGTGGACTGCTCCAGGACCCGGGCGAGGCGACGGAGGACCTCGTCGCCCGCCTGGTGGCCGAGCCGGTCGTTGTAATCCTTGAACCGGTCCACGTCCACCATGAGGAGGTAGAGGGGGTAGGACTGGCGGATGGCCCGCTGGGCCTCCTCCTCCAGCCGGGTCTCGAAGTGCCGGCGGTTGTAGAGGTCCGTGAGGGCGTCGTGGATGGACAGGCGCCGGAGCTGGGCCCGGAGGTTGCGCTCCCGGATGATGCGGTCGAGCTTGGCCTCGAGCTCGTCCAGGTTGAAGGGCTTGTTGATGAAGTCGCTGGCGCCGGCGCGGATGACGTCGGTGTAGCGAAAGTCGCGCCCGTAGCCCGTCATGACGATGATGTCGGTGTCGTCCCCCCGGGCGCGGACCTCGCGGATGAGCTCCATCCCGTCCATCCGGGGCATGACGAGGTCGGTCACGATGATGGTGGCGGGGGCCTCCTCGTGGCGTTCCAGGGCCTCCCGCCCGTCGGCGGCGGTGGCGTGGCTGTAGCCCAGCCCGGAGAGGAACTCGCCCAGGAGGCGGACGATGGTGACGTCGTCGTCCACCACCAGGATGTGCTGGGGCTCGAGGAAGGGGACCTCCAGGTCTCCGGCCCAGGGGGCCTTCGTCTTTTCGGGTTCGCGGTTCACGCGGTCCTCGGCCGGGCTCGGGGTCACGCCTCGTCCCTTACCATGGGTTCGGCACACGGCCGGCACAAATTGAAGACACCGGAACCGCCGGTCACTTGGCCAGGTGCCGGCGGATGGACGCCTTGAGCTCGTCGAGGTTGAAGGACTTCACGATGTAGTCGTCCGAGGCCCAGGAGGCCAGGTCCTGCTTGTACTCCGGGTAGGCGGAGCTCAGGATCACCGGGACGTCGGGCTTCTTCTCCTTCATCTGGCGCAGGACCTCGATCCCGTCCATCCCGGGCATGTTGATGTCGAGGACCACGAGGTCGGGATGCTCGGCGTCGAAGACCTCCAGCGCCTCTTCCCCGCTCATGGCGGTGGAGACCTCGTATCCCTCTTCCTCCAGTTCCTCCCGGTAGAGGAGATGGATGCTCTCCTCGTCGTCTACCACCAGGATGCGCTTCTTTCCGCTCATGAAACCCCCCGTTCCGTCCTAGGGATGCCGGCCGCCCCGGCGGGACGGCCGGCGCCGTCAATCGATCTCCATCTCGCGCAGGTACCGCGCCGCCTCCTCCGGCGGCGTGGGGTTGATGTAGAAGCCCGTCCCCCACTCGAACCCCGCGATCATGGTAAGCTTGGGCACAATCTCGATGTGCCAGTGATAGTGCTCCATGGGCGGGGTGCGAAGGGGCGCGGTGTGCAGCATGTAGTTGTACGGGACCCTGGGGAGGGCCCGGTCGAGCCGGCGCATGGTCTCGAGGAAGACCCCGGTGAGCGCCTGGAAGCCCGGCTCGTCCAGGGACGGGAACGAGGAGGCGTGCCGCTTGGGCAGCACCCAGGTCTCGAAGGGCGCCAGCGGCGCGTAGGGACAGATGGCGATGAAGCCCTCGTTCTCGCACACCACCCGGACGTTCTGCGAGCGCTCCTGCCGGATGATGTCGCAGTAGACGCAGCGTTCCTTGTAGTCGTAGTACTTGCGCGTCCCGTTGATCTCCTCCTGCATCCGGTGGGGAACCACGGGGAGCGCGATGAGTTGCGAGTGGGAGTGTTCCAGCGAGGCCCCGGCCGCCCGGCCGAAGTTCTTGAAGACCATGATGTAGCGGAAACGCTGGTCCCGCTCGAGGTCCACCATGCGGTCGCGGTAGGCATGGAAGATCTGGACCACGTGGTCGTGGGGCATACCGGCCAGGGTCTGGTCGTGGTCCGGGGTCTCCACGATCACCTCGTGGGCCCCGATCCCGTTCATCTTGTCGTAGATGCCCTCGCCCTGCTTGTCGAGGTCCCCCTCGATCACCAGGGCGGGGAACTTGTTGGGGACCACCCGCACCGTCCACCCCGGGGTGTTGGGGACCCGGCCCGGGGGGCCGTAGGCCAGGACCTCGGGCGGGGTGGTGTTCTCGTTTCCCTGGCAGAGCGGGCAGAAGCCGCCCACGCGGCGCTCGGGCTGGATGACGAAGTCGGAGGGCCGCTTCCCCCGTTCCTTGGCGATGATGACCCATCGGCCGATGATGGGGTCCCTACGGAATTCTGGCATGCCGGCGGTTCCTTTCCGGGCCTTGCGCGGCGGGAGGCGGTCGACCCCCACCTTTCATATACTACCCTAAGCCGGTTCCGGGCCGAAGGTCAAACCCGGAAGAGACCGGCCGGGGGGCGGGGCGGCCGGATCTCAGACCAGCCAGATCCGCCGCTCGAAGTCTTCGTCGGGGACGGTGACCACCAGGGGGCCCTCTCGGGGCCACCGGTCCAGGACCAGGCCGTCCCGGAGGAGGTCGACCCGGAAGGAGAGGCGCTCGTTCTTGGCCGCGCCCAGGAGGGCGAAGGGCAGGGCGACCTCGACGATCTCCCCCACGGCCCAGCGGATGCCCGCCACCGAGAGATCCACCCCGGCGTCGTCCAGCCGGGCCTCAGCACTCCAGCCTCCTTCCGGACCCGGCCGGATGTGGAGCGCCGCCTCGGCCTCCCCCCGCCAGGAGAGCCGAAGGGAGAGGCCGGGCTCCCAGTCGCGGAAGTCCGTGTCGGTGGGATCCAGCCGCACGTAGAAGCGCTCGAGGTCGAAACCGTAGAGGATCCGGCGGACCGGGGCCTCGCCCCGGTGCATGGCCCCCCCGAGGTCGCCCAGGGCCAGGGAGCCCGCCCCCTTCCACTCCCAGTAGTGGGTCCGCCGGCCATCCACCACCGGGTGGAGGAAGCCCTTGGGCTCCTCGGCGGGGAGGACCGGCCGGGGCCGCCGGACCGGCACCTGGACGGCGGCGGGGACGGGCCGGCCGATCCGCCGGAAGACCTCCTGGAGGTAGTGGCGGAAGAGCCGGTCGAACTCGTAGGCGTAGTCCGTCACGAACTGGTCCCCGAACCACCAGAACCAGTCGCTTCCCTCCGCCGCGAGCACCGCCTCCAGGGCCGCCTCCCGGTCCGCCTCGCCCACCTCCCCGGCGGCCAGCGCCCGGTCCAAGGCCGCCCGGGTCTCCGACAGGAGGCTCCAGGCCCGGTTCTCCTCCTCACCCCCGATCCAGATCCCGAAATCGCTGTTGATCCACGAGCCGGAATAGAGGTGGGCGATGGACCGCTCCGGGGGGTGGGCCTCCAGGTAGCCGCCCACGGTCACGGGGACGAGGTCCGGGTCGGCCTCGAGGGCGCGGTAGAGGCCCGAGAGGAAGGCTTCCCCCCCGTCGGGGTAGTATTCCCAGGGGTTCTCCCCGTCGAGGATCACCGCCACCAGGGGCGGTTCGTCCATCTCGCGGCACCGCTCCCGGATCTCTCGGAGGCGCCCGGTGAAGTCGGCCACGGCCACCGCCGGGTCCGTCTTCTGGTAGACGAACCCGATGGCGTCGGAGAGCTCGTGGTGCCGGAAGACCATGTCCACCGAGGCCCCCTCCCATTCCGCCCGGTAGGGCCGGAAGAGGTCCAGCGGGCCGGCCCCGTCGCCGAGGGACCGAAACAGGATGCCCTCGTCGCTGGCGGCCCACCCGAAGCCCGCCTCCTGGACCAGGGGGATGATCTCCGGGGAGACGGCCCCCTCGGAGGGCCAGAGTCCCCGGGGCGGGGCCCCGAAGCACTCCTCGAAGCACCGCCGCGCCCGGACGAGCTGTTCCAGGGCGTCTTCCGGATGTTGGAACCGGCGGGGAAGGGCGATCTCCGGCCTCGGGCGGCGCCCCGTGTCCGTGTCCACCAAGAGCGGCAGGATCGGGTGGAAGAAGGGGCTGGTGGACAGCTCCACCCGGCCCTCCTCCTGGAGGGCGCGGTAGGCCGGGATGAGGCCCGCCAGGGTCTCGAGGTGGAGGTCGAGCAGGGCCGCTTTCTCCTCCTCGGTGAAGAGGCGGCCCTTGGCGAGCAGCTCCTGGACCAGCGGGGCCTTTCGGCCGGCGAACCCAACCCACGCCAGGTTGAACCAGACCTGGAGGTCCCGCAGATCCTGGGCGGAGAAGGCGGCGACCACATCGTCCGCCCGGGCCGGATCGAATTCCCGGCCCCGCCGCTCGAGCAACTCCCGGTAGCGGGGATAGGGATCCACCATGGTGGGCCAGTGGCAGCTGAAGAAGTGGGCCAGGACGAAGGCCCGTTCCGCCGGCCGGAGGTCCTCGGCCGGACGCCGGCTGACCTCCAGGAAGTCGTCGCTGATCCCCCGGCCGTAGGCCTCGATCTGGCGGAGGAGGGAGGGAACGAGGTTGAAGGTGACCGGCACCCCGGCGGCCGCGGCGGCGGCCGCCATGTCGGCGTAGGCCTTGACCCCGTGGAGCCGGACCCACGGCATGACCAGGCGCCCCGCCGCCGGGTCCAGGTACCGGGGCTGGTGCATGTGCCAGAGAAAGGCGACATGCAGGGGGTGGGACATGGGACGGCGCTCCTTCCGCCGGGGGACGTGGCGCCGACCGGCCCCGGGGCCGGTCATGTCACTGACGGCGTTGCAATAAAGTCGCGGGCTGCTTCGGTGCTTCGGATGCCCTCGTCATTGCGGCGTACTTAAAGTACGCCTCATTCCTCGACATCCTCGCGCCGTGCATTCGGCGATCTTTGCTGGGCCATCACTCAGAGGCCTTTTTACGACGCCATCATGTCACTTTCGGGATCAAAGGCCCTTGGCCTTCTCTTCCTGCTCCTGCTTGGACTTGCACTCGATGCAGAGGGTGGTGACGGGCCGGGCCTCGAGCCGCTTGAAGCCGATCTCTTCCTCGCACTCCTCGCAGATCCCGTAGGTCCCGTCTTCGATCCGTTCCAGGGCCTTCTGGATCTTGCGGATGAGCTTCCGCTCCCTGTCGCGGATCCGCAGCTCGAAGTTCCGGTCGGACTCCACGGTGGCCCGGTCGGTGGGATCCGGGAACCGGTCGTCCTGATCGGTCATCTCCTCGAGGGTCTTGTCCGCCTCCCCCAGGAGCTCCGCGAGCTTCTCCTCCAGCAACCGGCGGAAGTACTCCAACTGCTCCCTTTCCATGTGCGTTATCCTCCTAGTGGCCCCCGCGGGGCGCCCTCCTCACCGCTCCCAGTCGCCGCTCTTGCCGCCGGACTTCCGGACCAGGTGGACCGTCTCGATGGTCATGCCCTTGTCCACGGACTTGCACATGTCGTAGATGGCGAGGGCGGCCACGGACACCGCCGTGAGGGCCTCCATCTCGACCCCGGTGGCGGCCCGGGTCCGCACCCGCGCCTCCACCTCCACGGCGTGCTCTCCGGCCAGGGCCTCGAAGTGGACCTCCACCGCCTCCACGGGCAGGGGGTGGCAGAGGGGGATGAGCTGGTCCACCCGCTTGGCGGCCATGATGCCCGCCACCCGCGCCACGGCCAGGACGTCTCCCTTGGGGATCTCGCCCCGCACCAAGAGCTCGAAGGCCCGCTCCCCGAGCCGGACCCGCCCCCGGGCCACGGCCTCGCGCACCGTGGCGGGCTTGCCCGAGACGTCCACCATCCGGGCCTGGCCCTGGGCGTCGATGTGGGTGAACGCGGTCATGATCCCCTACCGCCCGCTCCCCGCGTGGAAGATCTTGCGGAAGAAGCCGCCCTCGTCCTTCTCCTTCTCGATCCGATCGAACTCCTCCAGGAGCTCCCGCTGGCGGTCGGTGAGCCGGGTGGGGGTCACCACCGTCACCTCCACCACCTGGTCCCCGGTGCCGAACCCCCTGAGGTCGGGGGCCCCGAGGCCCTTGAGCCGGAAGACGTCGCCGGTCTGGGTCCCGGCCGGGATGGAGAGGGCCTCCGTCCCGTCCAGGGTCGGGACCTCCAGGTCGGCCCCGAGGGCGGCCTGGACCACGGAGACCGGCAGCCGGCAGAAGACGTCCCGCCCCCGCCGCTCGAAGATGTCGTGGGGCTTCACGTGGATGACGATGTAGAGGTCGCCCGGCGGCCCCCCGCGAAGCCCGCCCTCGCCCTCGCCCCGGAGGCGGAGCCGGGAGCCGGTGTCCACGCCGGCCGGGATCCGGACGGCCACCTTCCGGCGCCGGGTCACCCGGCCCTCGCCGCGGCAGGTGCGGCACGGGTCGAGAACCGCGAACCCCCGCCCCTGGCACCCCGGGCATGTGGAGGCCACCCGGAAGAAGCCCTCGGTCCGGACCACCTGGCCCCGGCCGCCGCAGAGGCGGCAGACGGACTTCCGGCTCTCCGCGCCCATCCCGGTGCCGTTACAGTCCGGGCACGTCTCGCGCCGGGAGAGGGAGACCTCGGTCTCGGCCCCCCGGACCGCGTCGCGGAAGGAGACCTGGAGGTCGTAGCGGAGGTCGGCGCCCGGCTCGGGACCCGTCCCCGCCCGGCCGCCCGGGCGGTGGGAGAAGCCGAAGAAGTCCTCGAAGATCTCGCTGAAGGCGCTGAAGATGTCGTCGTAGCCGCCGAAGCCATGGAAGCCGGTGCCGGCCACCCCCTCGTGGCCGTGGAGGTCGTAGGCCCGGCGCTTGTCCGGATCGCGGAGCACCTCGTAGGCCTCCGCCGCCTCCTTGAACCGCTCCTCGGCCTCCTTGTCGCCGGGGTTCCGGTCGGGATGGTACTTGAGCGCCAGGGCCCGGTAGGCCTTCTTGATCTCCTCGGCGGAGGCCGTCCGGGCGACGCCGAGTATCTCGTAGTAGTCGCGCTTCATGGCCGGCTCAGGCCGGGGTTCCCTCCGGCGCCGTCCCGGCGGCGGCCGGGGCCTCGGGCGCGGCCTCGCCCTCGGGCAGCTCCACGGGGGCCTCCAGGGTCTTGATGGCCTGGCGCTCCTCGGCCTCCCGGGCCAGCTCGTCGAGGTTGTCGAAGCGGACCTTGCCGGCGGCGATCTCCCGGAGGGCCACCACGATCTCCTTGTTCTTGCATCGGACCAGGGGCTCGGCCCCCTTGCGCAACTGCTTCACCCTCTCGATGGCCAGGTGCACCAGCTCGAAACGGTTGGAGACGTGCCTCAGGCAATCCTCGACGGTGACTCGTGCCATTTTTCCCTCCAGTGGCGGGTCTGGTCCCGGGCCGTTGTTTCTTATCGGCCCGGCGGGCCGAAAGGCTGATTTCCGGTGGCGGTGGACCCGGCCCCGTCCGGTGCCTCCGGCCAGAACTCCCGAAAGGAGCAATTATAACCTTGGAAGGCCGGAAAGCAATCCCCGGCGGCCAGCCCGGTGGCGGACCGGGCGCTTTCTTGCTAAAGAAGTAAGGTCCTTGGCGAGGCCTTTCAACCAGGACGAGGCCTCTTCGCGGTCGGCGCATCTTTAAAACCGACGCCATCCCGGGCCGGGCAGGGAGACGGAGAGAAAGCTATGCTGGCCATCGCACGAAGCGGGGTGGCCCTGGGGGTGGAGGCCTTCCCCGTGGCCGTGGAGACCGACGTGGCCCAGGGCCTTCCCGCCTTCACGGTGGTAGGGTTGGCCGAGGGGGCGGTCCGGGAGAGCCGGGAGCGGGTGAAGTCCGCCATCAAGAACTGCGGCTACCCCTTCCCCACCCGGAAGATCACGGTGAACCTGGCCCCGGCGGATCTCAAGAAGGACGCCGCGGGCCTGGATCTTCCCATGGCCGCGGCGGTCCTGGCCGCCGGGGGCGTCGTCCCGCCCGAGGCCCTGGACCGCTACTGCCTGGTGGGGGAGCTGTCCCTCGACGGATCGGTGAAACCCGCCCGGGGCGTCCTTCCCCTGGCCATGGCGGCCCGCAAGTGGCAGGTGGACGGCCTGGTGGTGCCGGCGCCCAACGCCCGGGAGGGGGCCGTGGTGGGCGAGGTCCCCATCTTCCCGGTGGAGCATCTCTCCCAGGTGGTGGACTTCCTCCGGGGCGCCGCGGCCATCGCGCCGGTCCAGGTGGACCCGGCCACCTTGTTCTCCGACGACGGCCGGGAGGACTGCGACTTCCAGGACGTGGTGGGGCAGGAGCACGCCAAGCGCGCCATCGAGGTGGCCGCTGCCGGCGGTCACAACATCCTCATGGTGGGCCCGCCGGGCTCCGGAAAGACCATGCTGGCCCGGCGGCTTCCCACCATCCTGCCGCCGCTGGCCTTCACCGAGGCCCTGGAGACCACCTCGGTCTACAGCGTGGCCGGCCTCTTGGACCCCCACCAGGCCCTCGTCACGCGCCGCCCCTTCCGCGCCCCGCACCACACCATCTCCGACGCCGGCCTCATCGGGGGCGGCACCCACCCCCGCCCCGGCGAGGTGAGCCTGGCCCACAACGGGGTCCTCTTCCTGGACGAGCTGCCCGAGTTCCGGAAGAACGCCCTGGAATCCCTCCGCCAGCCCCTGGAAGACGGCTTCGTCACCATCTCCCGGGTCTCCCAGACCCTCACCTTCCCCGCCCGGGTGACTCTGGTCTGCTCCCAGAACCCCTGCCCCTGCGGCTACTACGGCGACCCGCAGCGGCCCTGCACCTGCCACCCCCGGGAGGTCCACCGCTACCGGCGCCGCATCTCCGGGCCCCTCCTCGACCGGATCGACATCCAGATCGAGGTCCCGGCGGTCCCCTACCGCGACCTGGCCCGGTCACGCCGCGGGGAACCCTCCGCCGAGATCCGGCGGCGGGTCCTGGCCGCCCGGGAACGCCAGCACCGGCGTTTCGCCGGCCTCCCCCTCCACTGCAACGCCCAGATGGGGGCCCGGGAGGTCCGCCGCTTCTGCCGCCTCGAGACCGAGGCCCTCTCCTTCCTGGAAGAGGCGAGCCGCCGGCTCCACCTGAGCGCCCGGGCCTTCCACCGGATCCAGAAGATCGCCCGGACCATCGCCGACCTCGAGGCCGCCCCGGACATCCGCCTGCCCCACGTGGCCGAGGCCGTCCAGTACCGGAGCCTCGACCGGGGGGACGGCGCCGCCTGAACATGGCCCCCGGGCCCGAACTGATCCTCGTGGGCACCGTCCACCTCGACCCCCGGGGCCCCGAGGCCCTGGAGGCCCTCCTCCTCCGCCTCCCGGCCCGGGTCTTCACCGTGGAGATCAGCGCCTTCTCCGTACGGTACCGGGAGGCCGTGGAACGCGCCTGGTCCCGGCGCCTGGCCGGTTCCCTGGCCGCCCTCCCGCCGGCCGCCCGCGGCCACGCCGGCATCCGCCTCGTCCGGCGCCAGATCCGGATGCCCTTCGAGTGGGAGGTGACTCGCCGGGTCGCCCGCCGGCTCGGCCGTCCCTGTATCCCGGTGGATTCCGGCGCCCTCTCCCGGCGAGAGCTCCCCCGCTGGGAGGCGGAGCTCCTTTCGCCCGAGAACCTCGCCGCCCTGGTGACGGGGCCCGACTACGACCTGGAGGCCCGGATCGGCTCTCACTACCGGGAGGCCCTCCGGACCCTCGAGGGCGGGGAGCCCCCGGACCCCGCGGGGGCCTCCGGCGGCGACCCGGTCACGGGCTTCTCCGGCTGGGCCGAGCGGGAGCGGCGGGTGGCCCGGCGGATCCGCCGGATCCTCGCCCGGTGCGGCCCCCTGGTCCACGTGGGTGGGTGGGAACACCTCCGCACCGGGGCCCCGTGGCCCACCCTGGCACGCCTCCTCGCCGATCTCCGCCCCCGGCGGATCCTCCTCCGGGACCCGGCCGCCCCGAGGGAGCTCCCGCCGCCCGTTTGATTTCCCCCCTCGCCGCTGGTATATGATCGTGGGTCCACTCGGACCGCGAACACCGCCCGAAACCGGAGGCCCGCATGCTGGAGATCCGCTTCGTCCGCGACAACCCCGACCTGGTCCGGAAGGCCCTGGAACACCGGGGGGCGGAGTTCGACCTGGACGGCCTCCTCGCCCTGGACGCCGACCGCCGTTCCTTGATCCAGGAGCTCGAATCCCTCCAGAACCGGAGAAACGTCCTCTCCGACGAGATCGGCCGGCGGAAGGCGGCCGGGGAGGACGCCGCCGAACTCATCGCCGAGATGAAGGGGGTCTCCCCCCGGATCAAGGACCTCTCCGCCCGGCTCAAGGACGTGGAGGCGGCCTTCCGGGAACTGCTCCTGTCGGTCCCGAACATCCCCCACGCCTCCGTGCCCCTGGGGGCGGACGAGACGGAAAACGTGGTGGTCAAGCGGTGGGGTGACATCCCCACCTTCACCTTCACCCCGGCCCCGCACTGGGACGTGGGGGAACGGCTGGGGATCCTCGACTTCGCCCGGGCGGCCAAGATCACCGGGGCCCGGTTCGCGGTCTACCACGGCCTCGGCGCCCGGCTGGAGCGGGCCCTCATCGACTTCATGCTCGACCTCCACCGCGAGGAACACGGCTACCGGGAAGTCCTGCCGCCCTTCATCGTCAACCGCGACTCCCTCCTGGGAACCGGGCAGCTGCCGAAGTTCGAGGAGGATCTCTTCCGGCTTTCGGGGACCGACTACTACCTCATTCCCACCGCCGAGGTCCCGGTCACCAACCTCCACCGGGCCGAGACCCTGGCCGAGGACGACCTTCCGGTCAAGTACGTGGCCTACACGCCGTGCTTCCGGTCCGAGGCCGGCTCCTACGGGAAGGACACCCGGGGGATCGTGCGCCAGCACCAGTTCAACAAGGTGGAGCTGGTCAAGTTCGCCCGGCCGGAGGATTCCTACGACGAGCTCGAGACCCTGCTCCTCGACGCGGAGGAGGTCCTCCAGCGCCTCGGGCTCCCCTACCGGGTGGTGGCCCTCTGCACGGGCGACCTGGGTTTTTCCGCGGCCAAGACCTATGACATCGAGGTCTGGCTCCCGGGGCAGGACCGCTTCTGCGAGATCTCGTCGTGCAGCAACTTCGAGGACTTCCAGGCCCGGCGGGCCGACATCCGCTACCGGCCCAAGGGCGCGGCCAAGAGCCGCCTCGTCCACACCCTCAACGGCTCGGGCCTCGCCGTGGGACGCACGGTGGTGGCCATCCTCGAAAACTTCCAGCAGGCCGACGGCAGCGTGGCGGTCCCCGAGGCCCTTCGGCCCTACCTCGGGGGCGTGGAGCGGATCACCGGCCCCTGAAGCCCCTCCGGCCGCCCTTCCCCCCGGATGACGGGCAACAGTTCCCCGTGGCGGCCCACGTGGAACGCCGCCCGGAGCCCGGGGTTCCGGTACGCGGCGAAGGCGAGGCCGGCCCTCCCGGCCACCTCCTCGTCCACCTTCGAATCCCCCACGTAGAGGGCCCGGCCCGGCGCCACCCCGAGGTCCTCAAGGATCCGAAAGACCCCCTCCGGGTGGGGCTTCGGGTGCTCCACGTCCAGGGCGCAGACGATCCGGTCGAACCAGCGGTCGAGGCCGAAGACCCGGCGCAACTCCGGCATGGTGGTGCTGCGGTTGGTGGAGACGGCGGTCAGGACCGGCGGGCGCACGGCCTCGACGAGTTCCGGAAATCCCGGCTCGGGGGTCATGAGGTGGAGGAACGCCGAGTAGTCCAGCGTCGCCACGAAGGCCTCGGCCGCGGGCAAGAGTTCGGGCCGGTCCCGGAAGAGAAAGGCCACGGACTCCTGAGCGGTGTGCATGTGGACGTAGTCCATCTCCGCCTCGTCCATGGGCGGCAGGCCGAACTCGGCCCGGATCCGGTCGTAGTAGGCCCGGTTGGCCTCCCGGGAGTCGAAGAGGACGCCGTCGCAGTCGAAGATCACGAGGTCGAAGCGGTTCACGGTTCCTCCTCCAGCCGGTGCACCAGGTTCCGGAGCCGGAAACCGGCGGGAACCGGCTCGGCCGCCACCGCCTTCCCTTGGACGAACACCTTGTGGGAATCTCCCATGCCCTGCGGGAGAAGGAGCATCTTGACGGCCGCGGCCTGGGGGGAGAAGGGCGGGGGCGGCCCGCCATCGAGGTCCCGAAGGGCCGCCTCCACGTCCAGGGAGGCCAGGAAGGACCACTGGGGGGCATAGCCCAGGGGCTGGAGGCCGAATCGGCGGCCCCACCGGGCCAGGTCCGTGAAGTTCACGTGGGCGGTGATGTCCCGCGTCCCCGGGTCCTGGAGGACGTCCGCGAAGGCCCTGTGGCCGCCGTAGGCGAGGAGCGTCCCCCCGGACCGGGCGGGGTGGAGGTACTCCCGCCGGGTGAAACCGTAGTCCACGGTCAGGACGAAGCCCCGGTCCAGGCCCCCCGCCGCCTCCCGGAGCCAGCGGCGGGCCTCCAGGTTGATCTCCGTCCGGTAGCCCGGCGGAAGGTCCGCCGGGAGGGCCGCCACCTCGGCCGCCAGTTCCGGGGACGACGGGGGCCCGGTGACCTCCCGGAAGGCCCCGCCCTCCCAGTCCACGTAGACCTCCCGGAACCCGTCCGCCTCCCGGACCACGAGGTGGACGGGAAAGGCGTCCAGGAGCTCGTTGGTCAGCACGCACCCGGGCGCCGGGGAAAGCTCGGCGGCGGCGCCCACCCAGCGCACCCGGTCCCCGTACCGCTCAAGGCGCTCCGCCTGGAGCGCCTTGAGGTGTTCGAAGGGCTCCACGACGACGTACGTCACCCCGTCGAGGGCCGCCTTCCGCTCCAGGTAGCCCAGGATGTCCGCCGCGAGGTAGCCGGCGCCGGCCCCCTGCTCCACGACCCGGAAGGGCCCGCCGCCGAGGCGGGACCGGAAGTCCAGGAGCTGGCGGGCGCACAGGGCGCCGAAGAGCGGGTGGACGTGGGGGCTCGTGACGAAGTCCCCGGCCCGGCCCACCCGGAAACCCCGGGCATAGTAGCCCCCTTCCGGGTGGTAGAGCGCCGCCTCCATGAAATCCCGGAAGGAAACGGGCCCTTCGCGCCGGATCCTGTCCGATAAGATTTTGGTTAGATTTCTGGTAGATAATGTCATCTTGTGGTATGGTCTTCCGAAACGATTCCGGGCCGGTTCCAGACCCCTGTTCATAACATGTGAATGGATCCGTGGACATCTCCTTCACAAACTGCGCCCCGCCGGGCCCCCTGGAAAACGGCCCTTTTCGACAACAGGTTCTCCAGGTTTGAATTTTAACAATAACAACTACTTATTGTGTTTATCAAGTATTTGAACAGGCCTTCTTATCCTTTCTGGTTATAAATAGATATCAGGAGAATAAGAAATGCTTCGTCTCGTCGTGGAAAAGAAGGCGCTCTCCCCGGTCCTTGCCCGCATCCAGACCATCGTGGACAAGAAGACCACCATGAACATCCTGAACAACGTCTTCCTCTACACCTCCGCCGATGAACTCTTCATCGAGGCCACGGACCTCGAGATCAGTTACCGGGGCCGGGTCCGCTGCGACGAGGTCGAGGAACAGGGCGCCGTCACCCTCGGGGCGAAGAAATTCTTCGAGATCGTCCGGGAGTTTCCCAGCGAGACCATCCGCCTCATCGAGGGGGAGAACTACTGGGTGACTATCGGGGGCGGCGGGAAGGCCGAGTACCGGATCGGGGGCCTGAGCCCGGAGGATTTTCCGCGCTTCCGGGAGGTGTCCCACGAACGATCCGCCGAGGTGGAGGGCGCGCTGCTCAAGGAACTCCTCGACAAGACCCTCTATTCCGCCTCCCATGACGAGTCCAAGTACGCCCTGTGCGGGGTCTACGTGGAGGAGGTCCTTGGGGAAGAGGGTGGGACGCCCCTTCTGCGGATGGTGAGTTCCGACGGCCACCGCCTCAGCTGTGCCGAGAAGGCCCTGGATCACCCCCTGGGGCTCGATGGCGGCATCATCCTTCCCCGGAAAGGGGCGGCGGAGATCCGGCGGATGGTGGAGGGCTACGACCGGGTCCGGTTCGGGGTGGACGGGGGCTTCGCCTTCGTGGCCGCCGGGCCGGAACATATGGTGCTTCGGTTGGTGGATGCCGCCTTCCCGGACTACAAGGCCATCATCCCGGCGGAGAAGGAACGGAGTTTCTTCTTCGACAAGACCACCTTCTACAGCGCCCTGAAGCGCCTGTCCATCATGTCTGCCGACAGCCTCTTCCGGGGGGTCAAGGCCGCCGTCTCGCCGGGGTCGGTGGAGGTGGAGTCTCTCCACAAGGAGATGGGGGAGGCCCGGGAGGTGGTGGACGTGGAATACGAGGGCGAGCCCTTCGAGATCGCCTTCAACGCGAAGTACATCATGGACGCGCTCGGGGTCATGGATTCCGACCGCGTGGAACTGGCCTGCAACAACGATTTTTCGCCTTGCGTCATCCAGGGGGAGAAGGACCCGGGCTTCTTGGCCCTGGTGATGCCCATGTCGCTCAGGAAGGAGTCGGGCGAAGACGCCGAGGATACAGGGAACGAGGGATGACCACGGAAAAGACGAAGACACCCAGGGGTTCGGGTTACGGGGCCGGTCAGATCAAGGTCCTTTCGGGATTGTCCGCGGTGCGAAAGCGCCCGGCCATGTACATCGGCAACACCGGGGCCGAGGGTCTCCATCACCTGGTCTACGAGGTGGTGGACAACAGCATCGACGAGGCCCTGGCCGGTTTCTGCACGCGCATCGAGGTCACCCTCCACGAGGACGGGAGCGTGACCGTGGAGGACAACGGCCGGGGGATCCCGGTGGACCTCCATCCCACCGAGGGGATCCCGGCCCTGGAACTCGTCATGACCCGACTCCATGCCGGGGGCAAGTTCGACCACCAGACCTACAAGGTTTCCGGCGGGCTGCACGGGGTCGGGGTCTCGGTGGTGAACGCCCTTTCGGAGTGGCTGGTGGCCGAGGTGTACCGGGGCGGCCGGGCCTACCGGCAGCGCTACCGGAGAGGCGAGGTGGAAGGTCCCCTGGAAGACCTCGGTCCCACCCGGAAGCAGGGGACCAAGGTCCGCTTCAAGCCGGACCCCGAGATCTTCCGGGAGGGAACGGCCTTCGAGTACGATATCCTCCAGGCCCGGATGCGGGAGCTGGCCTTCCTCAACTCCGGCGTCAAGATCTCCCTCGAGGACGAGGCCTCCGGCGTCCGGCACGAGTACCACTTCAAGGGCGGGGTGGTCTCCTTTGTCGAGTACCTCAACAAGAACAAGGATCTGGTGCACGAGAAACCCGTGTTCATCTCGGGCGAACGCGACGGCGTCCAGGTCGAGGCGGCCTTCCAGTACAACCGCGGCTACTCGGAGCGGATCCAGAGCTACGTGAACAACATCCGCACCAAGGAGGGGGGAACCCACGTGGCCGGGTTCCGCCAGGCCCTCACGAAGTGCCTCAACCGCTACGCCAGCGACGACGTGGTGCCGAAGAAGCTCCGGGAGAAGATGGAAGGGGACGACGTCCGGGAGGGGCTCACCTGCGTCCTCTCCGTCCGGGTGCCCAACCCCCAGTTCGAGGGACAGACCAAGACCAAGCTCGGTAACACCGAGGTCCGGTCCATCGTCGGTTCCATCGTCCACGAGGGGCTCTCCACCTACCTGGAGGAGAATCCCACCGTGGCCAAGAAGATCCTCGCCAAGGCCGTCGAGGCGGCCCGGGCGCGGGAGGCCGCCCGGCGGGCCAAGGAACTGGCGCGGAAGAAGGGGGGCGGCCCGGACGTCATGATGGCCGGGAAGCTGGCCGAGTGCCAGGAGAAGGACCCGGTCCGCCGCGAGCTCTTCCTGGTGGAGGGCGACTCCGCCGGAGGCAGCGCCAAGCAGGGCCGTGACCGGCGCTTCCAGGCCATCCTGCCCCTTCGGGGCAAGATCATGAACGTGGAGAAGGCCCGGTTCGACAAGATGCTGGCCAGCGAGGAGATCCGCCAGCTCATCGCCGCCCTCGGAACAGGCATCGGCAAGGCCGACTTCGACCCGGACAAGGTCCGCTACCACAAGGTCATCATCATGACCGACGCCGACGTGGACGGGGCCCACATCCGGACCCTGCTGCTCACCTTCTTCTACCGGCAGATGGCCCCGCTGGTGGAGCGGGGGATGCTCTACGTGGCCCAGCCGCCGCTCTACCGGGTGGGGCTCGGAAAGGGCAAGGAGCTCTTCCTGGTGGACGAGGCCGCCCTCGACCGGTTCCTCTTCGACCGGATCTCGGACGGGCTCAGGGTGCTCGTCGAGGGGCACGACGTGGCCCTCGAGGGGCGCAAGCTCCGGGATTTCCTGGACCGGGCCGCCGCCTACGAGGACGCCCTGGAGGGACTGGAACGAAAAGGGTGCTGGCGCCGCCTGGCCGAAGACCTCCTCCGGGAGAGCGACGGGGCCCTCCGGGACCAGGCCGAGGCCGAGACCCTGGCCCAGAAGCTCAAGGGGCTCGGCTACCGGGTGGGAGGTGTCCGGGCCGCCCGCGGGGAGGAGGGGGGCTACGAGTTCGACGTGGGGGTGGAGGATCTCGGCTACCTCACCGCCACCGTCGGTCCCGGTCTCTTCCAACTCCCGGAGTTCCGCCGCCTCCGCAGGGCCTACGGGGCCCTGGAGGGCCTGGTCGGCGCCCGCATGGAGGTGGCCCTCAAGGAGGGTGAGGCGGCCGAATTTAGCCGGATGGACGAACTGTTGGCCTTCATCCGGGCCTCGGCCCGGAAGGGGATCACCATCCAGCGCTACAAGGGGCTCGGCGAGATGAACCCGGGCCAACTCTGGGAGACCACCATGAATCCCGAGAAGCGGACGCTCCTCCAGGTAAGCATCCGGGACGCCGACGAGGCCGAGAGCCTCTTCACCACCCTCATGGGCGACAAGGTGGAGCCCCGGCGGGAGTTCATCCAGACCCATGCCCTTGAGGTCCAGGAACTGGACATCTGATGATGGCGTCGCGGGAATCGCCAATCACAGCGGTGCTTCCCATCGCATCGTCACTGCGGCGTATCCGGAGTACGCCTCGTTCCCCGCGATGGTCGCGCCTTGTCCTTGGTGATTCCCGCTGATCCATCATCAGCGTCGCGCATCGGAGACCTTTGCCGGGCCATCCACCCGGAGGACTTTTTTTGCGAGGCCGTCACATGGAATGCCAGAAGGAGAAGAACCGCCAGCGCTGTCCCTGCACCTACGAGCCCTGTCCCCGGAAGGGGATCTGCTGCGAGTGCCTGCGCTACCACTTGAAGATGCGCCAACTGCCCGGTTGCTGCTTCCACGAGGCGGGGGAGCGGACCTACGACCGGAGCTTCGAGCACTTCGCCCGGCTGGTCCAGGCCGGGGAGGTCTAGGCGGCGGGCTCGGCGGGGCTAATCCCCGTCTTCGGTCGTGCCGGAGACGATCTCTCCCACCAGGTCATAGGTGTGGGCCCCGGTGATCTTCACCGGGACCAGGCCGCCCGCCTCGGCCCGGCCGGCCGTGATGTAGACCACCCCGTCCACGTCGGGCGCCTGGTACCGGGTGCGGCCCTCGAGGAGGAGATCCGTCTCCCGGCTCACCCCTTCCACCAGGACCTCTTCCACCCGGCCCACCCGGCGGCGGTTGCGCTCCGCGGCGATCCCCGCCTGGAGGGACATGACCCGGTCCAGCCGCCGGGCCGCCACATCCCGGGCCACCTTGCCGCCCAGGGCGCCCGACGGCGCCCCCTCCTCGTCGGAGTAGGCGAAGGCCCCGAGGTGATCGAAACGCCACCGCTCCACGAACTCGAGGAGCGCCTCGAAGTCGTCCTCCCCTTCCCCCGGGAAGCCCACCATGACGGTGGTCCGGAGGGCCGCCTCCGGGAGGTGCTCCCGGATCCGGCCGAGGAGGGCGTCAAGGTCCCGTCGCCGGTAGCGGCGGCCCATCCGGGCGAGGATCCGGTCGCTGGCGTGCTGGACCGGGACGTCGAGGTAGGGGCAGATGCGCGGGTTATCCGCAATAATCTTCAATAAATTCGAGTTGATACCGTTAGGGTGAAGGTAGAGGAGACGGATCCAGGCGATCCCCGTCTCGGCCAGGAGGCGGCGGAGGAGAGCGGCGAGGTCCGATCCGCCGTCGCGGTAGGCGGTGAGGTCCTGGGCCACCAAGGTCAATTCCTTGACACCCCTTTCCTCGAGGTCCCGGGCCTCCGCCACGAGGTCGGGAAGGGGGACGGGCCGCAGGGGGCCCCGGATCCGGGGGATGAGGCAATAGGTGCACCGGTTGTCGCACCCCTCGGCCACCCGGAGCCAGGCCCGCCAGGGGGGCGTGGTGAGGAACCGGGGGGCGGAGAGCGGAAGGCGGCCCGCCGGGGCCAGGTCCAGGAGGGGTCCCTCCCCGGCGGCCAGGCGCCGGACCAGGCCGGGGAGACCCGCCGGCCCCTCGGTGCCGAGGAAGGCGTCCACCTCGGGCAGCTCCCGGAGGAGGGCCTCCCCGTAGCGCTGGACCAGGCAGCCCATGACCACGAGCCGCTGGCCCGGGCGCTTCATCTCGGCGGTCTCCAGGACGGCCTCGATGGATTCCGAGACCGCCCGCTCGATGAAGGCGCAGGTGTTGACCACGAGGAGATCGGCGGTCTCCGGGCGGTCGGTGAGGTCGAAGCCCCCCTCCCGTTCTATGGCCCCGAGGGCCACCTCGGTGTCCACCTGGTTCTTCGCGCAGCCCAGGCTGACCACGTACAGTCTGGGCCGGGCCTTGGCTGGGTTCATGAATGTGGCCTCGTAAGTGGATGGCTCAGCGGGAATCGCCAAGGACAAGGCGCGACCGTCGCGGGGAACGAGGCGTCGCCGGGGACCGCGGGGAGCCCCGAGGGGCTTGAAGCACCACCGTCATCGGCGATTGTCGCGACGCCACCATGGAGGGGATCAGGCGGACCAGGGGTCCACCTTGCGGCGGGCGACCCGGTTGTGTTCGTCCACCCACACGAGGATGCTTTGGCCCGACGGGATCTCCTCGGGGGCGTAGAGGCCGTAGGAGGCGATGATGACGAGGTCCCCCGGGCTGCCCTTCCGGGCCGCGGCCCCGTTGAGGCAGACCGTCCCGGAACCGGGGCGGTCCCCCTTGATGACGTAGGTCTCGAAGCGTTCCCCGGTGGAGATGTTGTAGACCCGGACCTGCTCGTAGGGGAGGAGGCCGGCCGCCTCCATGAGGTCCGGGTCCAGGGAAAGGCTTCCCTCGTAGTCCAGCCGGGCCTCGGTCACCCGGGCCCGGTGGATCTTGGAATTCAGCATGGTGCGCAGCATGGGTTCGGTTCCTCGAACCGGGGGCGGCCGCCCGGCACGCAGTGACGTGGCGGGGGGCGCGCGCCGGTTCGTTTGGAATTTTTTATAAATTATAACCCGGCGCTAGTCCGCCCGCATCGGCCCGGTCGGGCAGGGTTCCAGGATCGTGTTGTCGATGAGCCGGGTCTTGCCCACCCAGACCGCCAGCGCCAGCAGGGTGGGGCCGGCCAGCCGCTTCACCGGCCGGAGGGTCTCCGGGTCCCCGACGAAGACGTAGTCGATGCGGGTGCCGGGGGCGGAGCGGATGTGGGCCGCCACGGCGGCCTCGATCCGTCCCGCCTCCCGCTCTCCCTCCCGCACCAGGCGGGCGGCCAGTTCCAAAGACGAGAAGAGGGAGAGGGCCGAACGGCGCTCTTCCGGCGAGAGGTAGGTGTTCCGGGAGCTCATGGCCAGCCCGTCGGGTTCCCGCACCACGGGGTGGGCGAGGATCTCCACCGGGAGGTCGAGGTCCGCCGCCATCCGGCGCACCACCTGGAGCTGCTGGAAGTCCTTGGCGCCGAAGACCGCCACGTCCGGGCGGACGATGTTGAAGAGCTTGGCCACCACGGTGCAGACCCCGCGGAAGTGCCCGGGCCTGGAGGCCCCGCACAGGCCCGCGGCGAGATCCGTCACCTCCACCCAGGTCTGGTACCCGGCCGGGTACATCTCCTCGGCCGGGGGGGCGAAGAGGCAGTCCACGCCCCGGGCCTCCGCCAGGGCGGCGTCCCGCTCGAGGTCCCGCGGGTAGCGGGCGAGGTCCTCCGACGGACCGAACTGGGCCGGGTTCACGAAGAGGCTCACCACCACCCGGTCGGCCGCCTTCCGGGCCATGTCCATGAGGGAGAGGTGCCCCTCGTGGAAGTAGCCCATGGTGGGGACGAGGGCGATGCGGCGGCCCTCGGCCCGCCAGCGGTCGGCGGCCCGGCGCATGGACGACTTTTCCGTGAGGATGTCCACCTCGGCCTCCCCGGCGCCGGTTCCTGGTTTCCTTCTGGCCCCCGGGAGGGGGCCCGGACCGGTGCCGGTCGATTTATACCTCGTCCCGGCCCCGGCTGCACCCCGTCCCGCCTCTGCCGGCGGGTTGGCGGGGTTTTTGCTATCGAAACAAGGGCATCGTGCCGATAAGCCGGAGAGCGAAGGACGGCCTTCGGGGGGCGGGGCGGTGCGCCCGGCGTTCCGGTCCTGGGCCGGCGGGACGGTTCACGACATGGCAGAGCAACGACCCCCCATAGGGAAACTCCTCAAGGACCACGGGCTCGTCTCCGAGGAACAGATCCAGTACGCCCTCCAGGAACAGCGGGCCACCGGGGAACGGCTCGGGGAGTGCCTCATGCGGCTCGGCCTCGTCACCGACGCCGAGGTGGCCCGGGCCCTGGCCCAGCAGAGCGGGCATCCCTTCGTAGACCTGCGGACCTTCCTCCCCCGCGCGGAGAACCTCGAGCGCCTTCCGGCCCAGGTCGCCCGGGACCAGAAGATCCTCCCCCTCTACAACGAAGAAGGAAGGCTCCACGTGGCCGTGGCCGACCCCTACGACCCGCGTCCCCGGGACGTGGTCTTCCGGCTCACGGGGGGCTTCCCCGAGATCCACGTCGGTGCGGAAGGGGAACTCGGCAAGGTCATCGAGCGGTTCTACTACCTCCTCGAGCACCCGCTGGACGAGCAGATCGAGGAGATGGCGGAGCGGCTTCGCCGTGACCCCGCCGGGGACCTGGACGTGGGCCGGATGGTGGACATGCTGCTCGCCGCCGCCATCAGCCAGCGGGCCACCGACGTCCACGTGAGCCCCAGCGACCGCACCGTCCGAGTGATGTTCCGGGTGGACGGTGTCACGGGCCCGGCCTACATCTTCCCCATAGGCCTCCACAACCGGCTGGTCACCAACATCAAGGTCCGGTCGGGGATGGACATCTCCGAGCAGCGAAAACCCCAGGACGGGCGGATGTCCTTCGAATTTCTGGGAGACGCCTTCGACATCCGCGTCTCCACCGTGCGGTCCCAGTTCGGGGAGAACCTGGTGCTCCGGCTCCTGCCCGCCCGCGGCGGGACCTTCCTCGGTATCGCCGATCTCGGGTTCGAGCCCGAGGAGCTGGCCAAGGCCCGGGAGCTCTTCGGCCTCCCCTACGGCATGGTGTTGGTCACCGGCCCCACCGGGAGCGGCAAGACCACCACCCTCTACGCCGGGCTGCGCGGGATGGACGCCATCAGCAAGAACATCCTCACCGTGGAGGACCCCATCGAGTACGAGTTCCTCCTGATCCACCAGACCCAGGTGAACGAGCGGGCGGGCTACACCTTCGCCTCCGCCATCCGGACCTTCCTCCGCCAGGACCCGGACGTGATCCTCGTGGGGGAGATCCGGGACGAGGAGACGGCGGTGCTCGCCACCCGGGCGGCGCTCACCGGGCACCTGGTGCTCTCCACCCTCCACACCAACAACGCCCTGGGCGCCGTGGCCCGGCTCCGAGACCTCGGGATCTCGCCCTATCTCCTCTCCACCTCCCTGGCCGGGATCCTGGCCCAGCGGCTGGTGCGCCGGCTCTGCTACCGGTGCAAGGAGCGGTACCAGCCCGACAAGCACGTGCTGCGGCGCTACGGACTCCCGGAGGACGGGGAATACTACAAGGGGAAGGGCTGTGAATTCTGCCGCGGCACCGGGTACCTCGGCCGGATCGCCGTGGTGGAGATCCTCTCCATGAGCCGGGAGCTCCTTCGGCTCATCGCGGAGGAGGCCCCCATGGGGGCCATCGAAGACCAGGCCCGGGCCGAGGGGTTCCGGGATCTCGTCGAGATCGGGAAGAAGAAGGTGCTGGCCGGGGAGACCAGCCTCGACGAGATGCAGCGGGTGCTCGGCTGATGGCGACCTTTTCCTACGAGGCCCTGGACCGCGACGGGAACCGGCTCCGCGAGAGCGGGGACTTCGCCTCCCCGGCGGAGCTCTTCGTCACCCTCCGGCAGCGGGGGCTGAGCCTCCTCCGCTACCGGCGGCGCCTCTTCCCGGGTCTCTCCTTGGAGCGGGGGCGCGTGCGCCGGCTCGTCCTCGCCGAGTTCTTCCGGAACCTGGCCCTGCTCCTCCGGGGCGGAGTCCCCCTCATGCAGGCCCTCGAGGACCTGGAGGCCAGCCCCGGCGACAAGGCGCTCAAGCGGATCCTCACCCGAGTGGTGGCCGACGTCCGAAACGGCCGGATGTTCTCCGAGGCCCTCCGCGCCCACAGGGGGATCTTTCCCCGGATCGTCCTCGCCCTGGTCGCCATCGGCGAAGAGACCGGGAGCCTCGACCGGACCCTGGACGACGCGGGGCGCCACATCGAGCGGGTCCACGAGATCATCACCAGCACCAAGCGGGCCCTCATGTACCCCACCTTCGTGGTGGTCCTCATGCTGGTCGCCTTCTCGGTCTGGATCTTCTACGTGTTGCCCAAGATGTTGGACCTCTTCCAGGGACTGGGGCTCAAGGAGCTGCCCGCGGCCACGGTGTTCCTCATCGCCACCGTGGACGTCTGCCAGCGGTGGTGGCCGGTGGTGCCGATCTTCATCGCCTTGTTCGCGGCCCTCCGCCTGGCCGCCAGGGCGCACCCGGACCTCAAGTTCTACTGGGACGCCGCCGCCGCCCGGACCCCGGTCTTCGGGCGCATCGTCAAGGCCTCAGCCCTGGCCTTCTTCTTCGAGTATCTGTCGCTGCTCGCCTCGGCGGGCATCGACATCCTCAAGAGCCTCGATCTCATGGAGGATTCGGTGGGACACGAGGAACTCCGGCGCGGCATCCGGCGGGTCCGCGAGGACGTGATGGCCGGCTTCGGGCTCACCGAGGCCTTCGGCCGGGTGACCTTCTTCGATCCCTTCGTGCTCCGGATGGTGGGCGTCGGCGAGCAGACGGGGAACCTCCCCGAGCAGTTCCTGATCCTCGCCCGGCGGTACATGGACGAGGTGGACAAGCTCGTGGACACCCTTTCCCGCACCCTCGAGCCCATCCTCATCGTCTTTGCAGGGATCATCTTCCTGCTGGTGGCCCTGGGCCTCATCGGGCCCATCTACCAGATGGTGGGGCAGATCAAATGAACGGATTCGGCGACTACATCCAGTATTTCGGCCTCCGGGAGGCGCCCTTCCGCCTCTCCCCCGACCCGGAATTCTTCTTCCCGGCCCGGCCCCACGTGGCGGCCAAGGAGGTGCTCAAGTACGGGATCGGGCGCGGGGAGGGGTTCCTGGTGCTCATCGGGACCGCCGGGACCGGAAAGACCCTGCTCCTTCGGATGCTGCTCCAGGAACTCGATCCCAAGAAACAGCCCGCCGTCCTGCTCTCACCGGCGGTGGGCCCGGAGGGGCTCCTCCATCTCCTCCTGGAAGAGCTCGACGCGGACGATCCCGGGGTGCAGGACCGAGGCATCCTGCTCAAGCGCTTCCAGGACGCGATGCTCGACCTCGCCGAGCAGGGGCGGGAGCTCCTCGTCGTGGTGGACGAGGCCCAGAATGTTCCACGTGAAACACTGGAGCAGCTCCGGCTCCTGTCGAACCTCGAGACCCGCCGTGAAAAGCTTCTCCAGATCGTCCTGGTGGGCCAGCCGGAGCTGGAAGATGTGCTGGCGGACCCGGCCCTGGGACAGCTGACCCAGCGCGTGGCCGTCAAGGAGGTGCTGCGGCCGCTCAGCCGGGAAGAGACGGCGGAGTACGTGGCCTTCCGCCTGGCCAAGGCGGGCCGCGGCGACATGCGCCTGGACCGGCGGACCCTGGACCGGGTCTACGAGCGGACGAAGGGGATCCCGAGGCTCGTCAACCGCCTCATGGACCGGGCCCTCCTCATGGCCTGCGCGGCCGGGAAGGGGCGGGTGGGGACCCGGGAGGTCCAGGAGTCGGGCGAGACGGTCCCCATGCCGGCGGGTGTGGTGGCCGAGGCGTCCCGGTGGCGCCGGGCGGCGGCCCTTGCCGTGCTTTCGATGACGCTCCTGGCCGGCGGCTTCGTGGCGGGGCGGATGCTCCAGGCCGACACCGGGGAACAGGCGGCCCGGCCCGCCGTCGCCCGGGAGGCCAAGGCGCCCGGGGGCGACGTGCTCCGCGTGGTGGCGCACCGCGCCTACGTGCGAAGCGGGCCGGGGAAGGCCTTCGACCCGGTGGCCCTGGCGGCAGCCGGACAGGTCCTCCGGGCAGAGGGGCGCCAGGCGGACTGGTGGCGGGTGGCCGTCCATGGCTCGGACGGTGCCGAGATCCCCGGTTGGATCCACGACAGCGTCGTTTCGGCGCGGGAGGATGCGGGCAGTGGCGCGAAGAAGATGGATCGTTGAACCGGCGGGCGCGGGGCGCTGGCGCCGGACCTGGATGGCGGGCGGGCGGCGGCCGGTCTTCGGCCTCCCGGAGGAGGTGGGCGCCGCGGACCTCGCGGCCCGGGGCGCCGACGTGTTCGTGGCCGGATTCCAGAAGGCCGCCGTCACCCGGGGCCAGTTTCCGGCGGCCGGGAGGGGGATCCTGGCCCTGCACGTGGACGAGCGGGTGCGGCAGGCCGGGTACTTCGGGCCCGAGGAGCCCCTCCTCCACCGCTGGAAGGTCTTGGGGCGGCGGGGCCCCCAGCTCGTCCTCTCGGTCCTTTCGTGCTCGGAGGCGGAGCTGCATCGGATCTGGGACGAGTTCCCCGAAGGGGCCGCGGAGGGGATCCGCCGCCAGGTCCCGGCGGTGGCCGCCGTGGCGGCGCTCGCCGGCCGGCTCATCCGGGAGCCCGTCCTGGTGGCGGATTTCGGGGCGTCCCATCTCACCCTGGTGGCCGCCGAGGGCGGCATCCCCGCCTACGCCCAGGTGGTGCCCTACAGCGAGCCGCAGCGGCCGGAACCCGAGGCGGTCGCGCCCGCCGTTGCCTTCGCCGTGCAGGCCGTGCAGCGGCAGACCGGCCTCCGGGTGGCGGGGGTCCTGCCGGTGGGCCCCCTCCGGGGGGCCTGCCCGCCCCGGCCGGCGCCCGGGGTGGAGATTGTCGAGCCCGACTGGGCCGCCGTTGTGGGGCCGGCCGCGGCGGCCGCCGCCCCGGAGGCGCCGGCCCTCTACGGCGCCCCCTTCGTGGACCCGGCCCTGGACCTCCTGCCCGCGGCCCGGCGTTGGGCCAGGGCCTGGCTGGACGCCCTCCCGCCCCTGGCCGCGGGTCTCGGCGCCGGCGCGCTGGCCCTCGCCGTGGCAGCCGCGGTCCTCTTCGTCCAGGCCCGGCACCTCGAGGACGTCTACATGGCGCGGTACCGGCAGCTCCAGCAGGAGCGCCGGGCCTTCGAGGCCGGGCTCCCGGCCCCGGACCGAAAGGCAGACCTGGAACGCCTCTTGGCCATCCGGGCCAGGAAGGCCGGGGAACCGGACCTCGACCAGGTCCTCGTCCGGCTGGCCGAGGCGGTCCCGAATGGGGTCAAGGTGGTGCGGCTCCAGGTCCGGCGGGAAGGGGCGGGCTCGGGACGCGCGGCCCCGGAGGTGAAGGACCCGGCCCGCCTCCTCGACCGGCCCCTGATCCTGGAGGCCGAGATGGTCACCCAAGGGGGGTTCTCCACGGTCGGGGCCCGGTTCGACCGGTTGGAGCGCGGCCTCGATCCGGCCTTCGATTTGAAGAAAATCGGCTGGATGTACGATGAAGAGAGTGCGGAGGGATATCTCTCCTGCCGTTTGATCCCCAGGAGGGCGCACTAGGACGTGACACGGCTCCCGGCGATACCCACCCTCCGGTGGACGGCCGCCGTCGTGGCGGCGGTGGTCTTTTCCGCGGCCCTGGCCGGCTTCCTTCGGGCCCGCCACATGCGCGCCGAGGCCCGGCGGGCGCTGGCACGGCTCGACGCGGCGGCCGTCCGGCTCGACGCCAACCGCCGGGCGCTTTCGGCCTACAAGGTCCTGGACGGGGCCCTCCTCCCGTGCCGCGGTCGGCCCAACGTGCGCACGTGGCAGCGGGTGGAGGCCGAGTGGCGCGACCTCTCCTTTCCGGAGCTCGTCCGCCGCCTGGCCGCCCAGTGCACCTCGGGGCGGATCTTCGTGCCGGAGCGCCTCTCCGTGGACCGGATCTCCGGGAAGGGCCCGGCGGGCGTCTATCTCTCCATCAAGCTGAGGGGGTACTACCTGTGGCCGTGTCCACCGAGGAGTTGAGGCAGTGGGGCCGTCTTGCGGCACCGGCCTGGGTCCTGGCTCTTGGGGTGGCCCTGGCGTGGGCCCTCGGCCCCGGGGGCGGACCGCGCCTGCCCGAGGCCAGGGTGGCCGCCTGGGCCCTGGAAAACGCCCCCGAGGGGCCGCCCGCGGCGGTGTGCGGGCGGCCGGGGCCGCCGGCCCGGCTTCCGGCCGACCCCTTCCTCCGGCCCGACCGTGCGCCGGCGGGCGGGACGCCGCCCCTCCTCCAGGAACTCTCCCTGGACCTGGTGGTGGCCTGCGGGCGCAAGACCTTCTGCAAGGTGAACGGGGCCACGCTGGCACCCGGAGACCGGGCGGGCCGGTTCCGGGTGCTGGACATCACGCGGACGGGGGTGTGGTTCGAGGTGCCGGGCCAGGGACGGGTTTTTCTCCGTCCCGGCGAGACCCGGACCCTCCCGGTGGGAGCGCCATGAAACGAGAGACGGCGAAGAGACGAGGCGGGCGTGCCGCCGGTGCGGCACTCCTCGGATTCCTGCTGCTGGCCGGGTGCGCCGGTCGGCCGGCGCCACCTCCGCCCCAGGCCCCGCCCACGGCGGCCGCCGCGGAACGGCCGGCCGACCCGGCCTCCCCGCGGCGCCGGCCGGCCCCCCCGAAACCGAGGTTCAAGCGCCTGTCGCCCCTCGACACCCAGCGCGTCACCCTCAACTTCGTGGGGGAGGGCGGGGGCGCCATCCTCCTCGCCCTGGCCAAGGCGGCGGGGCTGAACCTGGTGCTGGACCCGGCCTTCGCGGCGAGCCCGGAGGCGGCGCGGCGGTTGACGGCCCAGTACCACGAGTGGCCGATCCGGGAGGTGCTCGAGTCTGTATGCACGGCCCTGGACGTGGGCTGGCGACTCGACGGGGGGACGGTCTACATCTCGCCCCTGGTGGAGCGGCTCATCCCCCTGGACTTTTTGGGCACGGTCCAGAGCTCGCGCTTCAGCGTGGGGGGCGACGTGCTAGGCGGCAATACCGCCGGGGGCGGGACGGACACCGACGTCCTCACCCCGCTCACCGGGAGCTTCGAGCTCACGGGCCAGAACTCCGCCGAGGTGACCGACATCTACAAGGGGATCGAGGCGGCCTTGAAGGACCGGCTCGGCGACGAGGGATCCTACGTCCTGAACCGGCAGACCGGCACCCTGATGGTCCGGGGCCGCCCTTCCACGGTCCGCTCCATCGAGGCCTACGTCTCCGCCCTCCGGGAGCGGTACCAGCGCCAGGTCCTCATCCAGGCGAAGATCCTCGAGATCGAGCTCGACCACCAACACGAACTGGGCATCGACTGGGGCCAGCTCACGGCCACCCTCAGCAAGGCGGCGCTCAAGGCCGGCGGGGCCGTCCTGGACGTGGCCACCACGCCCACGGATGAATCCGTCCTCTACAACCTCACCCTCTCCCAGGACTACTACAATGTGAGCACCGTGCTCCGGGCCATGGAGGACTACGGCCGGATCCGCACCCTCTCCAACCCGCGCCTCAAGGTCACCAACGGCCAGTCCGCGGTGATCAGCGTGGGCCAGTCCGTGGCCTACTTGAAAAGCCTCGAGACGGGCACCACCACCACCTCGGGCGGGTCGAGCACCATCGCTCCAACGGCGGAGATCGGCTCCATCTTCGACGGGGTGCTCCTCGGCGTGACCCCCATCATCGAGGACGACGGGCGGGTCAGCCTCCACCTCGTCCCCATCAAGAGCGACCTCGTCTCCCTGGACGAGCGGGAGTTCGCCGGCGGGACCCGATACACCTTCCCCCGGGTGAACCTCCGGGAGGCCTCCACCGTGGTGCGGGCGGCCTCCGGCGACATCGTCATCATCGGGGGGCTCATCCAGGAGCGGACGGACAAGGAGATGTCGGGTCTCCCGGTCCTGGACCGGCTCCCCCTGGTCGGGCGCGTCTTCCGGTACCAGCGGCGGGTCCTCCGGCGGGTGGAGATGGTGATCCTCCTCGATGTGACGGTGCTGGACAAGGCGGGATGAGCAAGCTCTTCGAGGCCCTGGAGAAGGTGGAGCGGCAGCGGGAGGCCGGCGGCGGCCCGGCCGTGCCGGTGCCGATCGGCCCCGCGGCCCCGGAGGGCGGCCCGTCCCGGCGCCGGCCCTGGCTCCGGGCGGCGGTGCTCGGCGGCCTCGTGCTGGCGGCGGCGGGGTTGACCGCTGCGGCGGCCGTCCTGTGGTGGCACCCCGTGGTCCCGGGGGCGGCGCCGGAAAGGGCGCGGCCGGCCCGTCCCGCGGCCCCGCCCCCCGTGACGGCCGCGAATCCCGCGGCCCCGCTCCCCGGGTCGGCGGCCGGCCCGTCCCGCGGGGGCGAAGAGGCGACCCCGGCCCCGCCCGGGACGCCGGCGGTCTCCTCGAAAGGGACGCCGCCGCCGCTTCCGGCAGCGACGGCCCTTCCGAGCCCGTATGCCGGCCCCGCCGCCGCACCGGAACCGGCCGGGGGGGCGGCGCGCCAGGCGTCCGAACCGGCCGTCCCGGCCGATCCCGGTGCCTGGACCCGAAAGGCCCTGCTCCAGCAGGCGGAGGAGTACCGGCTGGCGGGCCGGCTCCGGGACGCGGCCCGCCTCTACCGGGCCTACCTGGCGGAACGCCCGGACCCGGCGGTGGCGAACAACCTGGCCGGGGTCCTCATCCTCCTGGGGCGCCCGGGGGCGGCGGCGCGGGTGATCCGGCGGGCCCAGGAACTGGCGCCGAACGACCCGGACCTCCGCTACAACCTCCGGGTGGCCGAGGGCCTGGCGGGCCGGCGGGGGGCGAGGTGAGGGGCGGGGCGGGCTTCAGCGCCGTGGAACTCGCGGTGGCCCTCGTCATCATCGGGGCCATCATGGGGATCGCCATCTCGGCCTGGAGCGTCTTCCGGGTCTCGCGCCAGTATGCGGCCACCCGGAACCGGCTCGTGGCGGCCAAGAACTGCCTCGAGGTCTACGCGAGCCACAGCCGGAAGGTGCCGCCGGCGAGCTACTTCGACGCCCGGTGCCGCGCCCCGGACGCCTGGGGCCACGACCTGGTCTACGAGGTGACGGCCGCCATGGAGGGGCTCCGGGTGGACTGCAGTGCCCCCAACCTCGCCGGGCGGGTGCTCCGGCTGGACGACGGCGACCACAACGCAACCCTCCTGGTGGCGGCGAGCTACGGGGCCAACGGGGTCCGGGACTACACGGCCAACGCCACCACCGTGAACTTCAGGGGGACGGACGACCTCCCCGCCTACGTGACGATCCATGAGATCTACCAGATCTGCTGCGGCTACTAGGACGGACGGATTCACCCTGGTGGAACTGGCCATCGTGCTGGTGGTGCTGGGGCTCCTCATCGGGACCCTGGGCCCCATGCTCATGAGCCTCGTCAAGCGCGACAAGCTGGCCGAGGGCCGGCGCACGGTCCGGGCGGCCTTGGAGGAGACCGTGGGCTACGCCATGGTCAACGGCGCCCCCCCGGCCTCCAACGCCACCTGGCACGCGGCCGTCGGCCACACCCGGGATCCCTGGCAGGAGTCCCTCTACTACTACCCGGCGACCCAGTACCTCGACAGCGGCGGCGCCCCCACATCGAACCCCTGTAACGCCACGGCCACGGACCTGAACGTGACCTTCTGCGCCGACGCGGCCTGCGCCGGCGGCGTCACCAAGGCCAACGTGGCCTTCGTGGTGGGAAGCAAGGGGGAGAACCTGAACCAGCAGTCCGCCAACGCCAGCGGGGTGGTGAAGATCTACGACTACGGGGTCCAGGTGGACGACTACGCCGGGGGTTCCGACCCCAACGACCCCAACGCCCACTACGACGACATCGTGGAATACACCCAGCTCTACGGCCTGGTCAGCCGGATCTGCGCCTCCGGGAACGCCACGGGGAGCGGAAACGGGACCGGGCCGCCCACCGGCTGCAGCGGGAGCTATACCTTCCAGATACGCGCCCAGGGCAAGGACAAGTCGTACGACGTGAACGGGGGGGGCTGCACCAACGTTCCGAAGAACACCTCCACCGCCCAGATCCCCATCGGGGACGCGGACGTCTTGACCGTCTACGACAAGAAGAACTGCGGCGGAGCGATCCACGCCCAGGGGACGCCGGTGTCCCTCGACACGGACGGCGACTGTAACGCCTACGTGAACTGCACCGGCGGCTCCTGTTCCTCGAGCTAGTCCGTGCCGACCCCCGCCGGGGCGGTGTTCCGCTTCTCCCCCTTGAGGTGGCGGTTGAGGGTGGTCTCGGCGTTCTTGAGGGCGCAGAGTTCCCCGCACATGGAGCAACCCTTCCCGGAGACGGACTTCCTGGACTCCAGGATCCGGCGGGCGTCTTCGGGGAAGAGGAGGTTCCGGAACTGGTCCCCCCACCGGAAGTCCCGCCGGTCCTTGCTGAGCTGCATGTCGGCCCGGTCGGCCCGGCCGCGGAGCTTCACCACGTCGCCGATGTGGGCCGCCAGCCGCGCCGTCTTCACCCCCACCGCCACGTCCGCCTCGTCCGGGAGCGCCAGGTGCTCCGCCGGGGTGATGTAGCAGATGAGGTCCGCCCCGTGCATGGAGGACTGGGCCGCGCCCACGGCGGCGGTCACGTGGTCCCAGCCGGCCCCCACGTCGGTGGGCAGCGGCCCCAGCATGTAGTAGGGTGCCTCGCTGGACATCTTCTTCTGGAGGAGGATGTTGGCCTCGATCTCGTCCAGGGGGACGTGGCCCGGGCCCTCCACCATGGCCTGGCAGCCGCGTTCCCGGGCCCGCTCGGCCAGCTCGCAGTTCAGGATGAGTTCCGCCATCTGGGCCCGGTCCAGGGAGTCGTGGATGGCGCCGGCCCGGATGCCGTTTCCGAGGCTCAGGATGGTGTCGGTCTTCTTGAGGATGTCGCAGACCCAGTCGAACTGCTCATAAAGTGGGTTTTCTTTGTTGTTTTTTAGCATCCACTGGATCATGAGCGTCCCCCCCTTGGAGCAGAGGCCCCCGTAGCGGTAGCCCTGGCGCTCGAGGCGCTCGATGGTGAAGCGGTTGATCCCGCAGTGGATGGCCATGAAGGCGATGCCGTCCTCGCACTGGCGCTCGATGAGGTCGAAGAGGGCCTCGGGGTCCATGCGGGAGGGGTCCCGGTGGCGCTGGATGGCCTCGCAGAAGGCCTGGTAGAGGGGGACGTTGCCCACCGGGAGCGAGACCTCCCGGAGGACGGTCCGGCGGATGAGGTCGAGGTCGCCCGCGGCGGAGAGCTCCATGAGGGTGTCGGCGCCGGCCTCCTCGGCGACGCGGGCCTTTCGGCGCTCGTGTTCCAGGTCGCAGATGTCGCTGGAGGTCCCGATGGAGGCGTTCACCTTGGTGCGAAGGCCCTTTCCGATCCCCACGATCCGCCGGTCGTTGAAGCGGCCGCGGCCGATGACGATCTGGCCCGCCGCCACGCGGTCTCGAACGAGCTCGGGCGAAAGCCCCTCCTCCTCCGCCACGTGGGCCATCTCGGGGGTCACGACGCCGGCCTGGGCCTGCATGAGCTGGGTCTTCATCTTCTCCTTCTCCTCCTTCCTGTGGATCCGTGGGCGTTCGGGAACGGGCCGGCAGATGGCCCGGTCTCGAACGCCCCGAAGGGCGGCGGCGCGGCCGGGCCCCGTTCTCCGCCTCGGCCCCGGGTTGAAACCCCAATAGTTACACCGGAGGCCCAGCCTTGAAAAGGCCGGACCCCGCCAGTAAAGTGCGCCCATGGAGCAGGACGGCGACAAGACGATCCTCGAGACGGCCCGGGACGGCGGGGTGTCGGACCCGGTGCGGCGCGCCGCCGAGGCGGAGGGCGTCTCCGCCGAGGCCCTTTCCGAGGCGGTGGGGGCCGGGCAGGCGGTGATCCCCCACAACCGCCACGTCCGCCTCGAGCGGCCCATGGCCGTGGGCCGCGGCCTTTCCACCAAGGTCAACGCCAACATCGGGACCTCCAAGGACCACCCGGAGCCGGAGCCGGAGCTCGAAAAGCTCCGGGTCGCCCTCGATGCCGGGGCCCACGCGGTGATGGATCTCTCCACCGGCGGTCCCATCCGAGAGATCCGCCGGGCCATCCGCGAGGCATGCCCGGTGCCGCTCGGGACGGTGCCCGTCTACCAGGCCGCGGTGGAGACCGTGGAGCAGCGCGGCCGCTCCATCTGCGAGATGGACGTGGACGACCTCTTCCGGGTCATCGAGGAGCAGGCCCAGGAGGGGGTGGACTTCATGACGGTGCACGCCGGGCTCACCCTGGAGGGCATCGAGCGCCTGGCCCGGAAGGAGCGCCTCATGGGCGTGGTGAGCCGGGGCGGCTCCCTGGTCATGGAGTGGATGATGTACAACCGGCGGGAGAACCCCCTCTACGAGCGCTTCGACGACCTCCTCGCCATCGCCCGGGAGCACGAAGTGACCCTGAGCCTCGGCGACGGCCTCCGGCCGGGCTGCCTCCACGATGCCACCGACGGGGCCCAGGTCCACGAGCTCATCATCCTGGGAGAGCTCACCCTCCGGGCCTGGGAGGCGGGGGTCCAGGTCATGATCGAGGGCCCGGGCCACATGCCCATGGACCAGATCGCGGCCAACATGCTCCTCGAAAAGCGCCTGTGCCACGGGGCGCCCTTCTACGTGCTGGGGCCCCTGGTGACGGACATCGCTCCCGGCTACGACCACATCACCAGCGCCATCGGTGGGGCCATCGCCGCCGCCGCCGGGGCCGACTTCCTCTGTTACGTGACACCCGCCGAGCACCTCAAGCTCCCCTCCCTCGAGGACGTCAAGGAAGGGGTCATCGCCGCCCGCATCGCCGCCCACGCGGCCGACATCGCCAAGGGGGTCCCCGGCGCCCTCGACCAGGACCGGCGCATGGCCGAGGCCCGCCACCGGCTGGACTGGCAGACCCAGATCGATCTTTCGCTCGATCCGGAGAAGGCCCGGCTCTACCGGGACGAGGGCGGCGCCTACCACGGGCCCACCTGCACCATGTGCGGCGACTACTGCGCCATCAAGACCTACAAGCGGGCCATGCGCCTCAAGGCGGGCTCCGGCGGGGCGTGATCCCGGTCCTCACCATCGCCGGCTCCGACCCGGGCGGGGGGGCCGGCCTCCAGCAGGATCTCAAGGTCTTCACCGCCCTCGGGGCCTACGGGGCCGCCGCCCCGGCCGCGCTGACCGCCCAGGACACCCGGGGCGTGGCGGCGGTGGCGCCGGTGCCGGCGGATTTCGTCCGCCGGCAGGTGGAACTGGTGCTGGCGGACATCGCCCCCGCCGCGGTGAAGACCGGGATGCTGGGGACGGCGGAAGTGGTGGCGGCGGTGGCCGGGGCCCTGGCCGGGCGGCCGCCGGCGGCCCTGGTGGTGGACCCGGTCCTGGCCTCCTCCGGCGGGGTGCCGCTGCTCGCCGATGATGCCGTGGCGGTGCTCCGGGAACGGCTCTGCCCCCTGGCCACCGTGGTGACCCCGAACCTCCCGGAGGCCGAGGTCCTGCTCGGCCGGTCCATCCCGGACGCCCGGGCCATGGAGGCGGCGGCCGCCGCCCTCCGTTCCGCCCTGGGGTGCCGGGCGGTGCTCCTCAAGGGCGGGCACCTCGACGACCCGGCCGGGGCCGTGGACGCCTGGGCCGACGCGGAGGGCACAGAGCTCCTCCGCGGGCGGCGGATCGAGACCCCCCACACCCACGGGACGGGCTGTACCCTCTCGGCGGCGCTCGCCGTCTTCCTGGCCCGGGGCCTGGCGCCCCGGGAGGCCGCCCGGCGGGCCAAGGCCTTCCTCGAGCGGAGCCTGGAGCAGGCCGTGCCCGTGGGGCGTGGCCGCGGCCCGGCCAATCCCGTCGGGGTCCTCGAGGCGGAGCTCTCCCGCTACCCGGTGCTCCAGGCCCTCGAGGCCGCCTGGCGGCGGCTGGCCGCGGCCCCTTCCCGGGTGCTGGTCCCCGAGGTCCAGATCAACCTGGGCTATGCCCTCCCCGGCGCCCGGTCCGTGGCGGACGTGGCGGCCTTTCCGGGCAGGATCGTGGGCCTCGGGGACGGGGTCGCCCGGGTGGCGGCGCCGGCCTTCGGGGCCTCGAGCCACGTGGCCCGGATCGTCCTCACCGCCATGCGGCACGACCCCGAATGCCGGGCCGCCATGAACATCCGGCACGACGAGGCCTTCCTCCACCGGGCGCGGGACCTGGGGTGGCGGGTGGCGGGCTTCTCCCGCCGGGACGAGCCGGAGGAGAGCCGCCGCCGGGAGGGCTCCACCCTGGCCTGGGGCGTGGATCGGGCCATCCGCCAGGCGGGGGCCGTCCCGGACCTCGTCCACGACCCGGGCGACGTGGGCAAGGAACCCATCATCCGGATCCTCGGGCCGGACCCGGAGTCGGTGGTGGCCAAGGCCCTCCGGGTGGCCGGGCTGGAGTGCGGGGGGGAGGGGACGGCGTGAGGGGCCCCACCGGGGAGGAGACGGCGGCGGTGGTGGCCCGGCTGGTCCGGGCGGCCAACGTGGACCTGCCGGCGGACGTGGAACGGGCGCTCGCGGCGGCGCGCGCCCGGGAGACCGACGAGACCGGGCGCTTCGTGCTGGACGTCCTGCTCCGGAACGCCGCCCTCGCCCGCGAGACCGGCCTCCCCCTCTGCCAGGACACCGGGATCGACGTGGTCTTCCTCCGGGTGGGGACGGACCTCGCCCCGGGGTGGGATCCCCGGGCGGTGGTGGACGAGGGGGTCCGGCGGGCGACGCGGGAGGGGCACCTCCGGGCCTCGGTGTGCGATCCCCTCACCCGGGCCAACACCGGCGACAACACCCCCGCGGTGGTCCACGTGGAGGCGGTGGCCGGGGCGCGGCTCGAGGTCGCCGTCCTGCCCAAGGGGTGCGGCAGCGAGAACATGAGCGCCCTCTTCATGCTGCCGCCCTCGGCCGGGGTGGAGGGGGTGGTGGCGGCGGCGGTGCGCCGGGTGGTGGAGGCGGGGCCCAACCCCTGCCCGCCCGGGGTGATCGGCGTGGGGATCGGGGGCACCATGGAACGGGCGGCCTTCCTCGCCAAGAAGGCGCTCTTGCGGCCCCTCGGCGCGGCGCACCCCCGGGCCGACGTGGCGGCCCTCGAGGCGGCGATCCTCGAGGGGGTGAACGCCGCGGGGGCCGGCCCCCTGGGGCTGGGCGGGGCGGTGAGCGCCCTCGGGGTGGCGGCGGAGGTCTTTCCCTGTCACATCGCCAGCCTCCCCGTGGCGGTGAACGTCCAGTGCCACGCGGCGCGGCGGCGGAGCGCGTCGTGGGAGGCGGGGCGGTGGACCCTGTCGGAGGCGCCCGCGCCCTCCGCCGGGGCCCCAGCGCCGGTCTTTTCGGGGGCGAAGCGGGTCCGGCTGCCCCTGGATGCCGGGACGGCCCGGGGGCTCCGGGCCGGGGACCGGCTCCTCCTCACCGGACCGCTCTACACCGGCCGGGACCAGACCCACCGCCGCCTCGTGGAGCTCCTGGACCGGGGCGAGCCGCTGCCAGTGGACCTCCGCGGCCAGCTCCTCTACTACGTGGGCCCCTCACCGGCCCCGCCGGGGGCGGTGGTGGGCTCGGCCGGGCCCACCACGAGCTACCGGATGGACGCCTACACGCCGCGGCTCCTGGAGGCGGCCGGCATCCGCGCCACCATGGGGAAAGGGCGCCGGTCCCCGGAGGTCCGCGAGGCCCACCGGCGCCACGGGGCGGTCTATCTCGCCACCCTGGGGGGGGCGGGGGCCGAGCTGGCGCGGCGGATCCGGGCCTGCGAGGTGGCCGCCTTCCCGGAGCTCGGGCCGGAGGCCCTCTTCCGCATGGAGGTGGAGGACTTCCCCGCCGTGGTCATCGACGACACGGCGGGGGGCGACTACTACGACGCGGTGGCGGGGCGGCCGCGCTAGGCCGCGGGGAAGCGGAGCTTGGCCGATTCCTTGCCGTCTTTCCGCTTCACCTTCAGGGAGAGGTCGAGGCTCCCGCTGCGGAGCCCGAGGGAGAGGGGGGATTCCCCCCGGTCCTCGCGGATGTCCGTCACGGCGCGCAGGATGCGGATGGCCTCGGCGGCCACCGCGGCCGGAGGCGCGGGGAGCACGGTCTTGCCGGCCTCGTCCTTCATCTCCACCGTGACGAGTCCGCCGTCGTTCTTGATGGAGAGTTTCCGGGCCCGCTCCGTCACGGCGGCCAGGATCGCCAGGGCCAGGTACTTCAGGGCCGCCTCCGTGAGGTCCCCGGGCTCGGCGCCGGCCATGGCGCGCATCTGGCCGACGTAGTCGGTGTCCATGTAACAGTCGCACATCTCCTGGAGCTTGAGGTGGAGGTTGGGGGTCGGGATCTCCATGCCGCCTCCTGAGGACGCTGTGGGTGTTCCGGCCCGGTGGACCGGGGGTTCGGTTTCGGCCGCGCCGCCCGGCGGCATCAGCCGGGCGGCCTTCCGTCCCGTTCCGGCGGCCGCCCGCGGGCGGCACCGGAGTTGGATTCATTATAAGGGGCGGAGCGGGGGAGGGGAAGCACCGGCCGGTTTCAGCCGGCGGAGCCCGGGCCCCCGGCCGCCTCCCGTTCCCCCGGGGCGCCGGAGACCCATTCCGGGGCCGGTGCCCCGGGATGCTCGCGCCACCGCGCCGGGAACCGGAGGATGACCCTGGTGCCCGTTCCGGGGGCGCTCTCGATGGCGATCTCCCCCTGGTGCTCCATCATGATCTGGCGCACCATGGGCAGGCCGAGGCCGGTCCCGCCCGGCTTGGTGGTGAAGGCCACGTCGAAGATGCGGGCCCGGTCTTCCTCCGGGATGCCCGGGCCCTCGTCGGCGATCTCCACCAGGGGGCGGCCCCGGTCGCGATGCACGCGGACGCGGATCACCTTGCCGGGGGGGGAGGCTTCCAGGGCGTTGCGCAGCAGGTGGAGGACGGCCACCATGAGCACCTTCCGGTTGGCCCGCACCGGGAGGGGCCGGTCGGGGAGGTCCGCCTCGACCCGGACCCCCTTTCGTTCCAGAGCGGGCCGGAGGGCCTCCATGGCGGCCGCCACCACATCCTGGAGGGGCAGGCGCCGGTAGTAGAGGGCCCGGCGCCTGCCCAGGGCCTCGAACTCCCGGACCACCTCTTCGAGGCGGCGGGCCTCCCTGAGGATGGCCTTCAGCTTCTCCCCCGCCGGTCCGGCCATCTCCCCGGAGCGGGCCAGGGCCTCGGCCAGGCCGCCGATGGCCACGGCCGGGTTCCGGATGCGGTCGGCGATCTCGAGCAGCACCTCGGCCAGGCTCCGCTCGTGGGCGAGGGCCTCGAGGTCCCGGGCGAGCTGCATGAGTTCCGTGTTCACCCGGTCCAGTTCCCGGTTCTGCAGGGTCTTCTCCCGGAGGAGCCGCAGGACCTCCTCGTGCTTGGCCCGGAGGTTCTCCACGTACGATTCCCGGGTGTCGGCGAAGAGGTGGCGGCGGATGTCGGGCTCCGCGGCCTCGATGTCGGCCCAGGCCCTTTCCGGCGACCATTTCCGGCAGCGGACCAGGAAGGGCCGCCCGTGGTAGCCGCCCTTGATGGCGACCTCGTCGAGGACGCGCTTGAGGCCGGGGAAGGGCGGGTACTTGAGGAGTTCGTCGAAGTCGGCCGGGCAGGCGCCCTCCAGGGCCGGGCAGGTCCGCCGCCCCAGGGCGGTGAACTCGAGCCCGGCCCCCCGGCCGCCGGGCCCCTCCACGAAGGCCAGGGTGAAGGTGCCGCCGTCGACGTGCCGGAAGAGGAAGCGTGCCAGCTCCGAGGCGGCGGCCGCGGCCTGGACCGCGAAGCGGCGGCCGAAGCCGGCGGCCGCGGCGATCCACTTGGCCCGGCCGCGAATGGCCGGGATGTCGGTTTCCTGGCCGACCACCAGGGTGAGGAGGTGGAGCCGGTTGTCCTTCATGTCTCCCACCGGACCACCAGGAGCCCCGATGGATGGAGGGGCGGGGCCTCGGCCCTGGGGAAGAAGGCCTGGGCGACGATCAGGGGCGGGGCGGCCCGGGCCGCGGGGACGATGTCCGAAGGCTCCAGGGGCAGGCCGGTGACGGCCAGGGCCGTTCCGGCCCCGGGGGCCGGGGCCACGGGGCCCCGCCCCGGGGGTACCCGGCGGCAGCCGGCGCCATCGACAACGAAGAGCCGGCCCTCCGGGGGCATCCGGAGCCGGAAGGCGACGCCGCCGAGTTCCAAGATCCAGCCGGGCGGGGGCGCGGTGGAGGCCCGTTCCGGCCGGAGCCCGACCTGGACGGTCACCGAGCCCGGGCGGACCTCCTCGGCATAGAAGAGCGCTCCCCCGCGGGCCGGGCCTGGGCGCAGGAGGACGGCGGTCTCGATGCCGGCCCCGGAGGCCGCATCCCGGGGGCGGGCCGGGGCCGCCGAAAGTTCCGCCGCCACCAGGGTCCCGGAGAAGGGCCGGCCGCCGGGGCAGGGACAGGGAGCGGGCCCCGTGCTCCCGGAGCAGAGGGCGGCCCGGTCGGCCAGGCGGAAGACCGTGCCCAGCCCGGCGCCGAGGCCCTGGTCCGAGGATGTGCCGTCCCGGAGCACGGCGGCGAGGTCCGGGATGCCCGGGCCCCGGTCCAGGGCGGCCACGGTGATGAGCGGGGGCCCCGGGCCGCCCAGCCCGAAGACCCGGACCAGGCCGTCCTCGGCGTGGTGGACGACGAGGTTGGTGGCCAGCTCGCTGGCCACCAGCACCGCCTCGGCGCGGCGCCTTTCCGGAAAGCCCAGGCGTGCCGCCATCTCGTCGGTCACCCGGCGGGCCACCGCCACGTCGGCCTCCCGCCGGACGGGGACCTCCTCGAGGACGGGCCGGTTCGGGGCCGGGGACAGGCCCAAGGGGTCGAGGCGCCGCCGGGTCACGGGCACCGCCTCAGGCCGTCACCCGGACGCCGAACCGCGCCACGGCGTCCTGGACGTCCAGGGCGAACTCGAGCCCGGTCATCCGGATCCCGAAGTCCAGGACCGTGAGCACGGTGGGGACGCCGAGCCCGGCCACCACGGCCCGGGCGTCCAGGTTGCGGGCGAGGGCCGCCAGGGACTCGAGGTGGCCGGCCAGGTAGGAATCCACCACCTCCACCTGGTGGAGGTCGAAGACCACGCCCCGCGCCCCGGTCCGGCGGACCTCGTTCGCCAAGAGCTCCATGAGCCGGGCCACGCTGGCATCATCGATGTCCTCGTCCAGGGTGACGAGGAGCACCGCGCCGAGGGAGATCACGGAATAGGGCTCCGGCGGGGCCGGGAAGGCGGTCATGGCTCGGGTGCAGGCGGTGCGCCCGGCCCCGGGGGCGCCTCCTCCCCGGCCTGGCGCCGCAGGCGGCGGATGGCCATGTGCAGGGCGTCGGCCATGCGCCCGCGCACCGTGATGTTGGCCATGTCGACCCCCAGGCGGGCCATGGTCCGGGCGATGTGGGGCGAGACCCCCGTGAGCACGGCCCGGCTCCCCATGAGGCGGGCGGCGTCCACGGTCTGGAGGAGGTGGTTGGCCACCTCCGCGTCCACGGCGGGCACCCCCGTGATGTCGAGGATGACGAAGGGCGCCCGGGTCCGCTCGATGCCCTCGAGGAGTCGCTCCATGGCGATCTTGGCCCGGCGGCTGTCGAGGGTCCCCACCAGGGGGAGGGCCAGGACCCCGTCCCAGACCTCGAGGACCGGGGTGGAGAGCTCGAGGATCTCGTCCTGGAGGTGGCGGATGTCCGCTTCCTGTTTCCGGAGGAGTTCCTCCTGCTGCTCGAGGAGGGACCGCTCCTGTTCGAGCCGGTCGGAGATGTCGATGTAGTGCTCGACGCAGCCGACGACCTTTCCCTCGAAGTTCCGGAGCGGCCGGCTGGCGTATTCGATGGGGACCTCGCGGCCGTCGGGCAGGTGGAGGGTGGTCTGGCCCTGGTTCACGGCCTGGGTCTCCACCGCCACGCGGCAAGTGCAGTTCTCGGTCTGGCACATGGGGGTGTTGAAGATGTCGTAGCACTTGCGGTCGAAGCAGTCCCCGGGCGAGCGGCCGACGAGCTCGGCGCCGGCCTTGTTGATCATCACGATGTTGTGCTCGAGGTCGGTGACGAAGATCCCGGAGGGGACGGCGTTGAGGATCTCGGAGAGGAAGCCCTCGTCGATGGGGAGGTCTTCGAGGCTCTTCATGGGGGCGGCCTCCGGCGTCCAGGGAAAGGGCCCGGGGGCCGGGGACGTGCCGGTCCCCGCTTCGATGGCGCCACGGCCATCCTGGACCCGCCGCGCGGGTCCACCTGGTTCTTGTCTATCACCCGGCGGGGGCGGCGTCAATCGGGCCGGGGGCGCCTGGCCCCTTGGGCGGGCAGGGGCGCGCGGGCATCCGGACCACGAAGGTGGTGCCCCGGCCGGGCTCGGACCGCGCCTCTACCTCGCCGCCGGCGTCGAGGACGAGGCGCTGGACCACGGAGAGACCGAGTCCGCTCCGCTCGGGGACGGTGGTGAAGAAGGGGTCGAAGATGTGGGGGAGGTCCTCCCGGCGGATCCCGGCGCCGTTGTCCGAGACGGTGAGGACGTGGCGGTCCGCTTCGTGCGCCACGGAGATGGAGATCCGGCCCCCCTCGGGGGGCAGCGCCTGGTAGGCGTTCAGGATGACGTTGAAGAGGATCTGGCGCAGTTCCCCCGGGTCCATGTGGAGGCAGGAGCCGTCCGGCACCGAGACGGTGAGCTCGGCCCGGGGCAGTTCCGGGCGGCGGGCCAGGAGTGCCAGGGTCCGTTCCACCTCTTCCCGGAGGGAGACCGGCTGCCCTTCCTTCCGTTCCGGCCTCGCGAAGAGGAGGAAGCTCTCCACCAGGCGGTCGAGGCGCTCGCACTCGCGGCCGACGATGTCGAGGAGGCGCCGGGCCTCGTCCGGGATGCCGCCCGACTCGGACAGGAACTGGACCGAGCCCGACAGGGAGGCCAGGGGGTTTCGGATCTCGTGGGCCAGCCCCGCGGCCATCTCGCCCAGGGCGGCGAGGCGGTTCATGTACTCGAGGTGTCGCTGGCGGTTCTTGAGCTCGGTGATGTCTTGGAAGATGAGCCCGTGGCCGAGGGGGCGGTCGGCCTCGTCGGAGAGGGGAAAGGCGGCCACCCCGAGGCAACGCTCGCCGGCGGGGGTGGCCTGTCGGATCTCGTACCGGTGCTGCCCCCCGGCGGCGACCTCGGGCGCGACCTCGGCGAGGAGGCGCGCCCCCTCGGGCCAGGCGGTCTCCAGCGGGTGCCCGTAGGCCTCGTAGAGCCCCGGCCCCAGGATGTCCACGGCGGCCTGGTTGAAGGAGGTCAGCCGCCCTGCGTCGTCCACCGTGACCACGCCGGAACGGAGGTTACGGGCCAGGTGCCGCTGGATCTGTTCCATGCGGCGCAGGTCCACCCTCGCCTCGGACAGCTCCTGCTGGGCGGAGCGCAGCCGCTGGGCGAGGGCGATCCCCAGGGCGGCGGTGAGGTTGAAGGCCGCCATGTTGAGAAAGAAGGTGAAGGCCCGCTCCGGGAGCCCGGGGCCGGGCCGGGGGGGCCAGTAGAGGAGGGCGAAGGTGATCGTCGAGAGCACCGCCGACGTGGTGCCCCCGGCCCGGCCGCCCAGGAGGCAGGCGGTGATGATGGCCACCGGGTAGAGGAAGGTGAGAGGGCTTTCCGCCCGCCCCGTCCAGAGGACCAGGAGGGTGACGAGGACCACGTCGGAGACCACCTGGGTCCAGACCAGGGCCCGGATGTACCGGCGCCAGGCGGCCCAGGCGAAGAAGAGGGCGGAGGCCGCCAGGGCCGCGACCCCGAGCCCGTAGAGCCCGGCGACGAAGGTGCCGGTCCCGGGGGCCGCCGAGGGCCAGGAGAGGACGAAGGCGGCCAGGAGCCCCAGGAGGGCGAGGCGGCCGGCGGTGATCCAGGGCAAGAGGCGCGGGTCGGGCATCGTTCAGAGTCCGTACTTCGCCAGGCGGTAGCGGAAGGAGCGGAAGTTCAACCCGAGCAGCTTCGCCGCCTCGGTCTTGACCCCGCCGGTCCGCTCCAGGGCCTTTTCGAGCAGGGTCCGTTCCACGGCCCCCAGGTAGGCGTCGAGGTCCAGGCCCTCCGGGGGCAGCTCCGGTTCCGGCCCGGCGGCGGGGCCCCGGCGGCCCTGGCGTTCCTTGAACCGGGCCAGGGAGAGGCTCTCCGGGAGGATGAGGTTCGAGGCGGAGAGCGCGACGCTGCGTTCGATGATGTTCTCGAGCTCCCGGACGTTGCCGGGGAAGGGATAGTTCACCAGGGCGTCCATGGCATAGCTCGAGATGCCCTGGACGGTCTTCCCCTGCTCGGTGGCATACCGGTCCAGGAAGTACTGGACCAGGAGCGGGATGTCCTCGGGCCGTTCCCGAAGGGGGGGGATGTGGAGGGTGATGACGTTCAGGCGGTAGTAGAGGTCCTCCCGGAAGCGCCCCTCCATGACCTCGTCTTCCAGGGAGCGGTTGGTGGCCGCCACGATCCGGACGTCCACCCGGACCTCCCGGGTGCTGCCGAGGGGGGTGAAGGCCCGTTCCTGGACCACCCGGAGGAGCTTCACCTGGAGGGTGAGGGGCAGTTCACCGATCTCGTCGAGAAAGATGGTGCCGCCGTGGGCGGTGGCGAAGAGGCCCTTCTTTTCGTGCTCGGCGCCGGTGAAGGCCCCTCGGGTGTGGCCGAAGAGCTCGCTCTCGAGGAGGTTCTCGGGGATGCCGGCGCAGTTGACCACCACGAAGGGGCGGTCCTTCCTGGGGCCGAGGTTGTGGATGGCCCGGGCCACGAGTTCCTTGCCGGTGCCGCTCTCGCCGGTGATGAGGACGCTGGAGGTGGAGGCCGCCACCTTGGGGACCATCTGGAAGATCTTCAGCATGGCGGGGCTCCGGGCCACCATGCGGTCCAGGCGGTGGACCTTGTCCGGGGACTCGGCGGCGGCCGCCTCCTCGCCCGGGTCTGCCGGGGCGGGGCCGGCGGCGAGGGCCTGGGCCACCACCTCGCGGATCTCGTCGATGCGGAAGGGCTTCGTCAGGTAGTCGAAGGCCCCCTCCTTCATGGCCGCCACGGCGGAGTCCATGGAGGCGAAGGCGGTGATGAGGATGACGGGGACGTCGGGGGTCCGCGCCTTGATGCGCCGGAGCAGGTCGACGCCGTCCATCCCGGGCATCCGGACGTCGCTCAGGACCACGTTCACCCGGCGCCGGCCGAGTAGATCCAGGGCGGCCTCGCCGCTGGCCGCGCACAGGACCTCGTACCCCTCCTTGGCGAAGAGGATTTCCAGGAACTCCCTGAGGCTGCGGTCGTCGTCCACGATGAGGATGACGGGCCGGGCCTCGCGCTCGGGCGGCTGGGCCGTTTTCTCCGGTAATGCCATGGGACGGATGCTCCACCCTTACTCATCGACCGCGGGGGCGGGGGGGTTTAGCGGGCGGCGGGGGCGAGGCGGCCGTCGAGATCGTGGACGGGGGTCCCGGCGAGGAGCGTGAGTACGGCCCGGCCGGTGAGGGTGCGGCCGAGGAAGGGGGTGTTGTGGCTGCGGGAGCGGAGGTTTTCGGGGATCACCGCGAAGGGCCGATCAGGGTCGATGGCGCACAGGTCCGCGGGGGCGCCCACCTGGAGGCTCCCGCCCTCGATGCCGAGGATGCGGGCCGGCGCCGTGGACAGGAACCGGAAGAGGTCGAGGGGGGAGAGGGCGTCCGCGCGCACCAGGTCGAGGGCCAGGGGGACGGCGGTCTCGAGGCCGATGACGCCGTTGGCGGCCAGGGCGAACTCGCACTCCTTCTCGAGGACGCTGTGGGGGGCGTGGTCCGTGGCGATGGCGTCGAGGGTGCCGTCGCGGAGGCCCTGGATGACGGCCTCCCGGTCGGCCTCGGTCCGGAGCGGGGGGTTCATCTTGGCCAGGGTGTTGTAGCCGGCCACCGCCTCCTCGGTGAGGGAGAAGTAGTGGGGAGCGGTCTCGGCGGTCACGGCGATACCCGCCTCCTTGGCCCGGCGGAGGATCTCCACGGCCCCCGCCGTGGAGACGTGGGCCACGTGGAGGCGGGCCCCGGTGAGGGCGGCGAGGCGGACATCCCGGAAGACGGCGACTTCCTCGGCCGCGGCCGGGGTGCCGGCAAGGCCCAGGAGGGTGGAGACCCGGCCCTCGTTCATTACCCCGGTGGCGAGCGCCGGTTCCTCGGCGTGGGAGATGACGAGTGCGCCGGCGCTCCGGGCGTATTCCAGGGCCCGCCGCATCATTTCGGGGCTCTCCACGGGGCGGCCGTCGTCGGAGAAGGCCACGGCGCCGGCGTCCAGGAGGTCGAAGAACTCGGTGAGCTCCTTCCCCGCCTGGCCGCGGGTGACGGCGGCCACGGGGTGGACCCGGGCGCTCCCCGCGGCCGCGGCCCGGTCGAGGATGAACCGGGTGACGGCGGCGGAGTCGTTGGGGGGGCGGGTGTTGGGCATGGCGGCCACGGCGGTGAAGCCGCCGGCGGCGGCCGCCGCCGTGCCCGTGGCGATGGTCTCCTTGTATTCCTCGCCGGGTTCCCGGAGGTGGACGTGCATGTCCACGAGGCCGGGGCCGAGCCAGGCGCCCGAAAGGTCCGTCACGATGGCGCCCTCGGGCGGGGGGATGCCCCGGCCCAGGGCGGCGATGCGCCCGTCGGCCACCAGGAGGTCCCCGGCCTCGTCCAGGTTCGAGGCCGGGTCGAGGAGCCGGGCGTTTCTGAGCAGGACGGGCTTCACGGGCGGTTCATCCCTCCCGCACCAGGAGCGAGAGCAGGGCCATGCGCACGGCGACCCCGTTGGTCACCTGGTCGAGGATCACGGAGCAGGGGCCGTCGGCCACCTCCGGGCTGATCTCCACCCCCCGGTTCAGGGGGCCCGGGTGGAGGACCAGGGCGCCGGGCTTGGCCAGCGCCGCCCGCCGGCGGTCCAGGCCGTAGCGGGCGGCGTACTCGCGGAGGGAGGGCAGCAGATTCTGCCCCATGCGCTCCCGCTGGATGCGCAGCATGATGACGACGTCCGCCCCCTCCAGGGCCTCTTCCATTCGGAGCGTCACCCTGGCGCCCAGGGCGGCGGGGTCCGGGGGGAGCAGGGTGGCCGGGCCGCAGATGACCACCTCGGCGCCCATCTTGGAGAAGGCCAGGATGTCGGAGCGGGCCACGCGGCTGTGGGCGATGTCGCCGACGATGGCGACCCGGAGGCCCTGGAGGCGGCCCAGGCGCTCCCGGACGGTCATGAGGTCCAGGAGGGCCTGGGTGGGGTGCTCGTTGGTGCCGTCGCCGGCGTTGATCACGGCGGCGTCCACGTGCCGGGCCATGAGGTGGGGGGCGCCGGAGGCGGGGTGGCGCAGGACCAGGACGTCGGGGCGCATGGCCTCGATGTTGCGGGCCGTGTCCACCAGGGTCTCCCCCTTGACGAGGCTGCTGGTGGCGGCGGAGATCCCCACGGTGTCGGCGCTCAGGCGTTTCGCCGCCATCTCGAAGGAGAGACGGGTCCGGGTGCTCGGCTCGAGGAAGAGGTGGACCACCGTGCGGCCCCGGAGCGGGGGCACCTTCTTGATGGGGCGGTCGAGGATCTCCTTGAGGGAATCGGCGGTGTCGAGGATCGTGGTGATGTCCCCGGGGGCGAGCTGGGAGATGCCCAGGATATGGCGGTGGCCGAAGGGGTTCACGCCAAAAAAAATCCTCCGTGGAGGAGGAAGGAATCCGCCGTCGGGGACGGCAAGCGGTGGGCGGAGGCCGGCGCGGCGATCATGATCTTCAGCAGTAGCACAGCCCGGCGGCGCTCGTCAAGGCGGCCGGCGGGCTAGCGGATGCGGTCCCCGATGCGGTGGAGGCGCGAGACGAAGTCGTCCCAGTTGTGGGCCATGTAGGCGAAGCAGCCGAGGACCGGGACCCCGGTGGGGTTGGGGCACGACCAGTAGATGAGGACGGCCTTTCCGAGGACGTCCCGGATGGGCACGAAGCCCCAGAAGCGGCTGTCGGCGCTGTGGTCGCGGTTGTCGCCCATGACGAAGAGGTGCCCCTCGGGGACCACCACGGGGCCGAAGTTGTCCCGGCGCGGGGCGAGGACCGGGCCCTCGTCGTACTGGACCCCCGGGGGGTCCGGGAAGGGGGCGCCGTTCACGTACACGCGCTTGTTGATGACCTGGACCCGGTCGCCGGGCACGCCGATGACCCGCTTGATGTAGTCCTTGTCGCGGTCGAGGGGATAGACGAAGACGATGACGTCGCCCCGTTGCGGCGGGTGCCCCGGGATCCACGTCGCCCGGGTGAAGGGGTTGCGGACCCCGTAGGCGAACTTGTTGACCAGGATGTGGTCGCCCACGAGCAGGGTCCGTTCCATGGACCCGGAGGGGATCTGGAAGGCCTGGATCACGAAGGTGCGGATGAAGAGGGCGAGCACCAGGGCGATGAGGATCGCCTGGGCATACTCCCAGAAGACGCCGCCGGCGGCGGACCACTGGCCGGATTTGCCGCGGAAGAAGGCCATGGCCGGCATCTTATTCCCGGAACCGGTGCTTGGCAACGGGGGCGGCGCCGCGTGGCGGTGTGCGGGGGGCTCGCCCGGGCCTGCCGGGATATGCGGCCATCAGACCTTGGGGGCCCTGGTAAAAAGGTCTCTGAGTGGACGGCTCAGCAAAAATCGCCAATGCACGGCGCGGGGATGTCGCGGAATGAAGCGTACTTACAAGTACGCCGCACGACGAGAACATCCGAAGCAACGCAGCGGCCCGCGACCTTTTGCGGCGCCATCAGACCTTCAGGACGCTCAGGAAGGCCTCCTGGGGGATCTCCACGGATCCCACCTGCTTCATGCGCTTCTTGCCGGCCTTCTGCCGCTCGAGGAGCTTTCGCTTCCGGGTGATGTCGCCCCCGTAGCACTTGGCCGTCACGTCCTTCCGGAGCGGGGGGATCCGTTCCCGGGCGATGACGCGGCCGCCCACGGCGGCCTGGATGACCACCTCGTAGAGCTGGCGCGGGATCACCCGCCGGAGGCGCCCGGCCAGGTCCCGGCCGCGGTAGTAGGCCTTCTCCTTGTGGACGATGACGGAAAGGGCGTCCACGGGCTGGCGGTTGATGAGGATGTCGAGCTTGACGAGGTCGGCGGGCCGCCAGCCGATGAAATCGTAGTCCAGGGAGGCGTAGCCGCGGCTGGCGGACTTGAGCCGGTCGTAGAAGTCGAGGACGATCTCGTTGAAGGGCATCTCGTAGGTGAGCAGCACCCGGTCCGGCGTGAGGTAGCGCATGCCGGCCTGGGTGCCGCGCTTCTCGTCGCAGAGGCGCATCACGGCCCCGACGTACTCCTTCGGGAGGTGGATCTCCGCCCGGACGTAGGGCTCGGCCACCTGGGCGATCCGGTCCGGTGGAGGCATCTGGGCCGGGTTGTGGATCTTCGTGACGGTGCCGTCCGCGAGCGTGACCTCGTAGGGGACGGCGGGGGCCGTGCTGATGAGGGAGAGCTCGAACTCGCGCTCGAGGCGCTCCTGGATGATCTCCATGTGGAGCAGGCCGAGAAATCCGCACCGGAAGCCGAAGCCCAGCGCGGAGGAGGTCTCGGGCTCGTAGGAGAAGGCCGGGTCGTTCAGCCAGAGCTTTTCCACGGCCTCCTTGAGCTGGTCGTACTGGGCGGAGTCGACGGGATAGAGGCCGCAGAAGACCATGGCCTTCACCGGGCGGAAGCCGGGCAGGGGCGCCGAGGCGGGCCGCCGGGCCCCGGTGATGGTGTCCCCGACCCGGGTGTCGCGCACCGACTTGATGGCGGCAGTCAAAAATCCGACGTCGCCGGCCCCCAGAACGTCGCGGTCTACGGCATCCGGGGCGAAGTGGCCCACGCGGCTCACCTCGTATTCCTGGCCGGTGGACATCATCCGGATCCGGTCGCCGGGCCGGATGGCCCCGTCCACCACGCGCACCAGGACCACGGCCCCCTGGTAGGAGTCGAACCAGGAGTCGAAGATCAGGGCCCGAAGCGGACCGGCCGGGTCGCCCCCGGGCGGGGGGATCCGGCGCACCACGGCCTCGAGGATCTCTTCGGTGCCGAGGCCCTCCTTGGCGCTGGCGAGGATGGCCGCCGAGGCGTCGAGGCCGATGATGTCCTCGATCTCCCGGCGGACGCGGTCGGGGTCGGCACTGGGGAGGTCGATCTTGTTGAGCACGGGGATGATCTCGAGGTCGTTTTCGAGGGCGAGGTAGACGTTGGCGAGGGTCTGGGCCTCGACCCCCTGGGAGGCGTCCACCACAAGGAGCGCCCCCTCGCAGGCGGCCAGGCTCCGCGAGACCTCGTAGCTGAAGTCCACGTGGCCGGGGGTGTCGATGAGGTTGAGGGCGTAGGCCTCCCCGTCCGCGGCCCGGTAGGAGAGGCGGACCGTCTGGGCCTTGATGGTGATGCCCCGCTCCCGCTCGATGTCCATGCGGTCCAGGAACTGGGCCTTCATCTGGCGGGCGGAAACGGTGCCGGTGGCCTCGAGCAGGCGGTCGGCGAGGGTGGATTTGCCGTGGTCGATGTGGGCGATGATGGAGAAGTTCCGGATGCGGGGGGCCTCGGGCATGGCGCGAATTTACCCTGCGGGCCCCCAAAAGCCAATCCCGGGGAGGGGCACCGGGGCGTTGACGGCGTTTTCAGCACCTGCTTGGTCTGTAATTTGCTAACAATTGAGTCGGCTGCAGACGCGCTCCCGACGAAATGCGCCTGCATGCGTCCCGATTGACGAGAACCGTTCAAGAGTTTTATGGGGGATGCCGAAGGAAGAAGAGGTAAAACCGGAAGGGCGCTTTGTACTGGACAGGACCACTTTACCATTATATAGGGTATTAAATCCGCCGACATGAAACTCTCCTCCCTCGCCAGCAAGCTCAAGGGGCGCCCTGCCCGGGTCCTCGGCCTTGATGTGGGTTCGCATTCCATCAAGCTCGTGGAACTCGTGGAGTCCGGGGGCGGCCTGGTGCTGCGGCGGGTGGGCAAGGCCTTGCTGCCGCCGGGGGCCATCGCCGACGGTTCCATCCAGGACCGGGACGAGGTGATGGAATCCCTGACCGCCCTTCTCGGCAACCTCCAGCCCAAGACGCGCCGGGCCGCCACCTCCATCGCAGGCTACTCGGTGATCGTCAAGCGGATCACCGTCCCCTACGCCACCGAGCGGGAGATCGAGGACAACCTGGTGGCCGAGGCGGAGAACTACGTCCCCTTCGAGATCGAGGACGTCTACGTGGACTTCTACATCCTGCGCAGCCCAGGGGAGGGCGAGAAGCCGGAGTCCGAGATCTTCCTCGTGGCCGCCAAGAAGGAGGTGGTGGACGACTACGCCACGGTGATCCAGGACGTGGGGCTCACACCCGCCGTGGTGGACGTGGACGCCTTCGCCATGGGCAACGCCTTCGAGAACGCCTACGGCAAGGTGGCCGAGGCGGTGGCCCTGGTGGACATCGGGGCCAGCAAGACCAACCTGAACGTGGTGGCCAAGGGGCAGTCGCTCTTCGCCCGGGACATGGCCTTCGGCGGCCGGCAGCTCACCGAGGCCATCATGGAGGCCACCGGCCTGGACTACCCGGAGGCGGAGCGGCTCAAGATCTCGGGCACCAACGACGCCGCCCTCCAGTCCGAGGCGGCGTCGGTCTGCCAGCGGGTCTGCCGTGCCTGGGGGGCGGAGATCCGAAAGGCCGTGGACTTCTTCGTGGCCAACGCCCAGGCCGAGGAGAAGCCGACCCGGATCCTCCTGAGCGGGGGCACCGCCCTCATGCAGGGTCTCGACCGGTTCCTCGGGCAGGAGGCCAAGCTTCCCGTGCAGGTCTTCGAGCCCTGGCGCAACATCTCGGCGGAGAAGGGCGTCGACGCGCGGTATCTCGCGGCGGTCGGGCCCCAGATGGCCATCGCCACCGGGCTGGCCCTGAGGACGGCCGACCTATGATCCGCATCAACCTCTTGCCGGTTCGGGAATGGCGGCGCCGGGAGGTGGTGCGCCAGCAGGTCTCCATCTTCTTCTTGAGCGAGATCCTCCTCCTGGTGGCCCTGGTGGCCGTGTTCATCACGGTCCAGGGCACGGTCGCCGGGTACCGCAGCGATGTCGCCGCCCTCCGGGCCGAGAAGCAGAAGCTCGACTACGTCACCAAGAAGATGCGGAAGGCCGAGGCCAAGCGGCGGGAGGTGGAGCGGAAGTTCGCCTCCATCGAGTCGCTCCAGCAGGGCCGCTCCTTCACGGTGCGGGTCCTCGACGAGCTCATCTCCACCATGCCCATGGACCGCGTCTGGCTCCGCCAGCTCACCCTCAGCGGCACGCGGCTGAACATGAGCGGCGTGGCCCTGGACAACCACACGGTGGCCCTCTTCATGCGGCGGCTCAAGGCCTCGCCCTACTTCACCTCGGTGAATCTCAAGAACACCTCGCGGGTCAATGTCAAGGGGCACGATCTCATGAACTTCGCCCTGGACGTGGGGCTCCAGGACCCGAAGGTCCCCGCCGGGGCGAAGAAAGGAGGCGGCAAGCGGTGAACGTCCCCCGTCTCAGCGCCCTCATCCCCGCCAGCTTCTACCAGGCGGTCTACGGGATGCCGAACCTCTACAAGGTGGGTATCCTGCTCGCCGCCTGGGTTGTCCCGCTGGCCGCCTTCTGGTTGCTCTACCTGAACGGCACCCTGAAAGAGATCGACGGCTTGAAGGACGAGATCCCGAAGCTCCGGCAGGAGATCGCCGACCTCCAGGAAAAGGAGCGGCACCTGCCCGAGGTGGAGGCCGAGGTGAAGGCCATGGAGGGGCTCCTCGCCACGGCCATGAAGCTCCTCCCCGAGCAGAAGGACATCCCCTCGGTCCTGACCGAGATCTCCTCCCTGGGCAACGAGGCCCGGCTCGAGTTCCAGTCCTTCCAGCCCCAGCAGGAGGTGAAGAAGGGATTCTACGCCGAGATCCCCGTCTCCCTCCGGTTCCGGGGCCCCTTCTTCAACACCCTGGCCTTCTTCGACCGGGTGGCCCGGATGGCCCGCATCGTGCACATCCGGGAGCTCCGGATGGGCGGCGCCGCGCCGAGTTCCGAGATCTGGAGCCTCACCGGGGAGGGCGGCCCCATGAAGGGCGGCCGGAAGGCCGGGGGCAGGGCGGCTCCCGCCGCCGGCGCTCCCGGCGCCCCCGGCGCGCCGGGGGGCGCCACGGGAGGGGGCGCCGGGGAGGATGCGGGGGTCCAGCGGGGGGCCACCTGGGTCTTGAATACCTCGTGCCAGGCGGTGACCTACCGTTTCTTGAGCCCACAAGAACAGGCGGCCGCGGCCAAGGCCCGGCGGGGCCGGCGGGGCCGGCGGCGGAGATGACGGAACCATGGCGGTCCTGAAGCAGATCATCGGGGAGGGCGGGCACCCCGCCGGGCGGCGCCTCTTCCTGCTGTGCGCCGTGTTGATCTCCGTGGTGCCGGGCCTTGCCGGGTGTGACACGCTTTCGGGCCTCCTCGGGGGAAGGGGCACGCGAAAGGCCCGCCCGGCGCCGAAGGCCAAGGTGGCGCAGAAGGTCCCGACGTCCAAGCGGGTGAAGGAGCTCGAGGCCCGGCTCGCCCGGCTGCTCGCCCCCGAGGCCTACCGGTTCTCGCCGGCGGGCAAGCCCGACCCCTTCCGCCCCTTCATGGAGGTCGCCGGGACGGGCCCCCAGAAGTCCCCGGCCCGCTCGAAGAAGGGGCCGGGCCCCGGCGCCAAGCCCGAGAAATGCGCCACGGTCCTCGAGTGCATCGACGTCGGCCAGCTCACCCTGGTGGCCATCGTCCGCGAGGCCGACGGGACCCGTCTGGCCATGGCCCAGGACGCCGCCGGTGTCGGCTATACCCTGCGGGAGGGCGACCGCGTGGGCTACCGGGGCGGGCGGGTCACCCGTATCCTCAAGGACCGGGTGGTGGTGACCGAGAAGGTGGAGAACGTCCAGGGGAAACTGGTGCCCATGGACCGGGTCCTGCTGCTATATCCGGAGGAATAGAAGATGAAATGCCAGAAGCGGCATGAAGGGCTGTGGATGCTGGCGGGGCTCCTGGCGCTCCTCGCCCTCGGCGGGCCGGGGTCCCTCCGGGCGGCCGGGACGGGCGCCGCCGTGAACAAGGACGTGGCGGACTGGCTCGCGGAGCTCAAGCAGCCCCCGGCCGCCAACGCCACGGCCGAAAAGTCCGAGGCCGCGCCCGCCGGCAAGGCGAAGGCCTCGGCCGCCGCGCCGGCCGCGCCCTTCGGGCTCGAGGGGCTCTACGGCGATGCGAAGCGGATCAGCGTGGACTTCTACAAGGTGGACCTCCACAACGTCTTCCGCCTGCTCGGGCAGATCAGCGGCAAGAACATCGTGGTGGACGAGTCGGTCCGCGGCACGCTGACCCTGGCCCTCCAGGATGTCCCGTGGACCTTCGTTCTGGACGTCATCAAGAACCTCAAGAACCTCGGCAGCGAGGAACGCTTCAACACCATCATGATCTTTCCCCGGGGCAAGGCCCTGAACTGGACCACCGACGAGGCCACCGGGGCCAGCGGACAGGTCATGGTGCGGTCGCCGGTCATCCAGGCGGTCCCGAAGAAACCCACGGCCAAGGTCGAGGCCAAGGCGCCGGAACGGCAGCTCGAGATCAAGCGGACCCTCCAGGCCGGGATCTCCTCCGCCGATCTCCTCGAGGCCCAGAAGTACATCGGCCAGGGCAAGCAGGCGGAGCGGCGCGGCGAGTTTTCCCGCGCGGTCCGGTTCTACGACAAGGCCCTCCAGAAGTGGCCCACCAACGTGACCCTGGCCAAGAAGCTGGCGGCGATCTGCCTCGGCCGCCTCGGGGACAACGTGGGGGCGCTGCGCTACGCGCGGCTCGCGCTCAAGGCCTCGCCGGTGGACACCGGCGCCGCGGTCTACGCGGCCCTGGCCCTCTCCCGGCTGGGCAAGGCGGCCGAGGCCCGGGTCTACTACGAAAAGGCCCTCCTGACCCGCTCTCCCTCTCCCTTCGCCCTCTACAACTACGCGGTGTTCTCCGAGCAGCAGGGCTCCTACCGGGCCGCCCTCCGGCTCATCGAGCGTTACGAGGCCATCGCCGGGGTCACGGGGGAGACCCTCCTCATGAAGGCCCGGCTGCTGGCCCGGCTCGGCAAGACCCGCCGGGCCATCCAGGAATACGAGGCCTTCCTCAAGGCCGGGGCCCGGCAGCCCGAGAAGATGCGGCGCTACGCCGAGGCGGAGCTGGCCAGGCTCAAGGCCGAGGAGGCGGCCCGCCGCGAGCGCGAGGCGGTGGAGGCGGCCCCCGTGCCGCCGCCCGTGGCGCCGCCGGAGGTGATCCCCGTGCCCGAGGGGCCGCCGGAGGCCCCGCCCCCGGCCGAGTCGGCCCCGATGCCGGCGGAGGCCGTCCCGGAGATCCGCGAGATGCTGGAGGAGGTGACGACGCCCGAGGAGGCACCTGTGCCGCCGCCCGAGGCGCCGGCCTCGACCATGGAAGCGGTTCCCGAAACGGCGCCCGCCCCGGCGGAAGCGCCGCCCGAGGCGACTCCGGCCCCGGAGGCGCCCGCGGCCCCGGCACCGCCGGCCGCGGAATCCGCCCCGGCTCCCGGCGTCGCCGCCGAACCCGCCGCCCCCGAGGCGGAGGCCCCGCCCCCGGCCGAGTCGGTGCCCGAGGTGCGGGAGCTGCTCGACCAGGTCCTGGAGTCCGGCGAGGCGGCCGGTGGTCCCGCCAACGACACCGGCGGGCCGACACCCTAGAGCGGAGTGCATGACATGGATACCCGTATGAGAGTGGTGCCCGAGAAGAAGGTTCTCCTGGTGCTGGCGGCCGCGGCCGGTCTCCTGGCCCTGGCCGGCTGCGGCGCTTCCGGCCAGAAGGCCGCGCCTCCGGCCCCCGCCGCCGCCGGCCAGGCGGCGGGCGCCGCCCCGGCCGAGGCGGCCCCCGCCGCCTGGAACCCCCAGTACAAGATCCAGGACGTGGAGCTGCCCAACGAGCCGGTGGTCCTCAAGGAAGAGCTCCCCAAGATGAAGGTGGGGGCCGACATCGAGGCCCGAAACGGCACCGTGGTCCTCCGGGACCTCATCAAGGGGCTGGCCGAGCTCAAGAACATGAACGTGAGCTGGGCGAGCGACGTGAACCAGCAGGCCCTGGTGGATGTCGACATCAAGGCGGAGGACGACTTCTTCACCGCCATCTCGAACATCCTGCGCCAGCTGGACTATTTCTTCGAGTACAAGGGCAACACCATCATCGTCAAGTACAAGGAGACCAAGCGCTACTACCTCCCCATGCCCTTCGTGAAGGCCAACTACAGCAGCAACGTGGGCGGTGACCTCCTCGGCGCTGCCGAGGGGGCCTCCGGGGTGATGAAGGGGACGCTCCAGGTGAACCACTCCGGCGACTCCGTGGACCTCTGGGCCACGGTGGAGCAGAACCTCGACAAGCTGCTCCAGCTGGCGGCCACCCAGGCGGCCGCCCCGGCCTCGGGGACCGCCGCGGCCCAGGGCCAGCAGCAGGGCGGCGCCAACGCGCCACCCCCGCCGACGCAGGCCACCGCCGACCGCCAGGGCTTCTACTACACCATCGACAAGCCCCTCGGGATCGTGACGGTCACGGCTCCCCGCTCCATCCAGGAACAGGTGGCCAACTATATCACCAACCTCAAGACGGAACTCTCCCGCCAGGTGGTCATCGAGGCCCGCATCATCGAGGTGCGGCTGAACAAGGAGCACCAGGAGGGGATCGACTGGAGCGAGCTCCTCAAGAATTCCGCCTTCGCCGCCTTGGTGGACTTCGGCGACCTCGGGCAGATCTACCCGCGCCAGGGGATCAAGTTCATCAGCGACGTCTTCCTCGATTCCAAGTCCTTCGGGATCCTGGTGGACTTCCTGGACGAGTTCGGGGACGTCCGGGTCCTCTCCAATCCGAAGCTCTCCCTCATGAACGGGCAGCCCGCCATGATCACCGTGGGTGACAGCGTCCGCTACATCGACAAGGTGGAGTCCAACGTGGACCCCGAGACCCGGATCATCACCTACACGGTCACCACGGCCAGCGTCCTCTCCGGCCTGGGCTTCTCGGTGATGGCCAACATCGCCGACAACGAGGAGGTGATCCTCCAGATCACCCCCGTGACCTCCCAGCTCCAGGAGCCCATCGAGTACCGCTCCTTCGGCCAGGTGGGGAACGAGAACGAGGTGGGCCTCCCCCGGGTGAAGCTCCGGGAGATGACCACCATGGCCCGGGTGAAGAACGGGCAGCTGCTGGTGATCGGCGGCCTCATCGACGACACCACGGGGACGGAGGTCATCAAGGTGCCCCTCCTCGGCGACATCCCCTTCATCGGGCGCTACCTCTTCACCAACACCCGAAAGTACGACAACAAGCGGGAGCTCGTCATCCTGCTCCGGCCCGAGATCACCCAGATCTGACGCGGCCGTGCCAACGCCGCCACGGCGGGCGCCCCTGCGGGGCGCCCCGCCTTTTTGGGGCGGGGAGGGCTTTTCATAACTTATTGACTTTATTTGCGAAGGGTGGTTAATTGGGGCGGTGCGACGACCGCGCGGAAAGGATCCTTCGCCCATGCCCCGCCCCAAGAAGTCCCCCGCCCTGGTCCGGTTCGGGGTCTCCATCCCGGGGGAGCTCATTCGGGCCTTCGACCGGTACCTCGATGAACGGGAGTACCGGAACCGGTCCGAGGCCATCCGGGACCTCATCCGCGAGCGGCTCGTGGAGCAGGAGTGGGAGCTCGAGGCCGAGGGGCGCGAGGTCATCGGCACCATCACCTACGTCTACGACCACCACCGGCGGGAGCTGGTGGACGCCATCCTCGAGATCCAGCACCACTTCCCCGAGGAGGTGGTGGCCTCCCAGCATGTTCACCTCGACCACCACAACTGCCTCGAGGTGGCCATCGTCAAGGGCGGGGCCGCCGCCCTCCGCCGCCTGGCCGACAAGCTTCGGGCCCTCAAGGGCATCAAGCACTGCCAGCTCACCATGACCACCACGGGGGCCTCCCTGACCTGAAGCCGCCGGGGCCGCCGCCCGGGCCGGCACCCGCCGTGTGCCCCCGGCCGCGAGGAGAGATTGCATGACCGAGCAGGGTGAAACCTTCCACAGGCAGCAGCGCGACATCGCCGAGGAACTGCGGCGGTCCTACCTGGACTACGCCATGAGCGTCATCATCGGCCGGGCGCTGCCCGACGTCCGCGACGGCCTAAAACCCGTGCACCGGCGGATCCTCTACGCCATGCACGAGCTCAAGAACGACTACAACAAGCCCTACAAGAAGTCGGCCCGGGTCGTGGGCGACGTCATCGGCAAGTACCACCCCCACGGGGATCAGGCGGCCTACGACACCATCGTGCGCATGGCCCAGGACTTCGCCATGCGCTACCCCTTGGTGGACGGCCAGGGCAACTTCGGGTCCATCGACGGCGATTCCGCCGCCGCCATGCGCTACACCGAGGTGCGGCTGACTCGGCTGGCCCACGAGCTCATGGCCGACCTCGAGAAGGAGACGGTGGACTTCCAGCCCAACTACGACAACTCCCTCCAGGAGCCGGTGGTGCTGCCCACCAAGGTGCCCAACCTCCTGGTCAACGGCTCGGCGGGCATCGCCGTGGGGATGGCCACCAACATCCCGCCGCACAACCTGGGCGAGGTGGTGGACGCCCTGGTTGCCCTCATCCGGGATCCCAACGCCACCGTGGCGGACCTCATGGCCCATCTGCCCGCCCCGGACTTTCCCACCGGCGGCTTCATCTGCGGCCGAAGGGGCATCCAGGAGGCCTACGAGACGGGCCGGGGCATCCTGAAGCTTCGGGCCCGGGCCACCATCGAGAAGCAGGCCAAGGGCAACCGGGAGCACATCGTCATCACCGAGATCCCCTACCAGGTGAACAAGGCGAAGCTCGTGGAGCGGATCGCAGAGCTGGCCGCCGCCAAGAAGATCGAGGGGATCGCCGAGGTCCGGGACGAGTCCGACCGGGAGGGCCTCCGGGTGGTGGTGGAGCTCAAGCGGGACGGGGTGGCCCAGGTGGTGCTGAATCACCTCTACAAGCACACCCCCATGGAGACGAGCTTCGGGATCATCTTCCTCGCCATCGTGAACGGCCGGCCGGAGCTCCTGAACCTCAAGGAACTCCTGGGGCACTTCATCCAGCACCGCCGGAGCGTCGTCATCCGCCGGACCACCTACGACCTCCGGAAGGCCGAGGCCCGGGCCCACGTCCTGGAGGGCCTCAAGACGGCCCTGGACCATCTGGACGCGGTGGTGGCCCTCATCCGCGGCTCCCGGAGCCCCCGCGCGGCCCGGGAGGGCCTCATGGAGCGGTTCGGGCTCACCGAGATCCAGGCCCAGGCCATCCTCGACATGAAGCTCCAGCGGCTCACCGGCCTGGAGCGGGAGAAGATCCTCGAGGAATACGCGCAGGTCCTCAAGGACATCGAGCGGTTCCGGCAGATCCTGGCCAGCGACGCCCTGGTGCTCGAGATCGTGGAGGAGGAACTCCTGGCCCTGAAAGAGACCTACGCCGACCCCCGCCGGACCGAGGTGGTGGGCGACCCGAAGGAGATCCGCCTCGAGGACCTCATCGTCGAGGAAGACATGGTGGTCACCGTCTCCCACGGCGGCTACATCAAGCGCAATCCGCTCAGCCTCTACCGGAGCCAGCGGCGCGGGGGCAAGGGGGTCACCGGGCTGGACAGCCGGCGTGAGGACTTCGTCTCGCACCTCTTCGTGGCCTCCACCCACGACTACTTCCTCTGCTTCAGCAACCTCGGGCGGCTCTACTGGCTCAAGGTCTACGAGATCCCGCAGGCCGGGCGCATGAGCCGCGGAAAGGCCCTGGTGAACCTCCTCCCCCTCGACCGGGAGGCCGGGGAGCGGATCGCCGCGGTGATCCCGGTCCGCTCCTTCGACACCGGCCAGTTCGTGGTCATGGCGACCCGGCTGGGCACGGTGAAGAAGACCCCGCTCGAGGCCTTTTCGCACCCCCGGCCGAAGGGGCTCCTGGCCGCCACGGTGCACGAGGGCGACGAGATCATGGCCGCGGCCCTCACCGGGGGCGACGAGCGGATCTTCCTCTGCACCCGGGACGGGATGAGCATCCACTTCCCCGAGACGGACGTCCGCCCCATGGGCCGGCTGGCGGCCGGTGTGCGCGGCATCCGTCTGGCGCCCGGCGACGCGGTGGTGGCCATGGAGGTGCACGGCACCGACGAGGCCACCTTGCTCACCGTGACCGAAAAGGGCTATGGTAAAAGGACACCGGTGGAGGAGTACCGCCTGCAGTCCCGGGGCGGGAAGGGGATCATCAACTTCAGGGTCGGACCCAAGACGGGCAAGGTCGTCGGGGCCCTCCTGGTCCAGGAAAGCGACGAGGTCATGCTGGTGGGCGCCAGCGGGAACATCATCCGGTTCTCCGTGCGGGATATCCGCGCCATCGGCCGGTCCACCCAGGGCGTCCGGCTCATCCAGCTGGCCGACGGGGATCGGCTGGCGGCGGTGGCCAGGCTGGCCGAGCAGGACGACGAGGCGTGAGGGCGTCGCGGCCATCGGGGAGCGGGGTCGCGGGCGTGCCGCCAGCGGGGCACCTCCCCGGCCGCCGGGCCCGAAGATCTTGCGCCGTGCACGTGGCCGCCCGGCCGCGGCGGGGCGTGAACCCGTTGCGAGTCCACCAGGGATGAAACGAGTCGGCGTCATCGGGGCGGGGAGCTGGGGCACGGCCTTGGCCCTGTTGCTGGCCCGGAAGGGCCACGAGGTGGTCCTATGGGCGCGCCGGCCCGTTCACGCCAGCAAGCTCGACCGCAGCCGGGAAAATGCCTCCTATCTTCCGGGGTTTCCGCTCCCGCCCGAGATGGTGATCACCTCGGACCTCGCCGACGTGGCGGAGGCGGAACTCCTCCTCGTGGTGGTCCCCTCCCACGGGCTGCGGGAGGTGGCTGGGGCGCTGGCCCCGCACCTGTCGGGGGGCGGCCCGAAGGCCGTGGTCTCCGCCGCCAAGGGCATCGAGAACGGGACCCTCCGGACCATGACCGACGTGCTCCAGGAGGAGCTGCCGCCCGAGGCGGGGGCCCGGGTGGCGGTGCTCTCCGGCCCGAGTTTCGCCCGCGAGGTGGCCGCCGATCTCCCCACCGCGGTGACCGTGGCGGCCCAGGACCACCGGGTGGCCGCCTGGGTCCAGGAGGTCATGGCCACCGGGAGCTTCCGGGTCTACACCAGCACCGACGTGGTGGGGGTGCAGCTCGGCGGGGCCCTCAAGAACGTCATGGCCGTGGCCGCCGGGATCTCCGACGGCCTCGGGTTCGGCACCAACACCCGGGCCGCCCTGGTGACCCGGGGGCTGGCCGAGATGGCCCGTCTCGGCGTGCGGCTCGGGGCCAATCCCCTGACCTTCGCCGGTCTGGCGGGCCTGGGGGACCTGGTCCTCACCTGTACCGGGGATCTCAGCCGGAACCGGCAGGTGGGGCTCCGGCTCGGCCGGGGGGAGGCCCTCCAGGCCATCCTCGACGACATGAACATGGTGGCCGAAGGGGTGAAGACCTCCCGGGCCGCCAGGGACCTCGCCGCCCGGCACGGCGTGGAGATGCCCATCACCGAGCAGGTATGCCGGGTCCTGCACGAGGGGTTCGACCCGCGGGAGGCGGTTCGGGAGCTCATGCTCCGGCCGCCCCGGGCCGAGGCGGAATTCGTCTGAGGCGTTGCCGGGGGCGGCACTCCGGCGCGCGACCGGGAGGTATCGTGGAGATCCGGAAGATCCTTTTCCCCGTGGACCTGGCCGACCCGGCCGGGGCCGAGGCGGTGGCGGCGCGGGTCCGCGCCTTCGCCGAGGCCTTCGGGGCCGAGGTCCTGGCCGTCCACGTGGTGGCGGAACTCGCCGACATGAGCGGGCTGTCGGTGCCCGCCGAGACCCTGTCTGGCCTCGAGGCCGACGCCGTGGCGGGGGCCGAGCGGAAGCTCGCGGCCTTCGTGGCGGACCGCCTCGGCGGCCTGCCCGTGGCCACCCAGGTCCGCCTGGGCGACGTGGCGGAAGAGCTTCTGGCGGCCGTCGGCGACTCCGGTGCCGACCTGGTCATCATGGGCACCCACGGCCGCAAGGGGCTCGACTGGGTGGTCTTCGGCAGCGTGGCCGCGCGCCTGGTGCGCGCCGCCGCCGTGCCGGTGCTCACCGTGAACCCCGGCACGGGCGCCGGCTAGGCCGGATGGGCCGGGCCGGGCCGGCGGAAGGCGAGCGCTTCTACCGGGCGGCCATGCGGCGCCCGGGGCTGGCGGCCTTCCGGGTGCGCCACCGCGAGACGGACCTCCACGTGCAGGCCGAGCGCCCCGTGCCGGAGGCGGTCTCGCGGTGGATCATCGAGGCCCGGACCGGCATCGAGACCTACGCGCGGCGCCGCCCGGGTTTTGTCGAAGCCCTGGAGCCGTGGCCCGAAGACCCCTTCGCTCCGCCCGTGGTCCGGGAGATGATCCGGGCCGGGGCGGCCGCCGGCGTGGGGCCCATGGCCGCGGTGGCCGGGGCCATCGCCGAGTACGTCGGCCGCCGGCTCCGGGAAGAGACCGGCGGGGAGGTCATCGTGGAGAACGGGGGCGACCTCTTCGTCTGGACCCACGGCCCCGCCACGGCGAAGGTCTGGGCCGGGGATTCCCCCTTCAGCGGCCGGGTGGGGCTGCGCCTCGCCCCGGCAAAGATGCCCTTGGGGCTCTGCACGTCCTCGGGCAGGATCGGCCATTCCCGGAGCTTCGGCCGGGCCCACGCCGTCACCGTGGCGGCGCCCGTGGCCGCCCTGGCCGATGCCGCGGCCACGGCGGCGGCGAACTGCGTCGCCGGCCCTGCCGACGTGGATGCGGCCCTGGCGCTCCTCCAGCGGATCCCCGGGGTGTCCGGAGGGCTGGTGATCGTCGGCAGGCGGCTCGGCGCCTGGGGGGACATCGAGCTGGCACCTATCTGACGGGGGCGCGGCCATGGGGGATGGCGTCGCGAGAATCACCAATCACGGTGGTGCTTCAAGCCTCTCGGCCCCTCGTGGTCCCCGGCGACGCCTCGTTCCCCGCGATGGTCGCGCCCTCTCCTCGGCGATTCTCGCCTATCCATCCTCGCGCCTTGCTTGTGGCGATTTTTGCTGAGCCATCCACTCAGAGGACTTACGAGGCCATCATGGGAGGCGACCTTCTGGAACTCATCATCCTCGGATCCGGGACGTGCGTTCCCTCCCTCCGCCGGGCCGGGCCGGCGGTCTGCCTCCGGGCCGGCGGGCGGACCCTCCTGGTGGACGCCGCCGCCGGCACCCTCCGGCAGCTGGTGCGGGCGGGCGTCGCCCACGACCAGGTGGATGCCGTCCTTTTCACCCACCTCCATCCCGACCATGTGGGGGAGTTCGTTCCCTTCCTCTTCGCCATGAAGTACGCCCCGGGCTACCAACGCGAGGCGCCGGTCACGGTGCTGGCCGCCCGGGGCTTCTCGGCCTTCTACGGGCACCTCCAGGCGGCCTTCGGCCGGTGGGTGGAGCCGGGCCCGGGCCGGCTCGAGGTGCGGGAGCTGCCGGTCTCCGGCCCCGCGGAGACGGAACTCGGCCCGCTCCGCGTTTGCAGCGGGCCCACGCGCCACACGCCCATGAGCCTCGGGTACCGGGTGGAGACGCCGGCGGGGCGGTCGGTGGTCTTTTCGGGCGACACGGATGTCAGCCCCGAGCTGGTGGCGCTGGCCGCCGGGGCGGACATCTTCGTATGCGAGTGCGCGGCCCCGGAAGGGCACAAGGTGGAGGGGCACCTGACGCCCTCGGAGGCGGGGCGGATGGCGGCCGAGGCCGGGGTCGGGCGCCTGGTGCTCACGCACTTCTACCCCGAATGCGACGCCCATGACCTCGTCACGCCCTGTGCCCGGTTCTACGACGGCCCGATCCTGGTGGCGGAGGACTTCCTCCGGCTCGCCGCATGAAGGGGATGTTGCCCCGCGCCGCGCCGGCCGGAGCGCGAGGGGCTTCAGGTTTTCGGGCGGCTGGGCCGAAAAGGGAGGTGTCGGGGCGGCCGTTGACAAAACGGCGCCTTTCGACTAGGCCAGAGAATAAAATAACAGGCCGGCCCGCCCCTTGGGGCGACCCCGGCAGGACGCAACGCAAGCGGAAAAGGAGAGTGGATCCATGAAACCGAGAGGCCTCATCTGGTTGCTGGTCGTGGCGGCGCTGTTCTTGCTCCCCTTCCTGGCCCAGGCCCAGGAACTCCAGGTGCACGATGCCGCCATCGCCACGTTCATCGAGGATCGCATGCCCCAAGGGGTGGGCGAGACCTTCCCCGCCGACGTGGGCAAGCTCTACGCCTTCACCCGCATCGTCGGGGCCGAGGCAGAGACCACGGTGACCCACAAGTGGTACCACGGCGACCAGCTGATGGCCGAGATCACCTTGCCCGTCCGGTCCAACAACTGGCGGACCTGGAGCAGCAAGAACATCTGGCAGGGGTGGACCGGCCAGTGGCGGGTGGACGTCGTGGGGCCGGACGGAACGGTGCTCAAGTCCATCACCTTCACCATCCAGTAGTCCCGGTTCTCGACACGACCGCAGGGCGACGGGCCTTTGCCCGCCGCCCTTTTTTGATGGCCCCGGGGAAAGCCCTCTGAGTGGATGGCTCAGCAAAGATCGCCAGGTGCAAGCCGCAAGGATGTCGGGGTGTGGAGCGTACGGTACGCCGCAATGACGAGAACATGCGAAGTGCCGCGGCCCCCCGCGCATCTCGACGACGCCATCTTTTTGTCTCGTGCGCGGCCTTTCCGGTTGTGCCGGGCGGGAGGGACGTTGTACAAGGGAGGCAGGAGCCGGGCGGGGGAGCCAGGGGAGGAGGCGCCGTGGGGGCGGATCGGCCGGGGGCGGCTGCCGGTTGGCAGGAGGAGGGCCGGGATCTCTGGCGGCGCCTCGTCCGCCCCGACCGCCACGCCCTGCTGCTCGACCGGGACCTCCTCGCCGACCTCGATGCCTATGGCCTTTCCGGCCTGCTCCGGGAGCGGGAGGGGTGGCTGCACCCGGCGGTCCCCTGGGAACTCCTCCTCGACGACTACCTGCTTCCCGAGGTGCTCTTCCACTACGCGGCGCTGCTCCGGCTGGGGGTGCTCCCCGTGCTCGAGGCGGCGGCCGCCCGGCCGCCCGAGCCCGACGGGTGCGGGCGGTGCGGGGCCTGCTGCCTCTCCATGGCCTTCACCATCGAGACCCGGGCGGCGGACGTCCGGCGGCTCCGGGCCTTCCTCCGGGCGCCCGGGGTCGGGATGACGCCCCGGCGGGCCGCGGTCCTCGCCGGCAGCCTCGCCCGGGCCTGGTGCGGGGCGCGGCGGGTGGGGGCGGGCGAGGGGATGCTCCTGGCCTGCCCGCTTCTTGCCCGGGCGGGGAAAGGGGCCGCGGCGTGCGCCGCCTATGCCGCTCGGCCCGAGGTGTGCCGGGGCTTTTCCCGGGCACAGTGCGAGCGGTTCCTGGAGGAGCGCCGGCGCTGGAAGGAGCGGCGCCGGGCGACAGCCGCCGGGGAGTGAGGTCCGGAGCCGCCGAACGTCCGCCGGATCAATACTCGGCGGGCAGCCGCCGGACCTCGGCCCGGGTGAAGACGGGGCCGTCCGTGCAGACGGTGGCGGGCCCCACGGTGCAGTGGCCGCAGACCCCGAGCCCGCACTTCATCCGGTTCTCCAGGGAGAGGTAGACCTGCTCGTCGCGCCAGCCGAGCTTCTCCAGCGGCGGCATGGTGAACTTGATCATGATGGGGGGGCCGCAGACCAGGGCGGCGGCGTTGTCCGGCGGCGGCGCCACCTGCTCGGCCACCGCCGGGACGAAGCCCACGAGCCCGTCCCAGCCGGGGGCCTCCCGGTCCACGGTGACGTGGACGGCAAGGTCGTCTCGGGCCGCCCAGGCCTCGAATTCCTTCCGGTAGAGGAGCATGCCCGGGGTGCGCGCCCCATAGATCACCGTGATACGGCCGTAGTCCGAGCGGTGGGCGAGCAGGTGCACCAGGGCCGCCCGGAGGGTGGTGAAGGCGAAGCCGCCGGCGATGATGACGATGTTCTTCCCCCTGAGGGCGTCCAGGGGAAAGCCGTTTCCCAGGGGGCCGCGGACGCCGATCCGGGCGCCGGGGTGCATTCGGTGCAGGGCGGTGGTGACCACGCCGGCCCGGTTCACCGTGAAGAGAAGGTGCCCGGTCTCCTCCGGCGCCGAGGCGATGCCGATGGGGATCTCGCCCTTTCCGGCGAGGGAGAGCATGGCGAACTGGCCGGGGACGTGGCGCCAGCGGGTGCGGTCGGCCTCCCGTTCGAGCACGAGGCGGAAGGTCTTGAGGCTGCCGTCCTCGGTCTCCACCACGATGTCGTCGATCCGGGCGGGAAGGGGGATGTAGGGGTTCTCCATGGTCCGGGTCCTCAGGCGCCGCGGCCGGCGAAGGCGAGCATCTCCCGCAGGACCTCGCGCACGTCGATCCCCACCGGGCACTCCCGGATGCAACGCCCGCAGCCCACGCACGAGAAGGGGCCGTAGCGGTCCGGGAAGTAGCGGAACTTGTGGAGGAACCGGTTCCGGACGCGCTGGAACTTGGCCCCCCGCGGGTTGTGCCCGGAGGCGTGCCGGGTGAAGAGCGGGAACATGCAGGAGTCCCAGTAGCGGATCCGCCGGCCGCGGCCGCGGAGCGTCTCGTCCTGGATGTCGAAGCAGTAACACGTGGGACAGAGGAAGGTGCAGGCCCCGCAGTTGAGGCAGGGTTCCGCGACCCGGCCCCAGAAGGGGGCGCCGTGCAGCGCGAGGAGGTCCACGGCCGCCAGGGGCGGGCGGGGGTCCGGGGCGCGGCCGGCCGCCCGCCGCGAGGCCTCCCGGCGCGCCGCGAGGCCCTCGGCGTCGGCCGCCGCCGCCGGCCGGCCTGCCTCGGGCGCCGCCCCTTCCCCCTTCGCCGTCAGGACCTCCACGAGGAGGTCGCCGCCGTCCGCGGGGTGGAGCAGGAGGTCCAGCCCCTCGGTCCCGAGGGGGTCGCCCCCGGTCCACCGGCAGAAGCAGGTGCCGCAGGTCTCGGCGCAGGCCGCGCCGATGAGCACCGTGGCCCCGCAGCGGGCCTGGAAGTAGGGATCCCCGGCGAATGGGAGGGCGTTCAGCACGACGCTTCGCGCGTCGCAGGGCCGGACGCCGGCCAGGACCACCCGCCGGCCGGCCTCGAGGCGGGGCGGGCGGAGGACGTGGGCCTCCGGATCGTCCCGGCGCGTGGAGAAGACGGCCAGGGTCTCGGGCTGGGGGAAGAAGAAGGTCTTCAGGGGGGCCTTCGGCGGACCGGGGGCCTCGTCCGGGGTCTCGCCCGGGGCGAGGGAGGCCAGGGCCGGCCCCTCGGCCGTGGCCTTCGGGCCGAAAACCTCGGCGTCGCGGCCGAGGGCCGCGAGCCAGTCCGCGAGGGCCTGCCGGGGGAGGCGAAGGAGCTTCATGCCGGTTCCTCCTCCCGGGGCGGGGGCCCCTCGGGGCCCGCCCCGCCGCCCGGCCCGGCGGTGAGGAACTCGTCCGGGTCGTCGGGCCGGAAGGCGGCCAGCGGGAGCGGGGCCCCGGGGTCGAGGCCGGCCTCCGTCCCGAAGAGCTCGAGGACGTCCTTTTCGAGCTTCTTGGTGAGAAGCCGGAGCCGGATCCCCATGGGGCAGGCGCTCTCGCAGGCCCCGCAGTCCGTGCACCGTCCCGCACAGTGGTAGGCTCTGAGCAGGTGAAAGAGGGCGGTGTCCGCCGGGTCGAGGCTCTTTCCCACCCACTGCGGCCGGGAGTCGTCCACGAAGCAGGTGGGGCAGTAGCAGAGGGGGCAGACGTTGCGGCAGGCGTAGCAGCGGAGGCACGGGGCGATCTCCCGGCGGAACCAGGCCCAGCGGTCCTCCGGGGTCATGGCCTCGATCTCCGCCACCTGGGCGTAACGGTCCACTCCGGTGCGCTCCACGGGTTCGGCCAGGAGCCGGTCGTAGACCACCGGGGTCGGGTGGACGCAGGTCCGGCAGTTGTCGCGCACCACCTCCCAGCGGGGGATCGTCTCGTGGAGGCCCGGGCCTTCCACCCGCAGCTCGTGGGCCCCCTCCTCCACGCGCCGGATCTCGCGCCCCCCGACGCGGCGGAGGACCTTCCGGCGGTCGATCATGCCCCGGCTCGGGATGCCGAGGATCACCAGGCGCTCCCGCCGGACCCGGCCCTCCTGGATCTGGACCACGATGTTGCGGGACCAGCACCCCGTGGCCACCACGGCCACCTTGGGAAGCGGCCCCTCGGGCGGGGGGTCCTTCGGCCCCCGGGGCGGTTCCACGGCGGCGAGGATCTCCGGGAGGAGGTTCGCCGGGTTCATCACGCAGAAGCCGTTCCATGTGAGGCGGTCGGCCTCCGCCGGTGTCCGGGCGGCGAAGGGGCGCGTGGTCATGGGCAGCGGCCCCGGGGCGAAGCCGAGGACGGCGGCCACCTCCCCGGCGGCCAGGAGCTCCCGGGCCGCGGCGCGGATCTGGCCGGCGAGGTCAGGCATGTCTCACCTCCGGCAGGGTCTTCGCCAGGCGCCGGGCCGGGCCGAGGGCCCGGACCCCTTCGGTGACCTCGCGGGCGAGGGCGGCGAACTGCTCCCCCTCCGAGGCGGAGATCCAGGCGAGGCGGACGCGGCCCGGCTCCACGCCCACGAACTCGAGCAGCCGCTTCAAGAGGGAGAGGCGCCGCCGGGCCACCAGGTTGCCCTGGAGGTAGTGGCAGTCGCCGGGGTGGCAGCCCGAGACGAGGACCCCGTCGGCCCCGGCCTTCAGGGCGTCGAGGATCATCTCGGCGCTCACCCGGCCGGAGCAGGGGACGCGGACGATCCGGAGGCTCGGCGGGTAGGCGAGGCGGCTGACCCCGGCGAGGTCCGCCCCCGCGTAGCTGCACCAGTTGCAGAGGAAGGCGACGATCCGCGGCTCCCATTGCCCGGGCGCGGTCCCGGTCATCACTGCCTCCATGGCGACTCCTCCAGGCAGGCCTCCACGGCCGCCAGGATCTCGGCGTTGTCGAGGTTGGGGAGGGTCACGGCGCCGGAGCGGCACCCGGCCGTGCACGCCCCGCAGCCCTTGCAGAGCCCCGGGTCCACCACGGCGGCCCCGGCGGCCGGGTCCACGGTGACGGCGTGGTAGGGGCAGACGGCCTCGCAGACGCCGCAGGCGGTGCAGCGGGCCGGGTCCACCACGGCGGTGATGGGCTCGGCCGCCACGGCCTCGCGCGCCAGCACCCGGGCCGCCCGGGCCGCCGCCGCCTGGGCCTGGGCCACGGATTCCTCGATGGGTTTCGGGTAGTGGCAGAGCCCGGCCAGGAAGACCCCCTCGGTGGCGAAGTCCACGGGGCGGAGCTTCATGTGGGCCTCGAGGAGGAACCCGTCGGCGCCCACCGCGCACTTGAAGAAGCGGGAGAGGGCCCCTGCGTCGGCCCGGGGCCGGATGGCGGTGGCCAGGACCACGAGGTCCGGGTGGAGCCGGAGGTCCCGGCCCAGGATGGGTTCCCGGACGGTGACCTCGAGGCGGCCGCCGGCGGCGGTCACCTCCGGCGGGCGATCCAGGTCGTAGCGCACGAAGACGATCCCCCGCGCCCGGGCCTCCTGGTAGAGGTGCTCGCGCCGGCCGTAGGTGCGGATGTCGCGGTAGAGCATGAAGATGTCCGCGTCCGGGTGGCGGGTCTTGAGCTCGAGGGCCTGCTCGATGGCGTGGGTGCAGCAGACCCGGCTGCAGTAGGGGCGCTCGGGCACCCGGGAGCCCACGCAGTGGATGAAGACCGCCTGGGAGAGCCCGGCGGGGCCGGCCGCGTCTTCGGCGAGGCGGCGGTCGAGCTCGAGGAGGGTCATCACCCCGGGGTGGTCGCCGTGGCCGAACCGCCAGGGGTCCTCCGGCCGCCACGGCTCGCCGCCCACGGCGATGACGGCGGCGCCGTGGGCCACCTCGGTCCCGTCCGAGAGCCGGGTCCGGAACCGGCCCACGGAGCCCTCCACCCCGGCCACGGTGACGCCCGTCCGGAGGTCGACGAGGGGGTGGCTGGCCACGCGGGCCGAGATTTCCTCGAGCCAGGGGGCCACCGGGTGCCCCTCCCAGGTGCGGGAGAGGGCCCGGGCCTGGCCGCCGAGCGCGGCCTCGCGTTCCACCAGGGTCACGGGGAAGCCCTGGTCCGCCAGGGCCAGGGCGGCGCTCATGCCCGCCACCCCGCCGCCCACCACCAGGGCCCGCCGGGTCACCGGGACCCGCCGCTCGGGCAACGGCCGGTGTTCCCGGACCCGGGCCACGGCCATCCGGACGAGGTCCTTGGCCTTCTCCGTGGCCAGGTCGGGCCGGTCGGGGTGCACCCAGGCGTCCTGGTCCCGGATGTTGGCCATCTCGAAGAGGTGGGGGTTCAGGCCCGCGGCCCGGAGGGTGGCTTGGAAGAGGGGCTCGTGAGTGCGCGGGGAGCACGAGGCCACCACCACCCGGTTGAGCCGCTCGCGGCGGACGGTCTCGGCGATCTGGTCGATGGTGTCCTGGGAACAGGTGAAGAGGTTGTCCTGGGCGAAGACCACGTCCGGGAGGGTCCTCGCGTAGTCGCGGACGGCGGGGACGTCCACCACGGCGCCGATGTTGACCCCGCAGTGGCAGACGAAGACCCCGATACGCGGCGGTTCGGCCGAAACGTCCCGTTCCTCGGGGTAGGTCTCCTCCCGGGAGGCCTGCCAGCGGACCGGCGCGAGCAGTCGGGCCGCCTCGTGGGCCGCGGCCCCGGCCTCCACCACGGTCTGGGGGATGTCCTTGGGCTCCGTGGCCGCGCCGCAGGCGAAGACCCCCGGGCGCGAGGTTTGGACCGGGGCGAAGGGGTCGGTCCGGATGAACCCGTCCGGGTCGAGTTCCACCCCGAGCCGGCGGGCGAGCTCCGTCGCCGCCGGGTCCATCTCGAGGCCCACGGAGAGCACCACGAGGTCGAAGGTCTCCTGCCGGATCTCCCCGTCGTCGTCCATGAAGCGGAGGGAGAGGCCCCCCGGGGTCGCCGCGGGGAGCACGCTGTGGACCCGGGCCCGGTGGAAGCGGACGCCCTCGGCGGCGGCCCGCTGGGCGTAGGCTTCGAAGCCCTTGCCCGGCGTGCGAAGATCCATGTAGAAGACGTGGGCCTCAAGGTCGGCTCCCAGGTGCTCCCGGGCGATCACCGCCTGCTTGACGGCGTACATGCAGCAGACCGCCGAGCAGTAGGGCCGGTTGCACCGGTGGATGTCGCGGGAGCCCACGCACTGGAGCCAGGCGATCCGCCGGGGCGCGGCCCCGTCGCCCGGCCGGGCCGGGTGCCCCATGCACGGGCCCGAGGGCGAGAGCAGGCGTTCGAACTCCATGGCGGTCACGACGTTGGGCAGGCGGCCGTAGCCCGTGAAATCCAGGGCGCCGGGGTGGAAGGGGGCGAAGCCCGGGGCCAGGATCACGGCCCCCACGTCGAGGTCGAGTTCCTCGGCCCGATCGTCGAAGTTCACCGCGTCGGCGGGGCAGGCCTCGATGCAGAAGCCGCAGCGGCCGGGTTTCTTGAGGCGGATGCAGTGGTCGGGGTCGATGGCGTATTTCAGCGGGACGGCCTGGGGATACTTGAGGTAGGCGGCCTTGCGCCGGCCGAGGCCCAGGTCGAACTCGTCCGGGACCTGCTTGGGGCACTTGTCCGCGCAACGGCCGCAGGCGATGCAGCGGTCGGGGTCGATGTAGCGCGGGTGGCGGCGGAGCCGGGCCCGGAAGGCCCCGGGTTCGCCCTCCAAGGCGAGGACCTCGGTGAGGGTGTAGAGGTCGATGTTCCGGTGGCGGCCGCACTCCACCAGCTTGGGGGAGAGGATGCAGGCGGAGCAGTCGTTGGTGGGAAAGGTCTTGTCCAGCTGGGACATCCGGCCGCCGATGGCCGCGGTCCGCTCCACGAGGTGGACCCGGAAGCCCGCGTCGGCGAGGTCCAGGGCGGCCTGGACCCCGGCGATGCCTCCGCCCACCACGAGGACGCCGCCCGCCGGGGCGCTCATGCCGCCGCCTCCCGGACCAGGGCCCGGACGATCCAGTTCCAGAGGTGGGTGGTCTGCCAGGAGCCGCCGTAGTGCGCGCAGAGGTCCAGGATCTGGCTGTGGCAGTTGTGGCACGGCGTGATGACCACGTCGGCGCCGGTCGCGGCGAGCTGCTCGAACTTGAGCCGCCCGTAGCGGCGGCGGTTCTCCACGAAGCCGGCCTGGAGGGCCCCGCCCCCGCCCCCGCAGCAGTAGTTGTTGGAGCGGTTGGGCCAGGGTTCCACGAAGTTGGCCTCCCCGGCCACGGCCCGGACCACGAACCGGAGGTCCTCGGCCACCTCGTCCCCGAGGCCCTGGCGGACCAGCTTGCACGGGTCCTGGACCGTGAACCGAAGCCCTTCGGTGTTCCAGGAGGGGTCCACCCGGAGCCGCCCCTCCCGGATCCACCGGGCGTAGAGGGTGATGATGCTGACGAGCTCGAACTTGTGGGGGATCCGGAACCTTCGCAACCCCTCCAGGGTCGCGTAGAACATGTGGCCTCACTCGGTGTTGATGTAGTACCTCACGCCGAGGGAGTCCACCATCTCCGCCTGGCGCCGTACGGTGAGCTCCCAGTCCGCCGGGTCGCCGGGGAAGAGGCAGTAGTTGGCCCCGTCCCACCAGCGGGAGGCATAGGTCCAGTCGACGCCGGCGGCGTGGAGGATCTTCCACAGGTGGACCATCTCCTCGGGCTCCACCGTGGGTTCCTTGGCATTCTGGTTGAGGAAGTACTCGGCGCCGTGCTTGTCGATGGGGGCCTGGAGGTCGGCCCATTCCGGCTCGTTCCGCCGGACCTCCTCCAGGACGTCCCCCACCACCCAGACGAAGTCCTCGTCGGGGATGCCGGTGCTGTTGGAGGCCTTCTGGAGATCGCAGGAGCGCTGGAGGTTCCTGGGGCGCCGGTCCCTGGGGCGCATGCCGCGGAGCTCGTAGACGATGCGCCCGACGTCGATCCCCATGGGGCAGGCGTACTTGCACCGCTGGCACATGGTGCAGGCGTAGATCCAGTCGGTGGCGAGGACGTCGTCGTCCTGCCCGAAGACGAGGAGGCGGAGGAGCCTTCGGGGATCCATGCCCTCGAGGCCGCTGGCCGGACAGCCGCTGACACAGAGTCCGCAGGTGAGGCAGTAGTCCAGGCGGCCGTCGGGGAGGGCTCCGAGGATCCGCTCCTTGAGGCGGGTGCGGAGCCGATCGAGGTCGAGCGGTTTGGGAGCGTCGGCCATAGTGCACTCCGATGATGGCGTCGCACGGCGTCGCCAACTGATCGAGTTGCGTCGAATACGCCCGTTCCCGTGACGGCACTTCGGACCCCGGCGCTCGGGGCCTCCTTATCTTATGAACCCCATCGCCGAAGGGTTGTCAAATCCCCGGCCCGCCTTCCTTGACCCCGGGCGGGGGCGACCGTATAGTGCCCGCATGCGGACGTCAGCCAAAGGCCGCGGCCGTCGCGGCCCGGGCGCGCCGCTCGAGGACCGGCTCATCTCCGCCCTCGAGACCGCGGGCCGCCCCCTCTTCCGGCGGGAGATCCTCCACCTGGCCCACGTGCGGCCCGAGGACCGGGCGGCGGCCCGGAAGGCCCTCTCCGGCCTGGTGCGCCGGGGGGCGCTCCTCCTCATGAAGGGCCGTCGCTACGGCCTTCCGCACCTCATGGACCTCGTCGCTGGCCGCCTGTCCGTTCACCCCGACGGCTTCGGCTTCGTCATTCCCGATCCCGGCCAGAAGGTCACCGAGGACCTCTTCATCCCCCCGAAGGGCCTCAAGGGCGCGGTCCACGGCGACCGCGTGGTGGCCCGGGTGGAGGGGCGGCGCGGGAAGCGCTTCGAGGCCTCCATCCTCCGGGTGGTGGAGCGCCCCCTCGACCGCGTGATCGGCACCTTCCGGCGCGGGCGGAACGTGGCGGCGGTCATCCCCGAGGACGATCGGCTCCTCTTCGAGGTCATCATCCCGCCCGGGGCCGACGGGGGGGCGCGGCCCGGCGAGGTGGTGGTGGCGGAGATCGCCGACTTCTCCCCCGAACACCGGAACCCCGAGGGCCGCGTGACGGAGGTCCTGGGCGACCCTGCGGATCTGGCGGTCCAGACCCGGATCGTCATCCACAAGTACGAGCTCCCCCACGACTTTTCCCCGGCGGCCCGGGACCAGGCCGAGGCCCTGCCCGACGCCGTCACCCGGGACGACCTCGCCGGCCGGAAGGACCTCCGGGAGCTCCCCCTGGTCACCATCGACGGGGCGGACGCCCGGGACTTCGACGACGCGGTCTGCGTGCGCAAGACCCGGACGGGCTACACCCTCACCGTGGCCATCGCCGACGTCGGCCACTACGTCCCCGCGGGATCCCCCCTGGACGAGGACGCCCTGGCCCGGGGCACCAGCGTGTACTTTCCCGGGGCCGTGGTGCCCATGCTGCCCGAGTCGCTCTCCAACCACCTCTGCAGCTTGGTGCCCGGCCAGGACCGCCTGGCCATGGCGGTGGAGATCGCCTACGACCGGGCTGGCCGGCCGCGCTGGAGCCGGTTCTTCAAGGCCGTGATCCGCAGCCACCGCCGCTTCACCTACACGGAGGTGAAGGAGGTCCTGGTGGACCGCGACCCGGCGGCCGTGGCCCGGAACCGGGAACACCTGGACCACCTCGAGTGGATGGCGGAGCTGGCCGGGCACCTTTCCCGGCGCCGCCGGCGCCGCGGCAGCATCGACTTCGATCTCCCCGAGCCCGCCGTGGTCCTGGGGCTCCGGGGAGAGCTCGAGGCCATCGTCCGGCGGGAGCGGAACCTGGCCCACCAGATCATCGAAGAGTTCATGATCGCCGCCAACGAGGCGGTGGCGGCGCACCTGGCCGAGCGCCGCATCCCGGTGCTCTACCGGGTCCACGAGGAGCCCGATCGCGCCAAGGTCCGCGACTTCGTGGAGTTCGCCCGTTCGGCGGGCCTGGACGTGGCGGCCCCGGAGGAGCTGACACCGCGGTGGTTTCAGGAGGTCCTGGCCCGGGCCGAGGGGACGCCCCAGGAGTACGTGGTGAACGCGGTGCTGCTCCGGTCCATGCAGCAGGCCGTCTATTCCCCGGTCAACTCCGGGCACTTCGGCCTGGCCTCCCCGGCCTATCTCCACTTCACCTCCCCCATCCGCCGGTACCCGGACCTGGTGGTCCACCGGGTGCTGAAGGCCAACCTGCGCGGCACGCGCAAGCGGCCCGTCTACGGCGAGGACCGGCTCGAGGAGCTGGGCCGGGCCTTGTCCGCCCGGGAGCGGACGGCCTTGGAGGCCGAGCGCGAGATGCTCGACCGGCTCAAGGTCCGGTTCATGGAGGGCCGGGTCGGCGAGGTCTTCGAAGGGGTCGTCTCCGGGGTGGCCTCCTTCGGCTTCTTCGTGGAGCTCCGGGACGTCTTCGTGGAAGGGGCGGTCCGCCTGGTGGACCTCGCCGACGACTACTACGTCCTTGAGGAGAACCGCCACCGCCTGGTGGGGAAGCGCACCGGGCGCACCTTCCAGATCGGCCAGGTGGTCCGGGTCTCGGTGAAGGCGGTGAACGTGGCCCGGCGCCACATCAACTTCGAACTGGTCCCGGACGACGCCTCCTAGCAGGTCCCGCCCATGGCCGTCCCCGCCGAGATCCTCGAGCGCATCCAGCGGCTCCGCCGGGAGATCGACGAACACAACTACCGCTACTACGTCCTCGACAGCCCGGTGATCAGCGACGCCGAGTTCGACGCCCTGATGCACGAGCTGCGGGACCTCGAGGCCCGCTACCCCGAGACGGTCACCCCGGATTCCCCCACCCAGCGGGTGGGGGCCGCCCCGGCCGACCGGTTCCGCAAGGTCCCCCACGCCGTTCCCATGCTGAGCCTGGACGACGCCTTCAGCGAGGCGGAGGTCCGGGAGTTCGACGGGCGGGTGCGCCGGCAGCTCGGCCTCGACGCCTCGCCGGAGTACGTGGTGGAACCCAAGATGGACGGCCTCGCCGTGGAGCTGGTCTACGAGGCCGGGCGCTTCGTCCTGGGCGCCACCCGCGGGGACGGGACCACGGGGGAAGACGTGACGGCCAACCTCCGGACCATCCGCGCCGTCCCCCTCCGGCTGCGGCCCGCCGCCGACCTCCCCGAGCGCCTCGACGCCCGCGGCGAGGTCTTCATGACGCGGGAGGGGTTCGCGGCCTTGAACCGCGAGCGGGAGGCCGCGGGGGAGCCCCCCTTCGCCAACCCGCGAAACGCCGCCGCCGGCTCCCTTCGCCAGCTGGATCCCGCCGTCACGGCGGCCCGGCCGCTGGACATCTTCTTCTACGGGGTGGGGGAGATCCGGGGGTGGCGCCCGCAGACCCACTGGGAGGTCCTCGAGGCCCTGCGCCGCTGGGGTCTCAAGGTGAACCCCCTGGTGCACAGGGCCCAGGGGATCGAGGCGGCGATACGGGCCCGGGACCGCCTTGCGGCCCAAAGGGCCGCCCTGCCCTACGAGATCGACGGGGTGGTCATCAAGGTGAACCGCCTGGACTACTGGGAACGGCTCGGGACCCGGGCCCGGAGCCCGCGCTGGGCGGTGGCCTACAAGTTCGCGGCGGAACAGGCGGTCACCCGGATCCTCGAGATCCGGCTGAGCGTGGGGCGGACCGGGGCCGTGACCCCGGTGGCGCTCATGGAGCCGGTGCGGGTGGGGGGCGTCCGGGTCCGGCGGGCCACGCTCCACAACGAGGACGAGATCCGGCGCAAGGACGTCCGCGTGGGCGACTGGGTCCTGGTCCAGCGGGCGGGCGACGTGATACCGGAGGTGGTCAAGGTGCTCGCCGAGCGCCGGACCGGGGCGGAGGTGCCCTTCGTCATGCCGCGGACCTGCCCGGTCTGCGGCTCCCGGCTCGTCCGGGGCGAGGGGGAGGTGGTCTGGCGCTGTCCCAACCCGGAGTGCTTCCCGCGCCTCGTCCGCCGGGTGGTCCACTTCGCCTCCAAGGGGGCCATGGACATCGACGGCCTGGGGACCAAGGTCGCCGAGCAACTGGTCGGGGTTGGACTTATCCGCGATGTTGCCGATATATACTCTATCGAGATGAGCGACCTCCTCTCCCTGGACCGGTTCGCCGAGCGCTCCGCGCGGAATCTCCTCGAGGCCATCGAGCGGAGCAAGGCGACCACACTGGAGCGCCTTCTCTACGCCCTGGGGATCCGGCACGTGGGGGAGGTCGGGGCCCAGCTCCTCGCGGCGCATTTCGGGTCCGTGGAAGCCCTCATGGCGGCGTCCGAGGAGGCCCTCCAGGAGGTTCCGGGGGTGGGCCCGGAGATGGCCCGGAGCGTGGCCGCGTGGTTCGCCGAGCCGGCCAACCGGCGGCTGGTGGAGCGCCTGCTCGCGGCCGGGGTCCGGCCGGCGCCGCCCGCCGCCCGGGCCGGGGCGCCCCTTTCGGGCAAGACCGTGGTCTTCACCGGGGGGCTTTCGGGGCTGACCCGGGAGGAGGCCAAGCGGCGCGTGCTCGCGGCCGGGGGGCGGGTGGCCTCCTCCGTGGGCCGCGGCGTGGATTTCGTGGTGGTGGGGGAACGGCCCGGTTCCAAGCTCGAAAAGGCGCGCCGTCTCGGGATCCGGGTCATCGACGAGGCGGAGTTCTTGGCCCTGCTCGAAGGAACGGAGGATTAGACGATGGCACCGGAGGAGACGACCCAGGCGGCGGCCGGGGAACAGCTGCCCCAGGACAAGATCTCGGAGATCGCCCGCCGGGCCCTCAAGGGGCTCGTCGCCAAGGGCAAGGCGCCCATCCCCCCGGTCTACGAGAAGGCCTTCTACGACGAGGCCCTGAAGCTCGGGGAGGAAGGCCTCGTGGCCTTCCTCCAGGCCAAGCTCCCCCCGGGTCAGGCCGCCCAGGCCATGGCCGAGCGCCTCGCTGGCGTCATGACCAACCTGGGCGACACCATGAAGCAGTACAAGGAGCGGCTCGACGTCCACAGCGAGCACATCGAGGGGCGGAAGAAGTCTCTGGAGGACGCCCTGGCACCGGAGGTCTGGGCCGTGCTGCAGCAGGAGGTGGGGGCGCTCCTGAGCGCCAACGCCCTCATGCGCGAGCAGGTGGAGGCCTCGGAGCGGCGCCTCGAGGCCCACAAGCAGGAGGTGGCCGAGCTCCAGCGCCGGGTCCGGTTCGACGCGCTGACGGGGGCCTTGAACCGCGGAGCCTTCGAGGAGGACATCGCCGACGAGTACGCCCGGTGCCGCCGCTACGACCGGCCCTTCACCCTCATCATCGCCGACATCGACTGCTTCAAGAAGGTGAACGACACCTACGGCCACACCATCGGTGACGAGGTCCTCAAGTACTTCGTCCGGATGATCTCGCAGGAGGTCCGGGAGATCGACCGGGTCTACCGCTACGGGGGGGAGGAGTTCGTGGTGCTGCTGCCCGAGACCGACTTCGACGGGGCCCTGGTGGTGGCGGAGCGGCTCCGCTCCCGCGTGGAGTCCCGCGTCCTCAAGTGCAAGGGCGACGAGGACATCAGCCTCAAGATCACCGCCTCCTTCGGCGTCACCACCGGGGGGCCGGAGGACGCCAATCCCAAGGCCGTCCTGGCCCGGGCCGACAAGGCCCTCTACAAGGCCAAGGAAGAGGGCCGGAACCGGGTGGTGGGCCTCCGGCCGGGCGGCGGCGCGGCCTGAGCGGGGGAGATCCATGGCGGACATCCGAATCCACGCGTGGGTGAGCGGCCGGGTCCAGGGGGTCTTCTTCCGGGCCTCCACCCGGGACGAGGCCCGGCGGCTGGGGCTTTCCGGCTGGGTCCGCAACCTGCCGGACGGGCGGGTGGAGCTGGTGGCCGAGGGGCCCGAGGCGGCGGTCCGGGCGCTGGAGGCCTGGTGCCGACAGGGGCCGCCCTACGCCCGGGTGGACCACCTGGAGGTCCGGGAGGAGCCGGTCTCCGGCGCCTTCGAGGGCTTCGAGGTGCGCTACTAGTGGCGCGTCGTTTCCTCGCGGCCGTTGCGCTCTCCTGCCTGCTCGCCGGGGCCGCGGGCTGTGCCCGGGTGCACCTCGACCTCGTGGCCGATGAGCCCCCCGCCTGCCTGAACGACCCCGTGGCCGTGGACCTTGCCGTCCTCCGCCACTTCCGGCGCGAGGCACGGGCCCACTTCGGGCTCTTCGGCCTGGTCACCTGGAAGGATCTCCCCCTGGCCGAGGTGGTCCGGGAGGAGGTCGCCGCCGCCGGCGGCGACGCCGTGATCAACCTCACCGTCACCGGCCGGCAGGGCCTCTGGGAGATCCTCCTCGGCCTTCCCCTCAGCCCCCTCTGGACCGCCCGGTCCTACGTGGTGGAAGGCGACGTGGTGCTGCTGCCCGCCCGGAAGTAGGCCCCGCCCTTTCCCGCCGCTTCGCGCCCCGGCGGCCGGCCCTTCTCCGGTCTTTCCCCCCGGCCGGCTTTATGATTTCGACCCCGCGTGTCGATAAAAAAACAGCATGCCGCGCACCGCGGCGGGGTATTTTGCGCCCTCCGGCGCGTTCCGGATCCCCCGGGCCGGGCCCGGCCCCGGGGAGGCGTCCAGACGAGGAGACAGGCATGAAGGCGCTGGTCGTTGACGACTCCCAGGCCATGCGGAAGATGGTCCGGGCCGGCCTCGAGGAGCTGGGGATCTTCGACGAGATCCACGAGGCGGCCGACGGGGCCCAGGCCCTGGCGAAGCTCCGGGAGGTGGGGCCCGTGGATATCGTGCTGCTCGACTGGTACATGCCGGAGATGGAGGGCTACGAGTGTCTCCTCAAGATCCGGGAGAACGCCGCCTGGAACGACGTGAAGGTGATGATGGTGACCACGGAGAACCAGCAGGAGAACGTGATCCGGGCCGTCATGGCCGGGGCCAACGAGTACCTCATGAAGCCCTTCACGGCGGACATGCTGGGCGAGAAGGTCCGGATGGTGCTGGGCGTATGAGTATGATCAAGGTCCTCGCGGTGGACGATTCCGCCGCCTTCCGGCGGATCCTCACCGAGGCGCTGGCCTCGGACCCCGGCATCCAGGTGGTGGGGACGGCGGCCAGCGGCCTCGAGGTGCCGGACCTCGTCCGCGCCAAGCACCCGGACCTCCTGGTACTGGACGTCGAGATGCCCGGCATGGACGGCCTCCAGACCCTGGATGAACTCCGCCGCCAGCACCTCCGCGTGGGGGCCATCATGTTCTCGGCGCTCACGTCGGAGGGGGCCGCCACCACCCTGGAGGCCCTGGCCAAGGGGGCCTTCGACTTCGTGCCGAAGCCCACGGGCACGGGGGCCTTCGTGGAGAGCATCCGGCGGATCAAGGCGGAGCTCATCCCGAAGATCCACGCCTTCGCCACCCGCCGCGCCGGCCGGGCGGCGGGCGCCGCGGCCCCGGCCGCCCAGCCAGCACCCCGCCGGACCGTGGCGGTCCGTCCGGAGGCGGTGGCCATCGGGATCTCCACCGGGGGCCCCAACGCCCTGAACGAGGTGATCCCCCGGCTGCCGGCGGGTCTGCGGGTCCCGGTCCTCCTGGTGCAGCACATGCCGCCGGTCTTCACGGCCCAGCTGGCGCGGCGGCTCGACGAGCGCTCCCCGGTTCGGGTGGTGGAGGCCGTCCAGGGGCAGCGGGTGGAGCCCGGCACGGTCTACATCGCCCCCGGGGACCAGCACATGGAGGTCCGGGGCCGCGGCGACGGACGGATCATCCACCTCCACCAGGGGCCGCCGGTGAACAGCTGCCGGCCCTCCGCGGACGTCCTCTTCCGGTCCGTGGCCGAGGCGTACGGGGGACGGGCGCTGGCGGTGGTGATGACGGGCATGGGGCAGGACGGGCTCGAAGGGGCGCGGCGCCTCCGGGAGGCCGGTGGCCGGGTCATCGCCCAGGACCGGGAGACCTGCGTGGTCTGGGGGATGCCCCGGTTCGTGGCGGAGGCGGGCTTGGCCGACGAGATCCGGCCCCTCGGGGAGATCGCCTCCGCCATCCAGCGGGTGGTGGGGCTGCAGGCGGCGTGATGGGACGGGTTCGACCGGACAGGGATCACCGCGGCTGCCGGCCCACCGGCCCGGCGACCAGGGAGCGAGCATGATCACCCCGGAACAGTTCAGCTTCTTCGCCGACCTGGTCAAGGCTGGAAGCGGCATCGCGCTCAACCCGGGCAAGGAATACCTCCTGGAGAGCCGGCTGAACGAGCTGGCGCGGTCCTTGGGGCTGGACGGCCTCGACGAGCTCTACCGGAAGGCGCGGCACGAGATGACACCGAGCCTCAAGGAGGCCGTCGTCGAGGCCATGACCACCAACGAGACCTACTTCTTCCGCGACCAGCATCCCTTCGAGGCCCTACGGAAGGAGATCCTGCCCGGCATCCTCGACCGGAACCGGCCCGGCCGGCGGCTCAGGATCTGGAGCGCGGCCTGTTCCACGGGCCAGGAGCCCTACAGCATCGCCATGGTGCTCCGGGAGCACTTTCCGGAGACCGCGGCCTGGCACGTGGAGATCCTCGCCACCGACATCTCGGCCAGGGCCCTGGAGAAGGGGCGGGCCGGGCGCTTCACCCAGGTGGAGGTCAACCGCGGCCTCCCGGTGACGTACCTCCTCAAGTACTTCAAGCAGGACGGGGCCTTCTGGATCGCGGACGAGGCCCTCCGGAAGCTGGTCCGGTTCCAGCAGCGGAACCTCCTCGAGCCCTTCGCGTCCCTGGGGGCCTTCGACGTGGTCTTCTGCCGCTACGTCCTGATCTACTTCGACACCGAGACCAAGAAGGCCATCCTCGATCGCCTGGCCCGGGCCCTCCGGCCCGGGGGGGTCCTCTTCCTCGGCGCCACCGAGACCCCGGTCTGGCTGCCCGAGGGCCTGGCGAAGGAGGTCCACGGGAAGACCTACTGCTGGCGGCGGAAGGACCCGGCCGCCGCGGATGCGTAGGCTCACCCCGGGCCTGGGAGGAGACGAAATGGAACAGCTCATGGATTGGCTCAGGAGTTTCTCCATCCGGGTGCGCCTTGCGGCGCTCATCGTCCTGGCGCTCGCGGCCATGGCCGTGGTGGGCGGCGTGGGGCTGTGGGGCCTCCACCGCATGGAGGCCGCCGTGGTCCGCATGAAGTCGGCCTCCCGGTCCGTGGCCGCGAGCCTGGAGCTTTCGCGCCAGGTGGCGGAGGTCAACCGGCTCACCAACGTCTACCTGCGGACCGCGGACCCCGCGCTCAAGCCCCGGATCGAGGCCGGCGTGCAGGCGCTTTCGGGGATGGTCTCCGAGGCGGACCGGGGGCACATCCAGCGCTTCCGGGAGGGGATCAAGACCATGGCGATCCGCCTGGACAGCCTCGCCGAAAACCGCGACAAGCTGCTCGTGATCCTGGGGAGCCTCACCGCCGCCCTCGAGGCCGCCGCCCGGACCGCCGGAAGCGGCGGCCCGGAGGCCGCCGTCCGCAAGGCCGGGGAGGTGGCCCGGCGCCTCGTGCCCCATGCCTGGGCCGTGCTCGAGGGCAAGGGAGACGCGGCCGCCGGGGAGGTCTCGCAGGAGCTGGAGGCGGCGGCGGGGATCCTCGGCCGGGCGGCCAAGGGCAGGCCCGCGGCCGAGGCGCGGGCCCTCATGGCCCTCCGGGAGGCCTTCTTCGACATGGAGGACATGCTCGGCACGGTGATCGCCATCCGGAAGAAGGTGGACGGCACCTCGGCCCTCCTCATGGAGAACCTCTCCGCCCTTTCCCGCTCGGTGGAGGAGCGGGTCCTCGCCGAGAGCCGCGCGGCCTCTGACCTCGCCCGCCAGGCGGCTTCCGTGGGCCGCCTCGGCACGGGGGTGACCGTGGGGGCGCTGCTCTTCGACCTTCTCTTCTTCCTGGTCCTGGGGGCCCTCTTCCTCCGCTCCATCCTGGGGCCCCTGGACGGGTGGGTCCGCATCCTCCAGGACGTGGCCGGCGGGGATCTCATGCGGCGGGCCCCCGCCCGGGGCGACGACGAGTTGACGGGCCTGGCCCGGCATCTCAACGCCTTCCTCGACCACATCAGCACCGTGGTGGGAAACGTGACCCGGACCTCCCGGGAGGTGGGAGACAGCTCCCAGGCCCTCGGCGGACTCTCCCAGCAGATGCTCTCCGAGGCGGAGCGGGCGGCCGAGGCCGCCCGGGCCGTCCACGAGGAGACGTCGGCCATGGGGCAGCGGATCGAGGAGACCGCCGAGATGGTGGCCAACCTCTCCGTGGCCACCGACGAGATCGCCAAGACCACCGGCGGGAGCGCCGAGCTCGCCAAGTCGCTGGAGGGCCACATCGGCCGCAGCCGCGGTGTCATCGAGGAACTGGCGGCCCGGACCCAGCAGATCGGGGATGTGATCGACCTCATCCGTTCCATCGCCGAGCAGACCAACCTCCTCGCCCTGAACGCCACCATCGAGGCCGCCCGGGCCGGGGAGGCCGGCAAGGGCTTCGCCGTGGTGGCCAACGAGGTGAAGGAGCTGGCCAAGCAGACCGCCGACGCCACCGAGCGCATCGCCCCGCTCATCACGGGCATCCAAGAGGAGGTGGCCCATGCCGTGGCCAGCATCGCCGAGAGCGTCAAGGCCACGGAACAGATGCGGGATGCCACCAACACCGTGGCGGCGGCGGTGGAGGAGCAGACCGCCACCTACCAGGAGATCAACGCCCACGTCCAGGGCGTCCGGGAGGGCACCGCGGTGGTGGGCGAGAAGGTGGAGGTCCTCTCCCGGGAGGCCGCCCAGAATCTCGAGGAGGCCCAGGCCCTCCAGGAGCAGGCCGCCGGTCTCAGCCGGCAGGCGGAGGAACTCCGCCGGATCATCTCGGGTTTCCGGGTCTCGGAACGGTTCACGGAGGGGGCGGCATAGGCCCGCGCAAGGAGACGGCCCATGGGCATGGAAGAAGAGATCCTCAAGGACTTTCTCGCCGAGTCCAAGGAGAACCTGGAGCGGCTGGACCAGGAGTTCGTGGAGCTCGAGCAGAACCCCGAAGACGCCGAGCTCATCAAGAGCATCTTCCGGACCATCCATACCATCAAGGGGACGGCGGGGTTCTTCGGCTACACCACCCTGGAGGGGATCGCCCACTTCTCGGAGGACATCCTCTCCAAGCTGCGCGACGGCGTGGTGAAGGTGAACGAGGACATCACCACGGTGCTGCTCCAGTCGGTGGACCACATCAAGGCCATCCTGGCCAACCTCGAGCAGCAGGGGAAGGAGCCCGACGACGTCGCCTACCTGGACTTCATCGTGGACCTCCGGAACTTCGCCGAGAAGGTGGGCAAGGGCGAGGTCCCCGCCGCGCCGGCTGCTCCTCCGGCCCCGGAATCGGCCCCGGAACCGGCCGCGGCTGCCGAGGTGGCACCGGAGGCCGCCGCCGAGGCCCCGGCCGAGGCCCAAGGGGCGGCGCCCGGCGGGGAAGGGGGAGAGGCCCCCCCGGCCCCCGAGGCGGCGCCGTCTCCGCCGCCGAAGAAGGCCGCGCCCGCCGCCCCGCCGGGCGCCGCCCGGGCGCCGCAGCTCACCGAGACCCACGTCCGGATCGACATCCACCTCCTGGACAAGCTGATGAACCTGGCCGGGGAGCTGGTGCTCTCCCGCAACCGGATGGTCCAGATCGCCAATGCCCTGGACGAGCCGGAGCTCCTGAAGGCCAACCAGCGGATGAGCCTCGTGGTGACCGAGCTCCAGGAGCAGATCATGAAGACCCGGATGCAGCCCATCGGGAACGTGTTCAACAAGTTCCCGCGGATCGTCCGGGATCTCGCCAAGAACGCGGAGAAGCAGGTGCAGCTCCAGATCGAGGGGGCCGAGACGGAGCTCGACCGCTCCATCATCGAGGTCATCAAGGACCCCCTCACCCACATGGTGCGCAACTCCATCGACCACGGCATCGAGGCTCCGGAGATCCGCATCCAGAAGGAGAAACCCCCGGTGGGCACCCTGGTGATGCGGGCCTATCACGAGGGCGGCCACGTCATCATCGAGATCCAGGACGACGGCGCCGGGATCGACCCCGCCCGGGTGACGGCCAAGGCCGTGGAGCGCGGGGTGCTGACGCCGGAACAGGCCGCGGCGCTCTCGGAGCACGAGGCCCTCATGCTGGTCTTCCAGCCCGGGTTCTCCACGGCGGAGAAGGTGACCAACATCTCCGGCCGCGGGGTGGGCATGGACGTGGTGAAGACCAACATCGAAAAGCTCGGCGGGACGGTGGAGCTCGAAAGCCGCCTGGACCACGGCACCACCGTCCGGGTGAAGATCCCCCTCACCCTGGCCATCATCCCGGCCCTCATCGTCCAGGCCGCCGACCAGCGCTACGCCATCCCGCAGATCAACCTGGTGGAGCTGGTGACGCTCTCCCCCGAGGCCCTGCGCCGGGACGTCCAGGTCATAGGCGGCTCCGAGTTCTACCGGCTCCGGGGCGACATCCTCCCCCTGGTCCGGCTTCGCCAGGTGCTGGGCCTGCCCCCCGGGGGGGGGGACGGGCGGCTGAGCATCGTGGTCCTCAACTCCGGCGGCCGGAACTTCGGCCTCGTGGTGGACGGCATCAGCGATTCCGAGGAGATCGTGGTCAAACCCCTCGGCCGCCACCTGAAGCACATCCGCGCCTACGCCGGGACGACCCTCATGGGGGACGGGCGGGTGGCCCTCATCCTCGACGTGGTGGGGATCGCGGCCTCCATCAACATGCGGGCCGAGGACACCCTGGCCAAGGGCGTCCTGGCGGAGGGGACGGCCGCCGGCGAGCAGGAGCGCCAGTTCCTCCTCATCTTCAACGTGGCCCCCGGGGAGTTCTTCGCCATACCCCTGGCCATGGTGAACCGCCTCGACAAGATCCGCGCGGCGGACATCGAGGTGGTGGGCGGCCGGGAGGTCCTCAAGTACCGGGGGCACTCCATGCCCGTCATCCGGCTCGAGAACTTCCTGCCCGTCTCGCCCCTCCCCGAGCAGGAGTACTACCACCTGATCGTCTTCCACATGAACGAGAAGGACGTGGCCTTCCTGGTCTCCAACATCGACGACAGCGTGGAGGTCGCCGTGGAGGTGGAGGAGCACACCTTCAAGCAGCCCGGGCTCCTGGGGTCGGCCATCGTCAAGGACCGGACCACCCTCTTCGTGGACGTCTACCGGGTCATCGAGACCTACGATCCGAACTTCTTCGATCGGCCCGGCGGGGAGGAGGGGCGCCGCGTCCGCATCCTGCTCGCCGAGGATTCGGCCTTCTACCGGAACATGCTGACCTCGTACCTCACCGCCGCCGGGCACGAGGTGATCGCGGCCGAGGACGGGGCGGAGGCCTGGCGGCTGCTCCAGGAAGAGCAGGTGGACCTCGTCATCACGGACATCGAGATGCCCAACATGGACGGCCTGGAGCTGACCCGGAAGATCCGGGGCTTCCCCCGGACCCAGTCCCTCCCGGTGATGGCGGTGACGTCCCTCTCCGGCGAGGCGGACCGGCGCCGCGGTCTCGAGGCCGGCGTGGACGACTACCAGGTGAAGCTCGACCGTGACCTCGTCCTCGACGCGGTGAAGCGGCTGGCGGGGGCGGCCCTCGAGCCCGCCGGGGCGGAAGGAGGCGCGACGGCATGACGGGCGCACACCAGCATCTTCCGGCAGCGGCGGACCCGGCCTCCGGAGAGGTCCGGGCCCGGGAGGCGGAGCAGTTCGTGACCTTCCACTTCGGGCGGCATCTCTTCGGCCTCCCCATCGACGAGGTGATCGAGATCAACCGGGCCCTGGAGATCACGCCCGTTCCACTCGGCCCGCCCTACGTGGCCGGGGTGGTGAACCTCCGGGGCCAGATCCTCACCGCCATCCACCTGGCCCGGCGGGTCGGCCTGGCCGACGCGGAGGAGGAACGGGGCACCTACAACAACGTGATCATCGGGGACCGGGACGAGCCGGTGAGCCTCCTGGTGGAAGAGATCGGCGACGTCATGTCCATCCCGGCCCTCCTCATCGAGCCGCCGCCCCCGCTCATCTCGGGCATGAACGTCCGGTTCGTGAAGCAGGTCTGCAAGCTCCAGGATCGGCTGCTCATCATCCTGGACGGCGAGGCCCTCCAGCAGGGAGAGGCGGAACGGGGAGCGGAACGGGAATAGGGCCGGGGCGGCGGGGGCCGGGGCACGATGGATCCATGGGAGCTGCTCGGGGTGCCGCGGTCCGCGACCCTGGACGAGATCAAGCGGGCCTACCGGGAGCGGGCGCGGCGGTGCCACCCGGACGCGGCCGGCGGCGGCCCGGCCCGCGCGGAGGAGTTCCGGCGGCTCCGGGCGGCCTACGAGGCCCTGGTCCGCCGTGCCTGGCGCGGCGGGGCGGTCGAGCCGGCGGCTCCGCCTGCCGGGGACGGCACCTTCCTGTTCCTCGAGGTGTCGGCCCGGGAGGCCCTGGCCGGCACCCGGCGGGACGTGGAGGTCGCAGACCGGGAGGTCTTCTGCCCCGTCTGCGACGGTGCGGGCCGGCGGCCCGGGCGGGGCGAGCGTGCCTGCCCGGCGTGCGGCGGCACGGGGTCCGACCTCCTCCCCTGGGGGGAGGGGCACCTCCGGGTCCTGTGCACGACCTGCGGCGGGACGGGCTTCGTCGGCCGCCCGGTGTGCGACCGGTGCGGGGGGCGGGGCCGGGTGCTCCGCCGGCGCCGGGTCGCGGTGCGGCTCCCGCCCGGGGTCCGGGACGGGACGGTGCTGCACCTTCCGGGGCAGGGGCCGGCCCACGGCGAGGGGGCGGAACGCTCCCCCCTCTACGTGGAGGTCCGGGTCCGCTTCCCCCCGGGCTGGCGGCTCGAGGGGAACGACGTCCACGCGCCGGTGGCGGTGGACGTCTGGACGGCGCTCCTCGGCGGCCAGGTGGCCGTCCCCACCCTGGAGGGGCACGTGCTGGTGCAGGTGCCCGCCGGATCGGGCGACGGGTGTCGCCTCCAGGCGCCGGGAAAGGGCTGGCGCGACGCCGCCGGGCGGCGCGGGGACCACGTGGCCCGGGTGCGGCTCCGGCTGCCCCGGCGGCCCGGCCCGCTGGCCGAGGCCCTGGTCCGGTGGCTCCGGGCGGTGTGGCCTGTGGCGGGTATGGAGGGACGGCGCGCGCTCCCTCCCGCCGGGGACGAAAGGGACTGAGGCGCTCCAATGGACCTCTTCATCGGCCGCCAGCCCATCTTCGACCGCTCCCAGCGGGTGGTGGCCTACGAGCTCCTCTACCGTTCCGGCCGGACCAACGCCTTTCCCGGCCTCGACGGCAACGAGGCCACCTCCCGCCTCCTCTTCAACGTCTTCAACTCGCCCTCCCTGGACGCCATAACGGGCGGCCGCCGGGTCTTCGTGAACTTCACCCGGGATCTTCTGCTCTCCGGGGCCCCGGTCCCCATCGCGCCGGAGCTGCTCACCGTGGAGATCCTCGAGGACATGGAGGTGGACCGGGCCCTGATCGCCGCCTGCCGGGATCTCCTGAGACGGGGCTACCGCCTCGCCCTGGACGACTTCGTCCTCACCGACGCCACCGCCGAGCTGGTGCCCCTGGCCTCGGTGATCAAGGTGGACTGGCGGGCCACGCCCCCCGAGAGGGTCCGGGAGCTGGTGGCCCGGCTCTCGGGGCGGAACCTGGCGCTCCTGGCCGAGAAGATCGAGACCCGCCAGGAGTTCGACCAGGCCCGGGCCATGGGGTTCCACTACTTTCAGGGCTTCTTCTTCCGACGCCCGGTCATCCTCCAGCGGACGGAGGTCCCGGCCAGCCACTGGTCCTACCTCCAGATCCTCCAGGCCCTCCAGCACCCCCGCCTCGACTTCGCGGAGGTGGAGAAGATCGTGGCCGCCGACGCCACGCTCACCCTGAAGCTCCTCCGCTACATCAACTCCGCCGCCTTCGCCCTCCAGTCGAAGATCTCCTCCATTCGGCAGGCCATCGTGCTCCTGGGGGAGCGCAACGTCCGCCAGTGGCTCTCCCTCTTCGTCATGGCCCGCATGGGCGACGACAAGCCACGGGAGAACGTGACCCTCGCCTGCATCCGGGCCCGGTGCGGGGAGCTCCTCGCCCGGCGGCGGCGCCAGGCCGACAAGGCCCCCAGCGTCTTCCTGCTCGGCGTCCTCTCGGTGCTCGACACCCTCATGGGCCGGCCCCTTGCGGAACTCCTCGAGGGGCTCCCCCTCGACCCCGACATCGTGGAGGCCCTGCTCCGGGCTCGGGGCCCGCTGGCCGACTACCTCCGCCTCATCATCGCCTACGAGCGGGGGCTCTGGCCCTCGGTGGAGCGGTTGGCCGAGGGGATGGGGCTCGACCCGGCGGAGGTGACGGAGACCTACCTCGAGGCCATCAAGTGGGCCGAGGAGTTCATGCAGGTGGCCTGAGGCCGGGCGCCGGGAGGGCGTCGAGGCAGGGGTTGAAGTAGCCGATCCGAAGGGCCGGGAAGCGGGCGGCAAGCCGCCGGACGAGGGCCCGGACCCCGATCCGCGGCTCGTCCGCCCGGTCGGGGACCTGTTCCAGGAACCAGTCGGGGTCGATGTTGTGGTTCCGGAGTTGGATGAGATCCAACCCCAGTTCCCCGACCAGGTCTTCCAGGGCCGCCGCCTCCGCCTCCTGGTCGCTCAGCCCGGGAAAGACGAAGTAGTTCAGGCTCACGAAGAGCCCGGCCCGCTTCGCCCGCCGCCAGGTCTCCACCACGTCGTCGAAGACATAGCCCACCGGCCGGTAGTAGGCGGCGTAGCGGTCGGGCCGGGCGCTGTTCAGGCTGATGCGGAGGCTGTCGAGCCCGGCGGCGGCGAGCCGCTCCACGGCGCCGGGACGGCTCGCGTTGGAGTTGAGGTTCACGGTGCCGCGGCGGGTCCGGGCCCGGATGGCCCGGATGGCCTCCTCGAGGAGCGCGGCCTGGAGGAGCGGCTCCCCCTCGCAGCCCTGGCCGAAGCTCACCACGGGGCGCGGTGCCCGCTCGAGGTGGGGGACGGCCACCCCGGCGATCTCGTCCGCCGTCGGGGTGAAGCGGATGCGTTCCTGGGGCCGCTGCGGGCCCCCGGGTCCCTGGAGGGAGAGGCAGCCCAGGCACCGCGCGTTGCAGGCGGGTGAGGCGGGCAGCGGGGCCTCCCACCGGCCGAGAAAGTAGTTCCGGGCGGCGGGGCAGGCGTAGGTGAGGGCGCATTTCCCCAGGTGTTGCACCAGGCGGTTTCCGGGCGCCGCCTTCATGGCGGCGGCGGCCCGGCGCCGGATCCGTTCCGGGTCGAACCGGGCGGGGTCCTGGCGGGGGTCGGGGTCGCTCCGGAATCCGGCCGCCCAGAACCGGCCCTTCCACCACCCCACCGCCGTGTAGGCGAAGAGGGGGAGGGGGGCGAGATCCGGCCGGGTCCGCTGGAAGGCGGCCAGGGCGGTCTGGGTGTGGGCCGGGGCCATGAAGGCCGCCACGGCCTGGACCGGGGCGCCGGGGCGGAAGGGGTCTTCGTCCAGGGCCACCATCTCGTCCCGGTCCGGGTCCCAGCCCACGGGGCGGCGCTCCGGCAGCACGAAGAGCTCGCTCCCCTCCGGGAGCGGGATCAGGTCCTCCGGGGGCACGGGATGGAAGAGGCGGCCGCTCCGGCCCGCCATGCGAAGCCCGGGGTAGTCGAAGATCCGCCCCCGGGTGTCGGCGCAGACGAGGTGCGGGATGCCGTCGGGATGAGCCGGGCGCCGGGGTGGGCGCCTTTGGCGATGGCGTCGGGCGGGTTTCGGCATGGGCGGGTTGAGGGGCCGGGCCCTTCCAGGTTAACTTGGGGCGGCGCGGGCAGTATAGCGGCCCGCCGGGGGGGTGTCCAACCGGGAGGCCCGAGGGCCCTCGGCCCGCCGCCGGGGAGGGCCGCGCGGTCGTGCCCCGCTCCGGCCGCGCGCGAGTGCGCCATGATCATGCCGTCACAAAAAGTCGCGGGCTTCCTTTGTTTTGGATGCCCGCGTCATTGCGGCGGAGCCAAGTGCGCCTCATTATGTGGCATCCTCGCGCCTTGCGGCAGGCGATTCTTGCTGAGCCATCCACTCAGAGGACTTTTTGCGGGGCCATCATGATGGAAGATCTCACATCGGAGCGGGCGGCCCGGCAGCGGCGCCTTTCCCGGTTCAGGTCCGTGATCCGGGCCCGGGGGCTCGACGGCTTTCTCGTCACCTCGCCCGAGAACCGGCGCTATCTCAGCGGGTTCCGGGCCGGGGACCCCGCCCTGGACGAATCCGCCGGCTGGCTCCTCGTCCTCCCCGGGGAACAGCTCCTCTTCACCGACGGCCGCTACGAGGTCCAGGCCCGCTCGGAGGCCCCGGGGTGGCACGTGGTGGTGGCCCGGCGGGGTCTTGCCCGGGCCCTGGGGCGCTACCTGGGGCGCGGCGGGGTCCGGCGGCTCGCCTTCGAGCCGGATTTTCTCACCGTGGCCGGGCACGAGGCGGTCCGGCGCGCCCTGCCGGGGGCCGAGCTCGTGGCCCTGGCCGACGTGCTGCCCCGGTTCCGCGCGGTGAAGGACCCGGTGGAGGCCGCCGCCGTCCGCCGCGCGCTGGAGGCGGCCGAGGCGGTCTTCGAGGAGGTGGCCGCCGGGATTCGGCCGGGCGTCACGGAACGGGAGGTGGCCTGGCGCATCCTGGAGGGGCTCCACCGGCGGGCCGAGGGTCCGTCCTTCCCGCCCATCGTGGCCTCCGGCCCCAACGGGGCCCTGCCCCACGCCGAACCCGGCGACCGGCCCCTCCGGGAGGGGGAGCCCGTGGTGATCGACATGGGGGCGCGGCTCGGCGGCTACTGCTCCGACATGACCCGCACGGTCTTCCTCGGGCGGCCCGACCCGGAGTTCGCCCGGATCTACGGTGTGGTGCGGCGGGCGCAGCTGGCGGCGCAGGGTGTCATCCGGGCCGGTCTCCCCGCCCGGGAGGCCGACGCCGCCGCCCGCCGGGTGATCCGCGAGGCGGGCTACGGGGAGCGCTTCGTCCACGCCCTGGGGCACGGGGTGGGCCTGGCGGTCCACGAGGCCCCGGGCCTCTCCCCCCGCAACCGCCGCCGGCTCCAGGCCGGCATGGTGGTCACGGTGGAGCCGGGGATCTATCTCCCCGGGCGGGGCGGGGTCCGCCTCGAGAACATGGTGCTCGTCACCGCCGGGGGGGCCGAGGTCCTCGGCCGGCAGCCGGGCTACCTGGACCTCGGCGGCCATGGCGGCTGAGGCGCCGGCGGGGGGCGGCGCCGGGGCGGCCGCCCAGGCGGAACTCAGCCTGGTGGAGCACCTGGCCGAGCTCCGCCAGCGGCTCGTCCGGTCCCTCCTCGCCGTGGCCGTGGGCACCGGGGCGGCCTATGCCGTGATCGACCCCCTCTTCACGGTCTTCTCACGGCCGCTCCTCGACGTCCTCCCCGCGGGGAGCGCCCTCATCTTCACCTCGTACCCCGAGGCCTTCTTCACCTACCTCAAGCTCGCCTTCACCGTGGGTGTCTTCCTCGCCAGCCCCTTCGTGCTCTACCAGGCCTGGGCCTTCGTGGCCCCGGGCCTCTACGCCCACGAGCGGCGGCTGGCCCTGCCCTTCGTGGTCTTCGGGACCCTCTTCTTCGTGGGCGGCGGGGCCTTCGGCTACTTCGCCGCCTTCCCGGCGGCCTTCCGCTTCCTGGCGGGGTATGCCTCGGACGGGCTCGAGCTCCTGCCGTCCCTGGGGGAATACTTCTCGCTGGTGGTGCGGCTGCTCCTCGCCTTCGGCGCGGCCTTCGAGCTTCCGCTGGTGATGGTGCTCCTGGCGCTGGCCGGGGTGGTGGACGCCCGGATGCTCCACCGGGGGCGCAAGTATGCCGTGCTCCTCATCTTCGTGGCGGCCGCGGTGCTCACCCCCACCCCCGACGTGGTGAACCAGTGCGTCCTGGCCGGCCCCCTCTGGCTCCTCTACGAGCTGAGCGTGGGGCTCGTCTGGCTGGTGGGCCGCCGCCGGCGGCGGGCATGAAAAAACGCCGGGCAGGTCGCCCGGCGTTTCGGATGGCGGCGCCTGGGGCCGGCTAGATGTCGAGGGTCCAGTTGCCCGTCACCGTGGTGGTGCCGTTGGCGTCCGGCCAGTCGGCGGCGGAATCCCCCCGGATGAAGGTCCCCTGGGTGCCGTTGGCCGAGCCGTCGATGATCTTGTCGAGGGCCACGGCCACGTCGGTGGGGATCGAGGCGGCCACGAGCGTGGGGAGCCCGTCGCTGTTCTTGCTGAAGGTCAACGTCACGTTGCCCGCCGCGTATTCACCGGCGATCTCCCGCTTCGTGGGGTCCGGGCTCTTGATGAGGGTCTTGGGGTTGATACCGACCTTTTTGAGGGTGCTGATCATGGTGGTGTCCACGGCACCGCTCAGGCGCTTCCCGGTCCGGTCGTAGTAGCTTACCCCGATGCTGTACCACTTCCCGAGGAAGCCGGAGTAGAAGTTCTTCACCTGGGCGGACTGGATGAGGTCGCGGCCCTTCATGACGGCGCCCAGGATGAGGCCGATGATGACGAGCACCACGGCGAGTTCGATCAGGGTGAAGCCCTGGCGGTTGGCAAGGTGACGGGTACGCATTTTCCAAGACCTCCTCGAGTACAGGTAGGGGAGCCGACTGGCAACTCTCGTCTAGTGGGCTTATCGGCGGCCCCCCCCGTCTCCCTTAAAGGTTTTTTTGGGAGGGGAGGGCGCGGATCCGGCGGGCGAGCGGGCAAGGCAAGGCCGCGGCACGGCCGGTGCCCGGGGCGCGGCACCCCCACAAAAAGGGGCGTCCCCATCGGGACGCCCCTTGTCTGAACGGGTTCCTTCGGCGGCCGCCGTCAGGAGACCTCGGCCAGGCGGGCGATGCGCTCGTACTCGGCGTCCACCCGGCGCTGGATGTAGGCGATCTGGTCGTCCTTGAGGTGCCGGAACCGGCGCTGCCCCTTGAAGTACTCGGTGACGGGCTTGGGCTTCGAGATCTTGCGGCTCAGGATGTACTTTCCCTCGATCACCTCGTAGAGGGGGAAGATCCGCGTGTCCACGGCGAGCTTGGCGAATTCCACCGAGCGTTCGCCGGCGGAGCCCCACCCGGTGGGGCAGGGGGAGAAGATGTGGACGTAGGCCGGGCCCTTCACCAGGGCCGCCTTCTTGACCTTGTTCATGAGGTCGAGGAAGTAGGCCGGGGAGGCCGTGGCCACGTAGGGGATCCCGTGCGCCGCGGCGATGGCCGGGATGTTCTTCTTCCAGGTGTACTGGCCGAAGCTCTCCGTGCCCGGCGGGCTGGTGGTGGTCATGGCCCCGTAGGGGGTGCAGCCCGAGCGCTGGACACCCGTGTTCATGTAGGCCTCGTTGTCCACGCAGACGTAGAGGAAGTCGTGGCCGCGTTCCATGGCGCCGGAGAGGGCCTGGAGGCCGATGTCGCCGGTGGCGCCGTCGCCCCCGAGGGCCATGATATCCACGTGCCGCTTGGGGATCTTGCCCTTCCTCGCCATGGCCTTCCGGGCCGCCTCGACACCGGAGGCCACCGCCGCCGCGTTCTCGAAGGCGATGTGGAGCCAGGGCACCCGCCAGGCCGTCTGCGGGTAGGGGGATGTGATGATCTCCATGCAGCCCGTGGCGCTGCAGACGATGACGTTCCGCCCCAGGGCCTTCATGACCATCCGGAGGGCGAGGACCTCGCCGCAGCCCTGGCAGGCTCGGTGGCCCGGGGCCAGGGGCTCGTCCTTGGGGAGGTTCTTGACGGTGAAGCCTTTGAATTTCTCGAGTTCGGGTATCATTTTTCGCGCACTCCGATCACTTCGTAGAGTTCCCTGGGCCGCTTCCGGGCCTTGGCCTGGGCCTTTTCGACGATTTCCTCGAAGGTCTCGACGGTGACGTCGCGCCCGCCGAGCCCGGCGACGAAGCTGAAGATCTTCGGCGCCCCGGGCACCTTGTAGAAGACGGCGCGGAGATCCTCGCCCACGGGCCCGCAGGGGGCGCCGGGCGGGAGGCACCGGTCGATGACGGCGAGCACCTTGGCCTTCCCCGCGGCCTTGCGGAACTCCTGGGCCGGGAAGGGCCGCCAGAGGCGGATGCGGACGAGGCCCACCTTCTGTCCCTTCTCGCGCATGGCGTCCACGGCGGTCATGGCCGTCTCGGAGATGCTGCCCATGGTCACGAGGAGGGTCTCGGCGTCCTCGCTCCGGTAGGTCTCCACCGGCTGGTAACGGCGGCCGAAGAGCTCGGCGAACTCGTCCCAGGCCTTGAGGATCACCTTCTTCGAGGCCTTGAGGGCCTGGTCGTGGGCCACCTTGGCCTCGGTGTAGACTTCGGGGATCCCCACGGGGCCCATGGTGATGGGCTTTTTCGGGTCGAGCCGGTACCTCGGCTTGAAGGGGGGCAGGTATCGGTTCACCTCTTCCTGGTCGAGGATCTCGATGGGCTCGATGACGTGGCTCAGGGTGAAGCCGTCGATGTTCACGATCATGGGGAGGGAGACCCGGCGGTCCTCGGCCACCCGGAAAGCGTGCAGGGTGAGGTCGAAGGCCTCCTGGCCGTTTTCGGCGAAGGTCTGGATCCAGCCGATGTCCCGCTGCACCATGATGTCCTGGTGGTCGTTCCAGATGCTGATGGGGGCCGAGAGCGCCCGGTTCGCCACCACCATGACGATGGGAAGGCGCATGGTGGAGGGGATGTAGAGGATCTCGCTCATGAGGGAGAGCCCCTGGGAGCTCGAGGCCGTGAAGGTCCGGGCCCCGGCGGCGGAGGAGCCGCAGCAGCAGCTCATGGCCGAGTGTTCGGACTCCACCGGGACGAACTCGGCGTCGAGCTTGCCGTTGGCCACGTCCTCGGACAAATGCTCGACGATGTGGGTCTGGGGCGTGATGGGATAGGCGGCCACGAGGTCCACGTCGGCCAGCTTGACGGCCTCGGCCACCGCTATCGAGACTTCGATTCCAACGCGTTTAGCCATGATGCTTACTCCTCCGGGACCATGGTGATGGCGTCCTTGGGGCATTCATGGGCGCAGATGCCGCACCCCTTGCAGTATTCCATGTCCGCCACGTAGTAGCCGTCTTCCGTCTGGCTGTAGGCCATGTCGGGGCAGAAGATCCAGCACATGCCGCACTTGATGCACTTTTCGCGGTCGGTGACGGGCCGTTGCGAACGCCAGTCGCCGGTCCGGAACTTGGCGGTGCTGCCGGGCTCCAGGACGTGGCACCCGAAGGTGATGGTCTTCCAACCTATGATGGCGTCGGTCTTTGCCATGTCGTGACTCCTTGTCGTGCGTGTTGCGGGCGGCCGGGCGCCGCCGCCCGTGGCGGCTTCAGCACACCACGGTCTCTTCGTAGGCCCGGTGGAGGGCCGCCTTGTTCTTCTCGGCCAGGCGCCCGAAGCGGTGCTCCAGGGCCTCCTCCAGGGCGGACATCCCCACGAGGCCCGTGGCCTTCAGCAGGGCCCCGAGCATGGTGGTGTTGGTGATGGGCAGTCCCAGGACGTCCATGGCGATCCGGTTGGCGTCCACCAGGGCGAGCCGGCCCTTGATGCCGAACTCCTTTCGGACCTCCGCCTCCGCCTTGTGGGAGTTGAGCACCACGATCCCGTCGTCCTTGAGCCCGGCGGTGACGTTCACCAGGGACGGGAGGGCCCCGTCGAGGACGAGGACGATGTCGGGGTGGTAGACCTTCTCCCGGGTGCGGATGGGGGCCTCGCTGACGCGGATGAAGGCGGCGACGGGCGCCCCCCGCCGCTCCGGCCCGAAGCTCGGGAATGCCTGGGCGTAGCCCCCCTCGTTGATGGCGGCGATGGCGACCAGCTCGGCGGACGTGACGCCGCCCTGTCCGCCCCGGCCGTGGATCCTGACTTCTTTCATCGCGGTTTCTCCTGCCTGTTCCTGAAGTGATGTGCGGTGCGCGCGGAAGGGGCCCCGGCCCCGGGCCGCGCCGGAATCCCTCGAACGCCGAGCGCCGGAGGGATGATGAACCGGAAGGATCAAGTTTGACCTGTTAACATGCCCGGTTTTTCTTTGTCAAGGCGTTCCGGGCGGCGGCAAGCGGCGGAGGAGCCGTGCCAGGCGGCGGGCGGTCTCCGGGGGGAGCCCGCCCCGGTCCTCGGCCTGCCGTGCCAGGCGGCGGGCGGTCTCCGGGTCGCCCCCGGGTTCCAGGTACCCCGCGGCGAGATCCACCAGGGTCTCGGCGTCCTCCGGGTGCCGTGCCAGGGCGCGGGTCCAGGCCTCCCGGGCCTCGGGCCACCGGCCGAGCCGGAAGAGGGCGCGCCCGAGGACCCGGAGCAGGGGCAGCGGGGCGTCGTCCCGGCGGCTCCGGGCCAGGGGCGCGGCCAGTTCCAGGGCCGCCTCGGGCCGGCCGGCGGCCAGTCGCGCCTCGGCCAGCCGGGTGCCCACCAGGAGGTCGCCTTCCCGGATCCGCCATGCCAGCTCGAGACGGTCGGCGGCCTCCCGGGCCCGGCCGCGCCGGAGGAGGGCGCCGCCCAGATTGTAGTGGGCCATGAAGTCGTCCGGGGCCAGCTCCGCGGCCCGGCGGAAGGCCCCCTCCGCCTCGGCGTGGCGGCCCATCTCCCCCAGGCAGACCCCGAGGCTGTTGTGGAGGTTGGCGCTTTCCGGGTCGAGCCGGAGCCCCGCCCGGTAGGCGCGGCAGGCCCCGGCAGGGTCGCCCCAGGCCAGCAACTCGTCGCCCTGGACGTTCCGGGTCACGGCATCGAAGACCACGGCCTCGGGGGCGGGGAGCAGCAGGGCATGGGCATAGGCCCAGAGGGCCGCGGCCGCCAGCCGGCCGGGCCGGAGGGTGGGGATCTCGGCCCCGGAAAGGCCCACCGGCGGGGCCTCGCCCCAGAGGCCCCGGGCGGCCTCCCGGATGCGGGCGCCCGCTTCCCGGAGGGCCCCCCGGGCCCCGGGCGCCAGGAGGAGGAAGGCCGCCGCCGGCCCGGCCGGCACCGCCTCGGCGCCGACCCGGTCCGCCAGCTCGACGGCGGGCGGCCCTTCCCCCCCGGGGCGGCGGAGATAGGCCACCCCGCGGGCCCGGCGCGCCCGGAGCCGCCCCTGGACCGCCGCCACGGCGGCCGCCGCGTCGGAAAGCCCGAGGCGCCGCTGCCAGGCCTCGAGGTCGGAAAGCCCCAGGACGGCGGTCTCCAGGGCCTCCGCCGCCCGCCGGACCCGGTCGAGCCGGCGAAGTTGCGCCTCGGGCGGGGCTCCGGCGGCGAGGGGGGCCGCCAGGGCGGCCTGGACCCGCAGCCCCCGCCGTCTTCCCGGGGCGGCCAGCCGGCGGAGGCCCTCGCGGAGGCGCTCCGGATCGACCCCCGGGAGCAGGAAGAGATCCCCCCGCGGGGTGGCGCCCAGCCATTCCGGGGTCGTCTCGGGCCAGAGGCCGGCGAGGAGGACGGCGGCCCGGCGGCCTGGCCCTCCCGCCTCCGTCCCGGGGCCGCCGGCGAGGGAGAGGGAGAGGAGCGCCCCCGGCGGCCGCCGCCGGCCGTCGTCGGCCAGGGCCAGGGCCGCGTAGCGGGGCATCCGCCCGTCCGCGGCCCGGCGCGTCTCGCGGAGGAGGGTGGCGAATTTCTCCTGCACCGCCTCCCGGAGGAGGGGCAGCCACCTTTCCGCCTCGTCCGGGCCCACGGCCCGGCTGACGCCCTCGAGCACCAGGGCCCCGTACGGGGGCGGGTCCCCGAGAGGCACGAGGACGCGGAGGCCGACGCGGTCCCAGAAGGCCTCCCCCCGGGCCAGGGCCTCGGCGGCCCGGGCCCGCTGCCGGTCGGAGAGCCGGAGGGCGTCGAGGACGGCCCCGGCGGGATCCCCGGCGTGGAAGGCCCCGCCGGCGAAGGCCAGGTGCCCGGCCAGCCACTCGAGGACCAGGGGCGCGAGGCGGCCCGCCTCCCTGGCCCCAGCCGTCGATGGCGTGCCGCCCCAAAGGGGCGCCTGCTCCCTCATGGCGACGGCCGCCCCCCGGCGACGGCCGCCGCGAGGGCCTCGGCGATCCGCGCCTCGTCCCCGGGCAGCAAGGTGCGGACGTCGAAGAGGAGGCGGTCGTCCTCGATCCGCGCCACCACCGGGGGGTCGTGCCGGCGGAGCGCCGCCTCCAGGCGGGCGATCGAGATCCCCGCCTCCGCCGGGACGAGGGCCGCGGCGGCGGAGGGCAGTACCTGGAGCGGCAGGGCCCCGCCGCCCACCCGGGCCACGGTCTCCACCACCCGCACCTCGAGGCCGGGGAGTTCCAGGGCGCGCAGGCGCCGGGCCAGGCGCCGGGCCCGGGTCTTGAGCCCGGCGGCCGGGGCGGTGAGCATCCGCAGGGTGGGGAGGCGCCGGGCGGCCTCGGCCGGGTCCCGGTAGAGGCGGAGCGTGCCCTCGAGGGCCGCCAGGGTGAGCTTGTCGATGCGCAGGGCGCGGTTCAGGGGGTTGGCGCGGATTCGGTCCACCAGGTCGCGTCGGCCCAGGATGATCCCGGCCTGGGGGCCCCCGAGGAGCTTGTCGCCGCTGAAGGTGACGAGGTCGGCGCCGGCGGCCAGGGACTCCTGGACCGTGGGCTCGTGGACCAGGCCGTAGGGGGCGAAGTCCACGAGGGTGCCGCTGCCGAGGTCTTCCACCACCGGGAGGCCGTGGCGGTTTGCCAGGACCTTGAGGTCGGCCACGGGCACCGAGGCGGTGAAGCCCACCACCTGGAAGTTGCTCTGGTGGACCTTGAGCAGCAGCGCCGTGGCCTCGCCGATGGCACCCTCGTAGTCCCGGAGGTGGGTCCGGTTGGTGGCCCCCACCTCCCGGAGGATGGCCCCGCTGCGGGCCATGACGTCGGGGATGCGGAAGGAGCCGCCGATCTCCACCAGCTCGCCCCGCGAGACGATGACCTCCCGGCCCTTGGCCAGGGTCTCGAGGGTGATGAGCACGGCCGCGGCGTTGTTGTTCACCACCAGGGCCGCCTCGGCCCCGGTGAGCTCCAGGAGGATCTCCTCGACGTGGCTGTAGCGGCTTCCGCGCCGGCCCGACTCCAGGTTATATTCCAGGTTCGAGTAGCGGGCGGCCACGGCCTCGAGCCCCGGCAGGACCTCCGGCGCCAGCAGGGAGCGGCCGAGGTTGGTGTGGATCACCACCCCGGTGGCGTTCACCACGGGTCGCAGGCTGGAGCGGAGGCGCCGGGCCAGGCGCCGGCGGGCCGCCTCGAGGATGGCCGCCGCGTCGGCGACCGCCGGGTCGGGCTCCGGCGAGGCCTGGATCCGGGCCCGGGCCGCCTCGATGGCCTCCCGGCAGACGAGCACCTTGAGCGGGTGGGGGACCTCGGCGGGGAGGCGTTCGAGCAGGTCGTCCATCTTCGGCAGCCGCCGGAGAAGGTCCTGCTGGTGGGGGGTGTAGGCCATGTTGCGACTGTCGCTCCTGTGGGTCGGAAAGACCCGGGAGACCTGGCTCAAGGCGGGGCTCGACGCCTACCTCTCCCGCCTCGGCCATTATATGACCGTTTCCGTGCGCGAAGTAAAGGACGCCCGGCCCGGCGGCCGGGGCGGCCGTGCCGCGGCGGTGCGGGCGGAAGGCCACCGGCTGCTGGCCGCGGTGCCCCCGGGGGCGCATCTCGTGGCCCTGGACGAGCGGGGGCGGGCCTTCGACTCTCCCGGGTTGGCCGCCTTCCTGGGCGCCCTGGAGGACCGGGGAGTCCGGGACCTCGCCGTGGCGGCGGGGGGCGCCTACGGGCTCGACGCCGCGGTCCTCGACCGGGCGGAGACGGTGCTTTCGCTCTCGCCGCTTACCCTCACCCACGAGATGGCGCGGCTCGTCTGCGTGGAACAGCTCTACCGCGCCTGCACCATCCGGGCCGGGACCCCTTACCACCACTGAGGGGCGCGGCGCCGAGGGGGACGGTCTCAGCCGGCCTCCACCGAGGTGACCTCGGGGACCTCGCTCTTGAGCATCCGCTCGATCCCGGCCTTGAGGGTCATCTGACTCATGGCGCAGCCCTTGCAGGCCCCGGTGAGGCGGACGGTGACCACGCCGGTGGCCTCGTCCACGCCGAGCAGTTCCACGTCGCCCCCGTCCCGCTGGAGCATGGGGCGGACCTTGGAGAGTGCGGCTTCGACCTTGGCTTTCATCTCGTGACCTCGCTGTCGATGATGGGATCGCGGGGGTCGCCGCGGACGGCGACCCGCCGAAATTTTCGTCGTTCCGGGGCCGCCCGGAGGCGCGGCCCCCCTCAGGCCCGCCTGAGGTCCTCCAGGGTGAAGAGGGCCTCCAGCCGGTGGCCGGCCGCCGCCAGGGCCTCGGCGCCGCCCTCGCCCCTGTCCACCACGGTGAGCACCCGGGCCACCCGGTAGCCTTCGGCCTCGGTGCGTCGGACGGCCTCGAGGAGGGTCCCCCCGGTGGTGACCACGTCTTCCAGGAGCGCCACCGGGCTGCCCTCGGGGATGTTGCCCTTCCCCTCGATCCAGGAACCCGTGCCGTGTCCCTTGGGACGCTTGCGGATGATGAAGGCCGGCAGGGGGCGGCCCTCGAGGTGGCTCACCACCGCCACCGCCGTCACCAGGGGGTCGGCCCCCAGGGTGACGCCGCCCACGGCGGCCACCTCGGCCCCGCCGCCGGCCAGGCGCTCGAAGAGGAGCCGCCCGCAGAGATAGGCCCCCTCGGCCGAGAGGGTGGTCTGCTTGCCGTCGATGTAGTAGGGGCTCGTCCGCCCCGAGGTGAGGCGGAAGGTGCCCTCCCGGTAGGAGAGGCGGCGGAGGAGGCGGCGGAGGCGTTCCCTGGGGTCGGCGGCGTCGGGCATGGCTCAGGTGTCGGCGAAGACCCGGCCGAAGATGGTGTCCACGTGTTTCAGGTGATAGCCGAGGTCGAAGATGGCCTCGATCTCGGCGGGCGAGAGGTGGGCGGCGAGATCCGGGTCGGCGAGGAGCAGCTCTTTGAATTCGCCCTTGCCCTCCCAGACCTCCATGGCCCGGCCCTGGACGATCCGGTAGGCCTCCTCGCGGCTGACCCCCTTCTGCGTGAGGGCGAGCAGGACCTGCTGCGAGAAGATGAGCCCCTTCAGGAGGTGCAGGTTCCGGTGCATCCGCTCGGGATAGACCACCAGGCGGTCGAGGAGGCCCGTCAGCCGCGCGAGCATGAAGTCGGCGGTCACCAGGGCGTCCGGGCAGCTGAAACGTTCCACGGAAGAGTGGCTGATGTCCCGCTCGTGCCAGAGGGCCACGTTCTCGAGGGCCGGCACCACGAAGGACCGGACCACCCGGGCGAGCCCCGTGAGATTCTCGGAGAGGATGGGATTGCGCTTGTGGGGCATGGCCGAGGAGCCCTTCTGTCCCTTTCGGAAGGGTTCCTCCGCCTCCAGCACCTCGGTGCGCTGGAGGTGGCGGATCTCCACGGCGATCTTCTCCACGGAGCTTGCCAGGAGGGCGAGGGCGCAGAACATCTCGGCGTAGCGGTCGCGCTGGATCACCTGGTTGGAGGCCGGGGCGGGCTTGAGGCCCAGGCGCCGGCAGACGTAGGCCTCGACCCTGGGGTCCACGTGGGCGAAGGTGCCCACGGCGCCGGAGATCTTCCCGTAGGCCACGGTTTCGCGGGCGGCCTCCAGCCGGCGCCGGTTCCGCCGCATCTCGTCGTACCAGATGGCCAGCTTGAGCCCGAAGGTGACGGGCTCGGCGTGGATCCCGTGGGACCGGCCGATCATGACCGTGTCCTTGTGTTCCAAGGCCCGCCGGCGGAGGACCTCGAGGAGGGCGTCCATGTCCTCAAGGAGGATGTCCATGGATTGACACAGGCGCACCGCCATGGCGGTGTCGAGCATGTCGGAGGAGGTGAGCCCCCAGTGGAGGTAACGGGCGGAGGGGCCGACATGCTCCGCCACGTTGGTGAGGAAGGCGATGACGTCGTGGCGGGTCTCTTCCTCGATCTCGGCGATCCGGGCCACGTCGAAGCGGCCCTTCTCCCGGATGTCGCGGGCGGCCTCGGGGGGCACCACGCCGATCTCCGCCCACCCCTCGGCGGCCAGAGTCTCCACCTCGAGCCAGGTGCGGTACTTGTTCTCCTCGGTCCAGATGGCCGCCATGCGGGGGCGGCTGTAGCGTTCGATCATGGCGTCTTCCCGGTGGCGGCGGGGCGGTTGCCCGGACTGCCGGAGTCTCTGGAACCCGGCCGCGGCCGGGTGCCGGGCCGGCGGCGCGGCGGCTCGGGGACCGCTGCGGGCCCGGATGCCCGGCACTATAGCAAAGGGCCGGGGACGGAACAAGGCGGCGGCCTCCCCGGCCGGGCTCAGGAATTCCGGGCCGGTTGCCGATAAGAAGAATGAAGTCATAACGAGTCTAGAGTGGGGTGCCGCCGCCCACGGCCCTTGCGGCGTCATCGAGAACGGATCTTGCAAGGATGCAGACCGAGTGTCACGGCAGGGAGGCTGACATGAAACGATCCTACTGTCACCACGGCGCACGCGACATCCTGGCCCATTACCTCTCCCCGTTGCACCTCTTCTCGCCGGTCATCCGGTGTGCCTGCCGGACACGATTCGCTCCGGTCCGCTGGATCCTCTGCGGCGTGGTCAGCGGCTACGACCGCATCTACAAGAGTTTCATGGTGTGATGGCCTCGCGAAAGGTCTCCTGAGCGGCTGGCTGGGCAAAGATCGCCGGATGCAAGGCGCGAGGATGTCGAGGAAGGAGGCGTACGCTACGGTACGCCGCAATGAGACAGCATCCGAAGCCCGCGGCTTTTTGCGACGCCATCATGGGGTGGCGGCATAACGGTTGTGGGCGTGGTCCGTGCTTCGCTGCGATGACGTCGCGACGTGCCGGCTGCCTGGGAGGCGCCGCCCGCCCCCCGGCGTTCTGGACGTGGTGTTTCGTTCCTCGAGGTCTTCGTGGTTCGTTCTTTTCCGGCGTCGCCGCCCGGCGGGCCGGTTGCCCTGATGGCCACAGGCTGGAGCGGTCACCGGGGAATCGCCGGGGCAGGTGCCCCAATTTTCAGGGTCCCCGGTGGGCGCCCGGTTCAAATCCCACAGCCCGGATGCTATCCTGAGGCATGTCGTCGCTTATCCGTATGGCCCGGCAGGTGGTTTTTTTCTTTGCGGCGACCGTGCTCGCCGCCGGCCCGGCCGGATGCGGCTACACCCGGCCGGGCGCCGGGGCGGCCGTGGAGGTCTTGCCGGGTGGCGACACCGGGACCCAGCGCCCCTACCGCGCCTTCGGCAAGGTCTACCGGCCCCTGGCCTCGGCCCGGGGCTACCGCGCCGAGGGGGTGGCCTCGTGGTACGGGCCGGACTTCCACGGCCGCCGGACCGCCAACGGTGAGACCTACGACATGCACGCCCTTACCGCCGCCCACCGGACACTTCCCATGGGTACCCGGGTCCGGGTGGTGAACCTCGACAACGGGCGCTCGGTGGTGGTCCGGATCAACGACCGGGGGCCCTTCGTCCGCGGCCGCATCATCGACCTGAGCTACGCGGCCGCCCGGAAGCTCGGCATGATCGGCCCCGGCACCGCCCGGGTGCGCATCGAGGCCCTGGCGCCCGCCGGGCCCGCCCCCGGCCGGGGAGGGGTGACCACGGCCGGGGGCGGGCCGAAGGCGCCGCCGGTTTCCACTCCCTCCCCGGCCGCCGGCCCGGGCCGGGTCTTCTACGTCCAGGTCGCCACCTTCCAGGACCGGGCAAAGGCCCGGAAACTCCAGGCGGAGCTGGCCGCCACCTTCCGGGGGGTCGAGGTGGTGGCCCTCCGGCGGGACGGGGCTACCTTCTACCGGGTCCAGGTCTTGGCGGCCACCACCCTGGAGGGGGCGAAGCAGTTCGAGTCACAGCTGGCCCGGATGGGCTACGAGGCCGCCTTCGTGGTCCGGCGGTGAACCCGGCCGGCGCGGCGTCCGCGCTTGACAGCCGGCCCGGCGGGGCGTAGTCTAACGTATTGAATTTTCAAAGATTGATGACTTCACAAAAAGGTCGCGCGCCATGGTGCCGCTTCGGATGTTCTCATCATCGCGGCGCGCCTAACTGCGCCTCATTCCTCGACATTCTCGCGCCTTGCATGTGGCGGTTTCTGCTGGCCCATCCACTGAGAGGATTTTTGTGAGGCCGTCCCAAACAACTTGAGCCTATCGACGAGTTGCCGGCGCCGCAGATGGCCCGTCAGGGGGCGCCCCGAAGGGCGGCGGGGCGAACCCGCCCATGATCTCAAGTCCCAGGCGACTTGGCCCAATGCATCTCAGGGCCGCCACGGATCCAGGAGGATGAGTGACATGGCTGCGACCCTCCATACCAACGCCCGGACCACCCCGAAAGTGCGTGCCGAGATCCCTCCGGCGCCGCCGGAGACCGGCCGTGCCCGGCGCCGGGCGGGCCTTGGAGGCGGCATGCGCCGGCGCGCGCGGCATCCCTCTTTCCGGGCGCGGGCGGGGTTCACCTTCCTCGAGGTGATCGTGGTGGTGATCATCATCGGGCTCCTCGCCTCGCTGGTGGCCCCGAAGTTCTTCAAGCGGATCGGCCAGAGCCGGGTCAAGACGGCCCGGGCCCAGGTGGAGCTCTTCGGCGCCGCCCTCGATTCCTTCCGGCTCGACGTCGGGCGCTATCCCACCACCGAGGAGGGGCTCGAGGCCCTGCGCACCAACCCCGGCGGGCTCAAGGCCTGGGCCGGTCCCTACCTCCCCAAGGCGGTCCCCGCCGACCCCTGGGGGCACCCCTACGTCTACCAGAGCCCGGGGGAGCACGGCGACTACGATCTCCTCAGCCTCGGCCGCGACGGGGCGCCCGGGGGCGAGGGGGAAGACGCCGACATCGTGAGCTGGGAATGAGGCCGTTTCTCGGCGCGTTCAAGAAGGCGGCGGCCCCCCGGCCCCGGGCCGGGGCCGGGGCCCCGCCGCCTCCCGCCGGGCCGGGCCCGGGCGAGGCCGCGGCCGCCGATCTCTTTCCGCGGGTGACGGCGGCCGACTTCCCCGAAAAGCCGCCCCTGGTCAACGGCCTGCCGCCGCGTCTCATGCGCCGGTGGCAGGTGGTGCCCCTCGAGGTGAGCGAGGCCGAGGTCCGCGTGGCCATGGCCCGGCCCGGGGACCTCTACCTCCGGGAGATCCTGGCCGCCGTCTACGGGCGGCGGGTTCGCCCTCTCCGCGCCGAGCCCGACGACGTCCTGGCCGCGGTCTATCGCTGGTACGAGGCCGAGGTGGACCTCGAGGGGGGCGGGGCCGAGGACGAGGCCGCCACCGACGACGCGCTCTGGGACGACCCGGAACAGCTCCGGGACCTGGCCACCGAGGCCCCGGTGATCCGCCTGGTGAATCACTTCATCGGCCAGGCCCTCGAGGCCGCGGCCTCGGACATCCACTTCGAGCCCTACCGGGACCACATGAAGGTCCGGTTCCGGATCGACGGGGTCTTGAACGACGTGGAGACCGTGGCCAAGAAGCTCCAGCCCGCCATCACCTCGCGCCTCAAGCTCATGGCCAAGATGAACATCGCGGAGATGCGCCTGCCGCAGGACGGGCGCATCAAGGTGCGCGAGGGCCGGCGGGAGGTGGACATCCGGGTCTCCACGCTCCCGACCCTCTTCGGCGAGAGCATCGTGCTCCGGCTCCTCAACCGCGAGGAAGTGCGCTTGGACCTCGAGACCCTCGGGCTCCCGGGGGACGTCCGGGCTTCCTTCGAGCGGGCCATCCTCCGGCCCCACGGCCTGGTGCTGGTCACCGGCCCCACCGGCAGCGGCAAGACCACCACCCTCTACGCGGTGATCCACCGGATCAACCAGCCGGAGAAGAAGATCGTCACCGTGGAGGACCCGGTGGAATACCAACTCGACGGCGTCAACCAGATCCAGGTCCGGCCCCGGATCGGGCTCACCTTCGCCTCGGCGCTCCGGACCATCCTCCGCCAGGACCCGGACGTGATCCTCGTGGGGGAGATCCGCGACGCAGAGACCGCGGAGATCGCCGTCCAGTCGGCCCTCACCGGCCACCTCGTCTTCTCCACCCTGCACACCAACGACGCGGCCAGCGCCGTGACCCGCCTCCAGGAGATGGGAGTGGAGCCCTACCTCCTGTCGTCGTCCCTGCTCGGCGTCCTGGCCCAGCGGCTCGTCCGTCGCGTCTGCCCCCGGTGCGGGGCACGGGAGCCGCTGGCGCCGGAACTGCGCGCGGAGATGGCCGAGGCCGTGGGTGCCGCCGGGGCGGAGATCCCGGGGGAGGTCGTCCGGGGGCGCGGGTGCCCGGAGTGCGCCCAGACGGGTTACCGGGGGCGGATGGGCATCTTCGAGTGGCTCGAGGTGGGCGACGGCGTCCGCCGACTCATCCTCCAGGAGGCCGACAGCGGGCGGATCGCCGAGGCGGCCCGGGCCGAGGGGATGCGTTCCCTCCGCCAGGACGGCCTCCGCAAGGTCCTGGCCGGGGAGACCACCCCCGAAGAGGTGATGCGGGTCACCCAGTGACGAGGGGGGCCGCCGCCGAGGTGCCGCCATGAAGCACACGCCATCCCTCCGCGGGCGGGAGTGAGCGTTCCGCCGTGCCGACCTTCTCCTACGAGGCCATCGACGGGCAGGGCCGCCGCGTCCAGGGGACCGCCGTGGCCGCCGATCGGGGCGCCGCGGCGGCGGAACTGGCGGAGCGGGGCCTCCAGCCCATCCGGCTCCGGCGCCTGCCCGCCGTCCTCGGGGTCCGGCGCCCGGCCCGGCCCGCTCTCTCCGCCGAGGAACTCTTCCGCATGACCAAGGAGCTGGCGGATCTCCTCGCGGCCGGCGTTCCCCTGGAGCGGGCCCTGGGCATCCTGGCCGAGGCCGCCGAGCGGCCGGCCACGGCGAACCTCCTGCGGGACGTCCGGGAGCGGGTCCAGGCCGGGCGGGGGTTCTCCGAGGCCTTGGCCGCGCACCCCGAGACCTTCTCCCCTCTCTACGTGAGCATGGTCCGGGTGGGCGAGACGGGCGGGGTGCTCCCTGAGGTGCTTTCCCGCCTGCACGGATTCCTGGCCCGGTCCCGGCAGGTGCGCCAGTTCGTCCTGGTCTCCTCCATCTACCCCGCCATCCTGCTCGCCGTGGGCCTGATCTCCGTGGTCGTCCTCGTGGTGGTGATCGTGCCCCGCTTCGCAGATATCTTCAGCGACCTCGGCCAGCCCGTGCCGACCGCCACGGCCGTGGTCTTCGGGGTGAGCCGCTTCCTTCGGGCCTGGGGCTGGCTGATCGTCCTGGGCGCGGCGGCGGCCGGCGCCGGGGCGTGGGCCTGGTTCCGGACGCCGGAGGGGCGGGCCTGGGCCGGCCGGGCGGTGCTCCGGGTTCCGGTGGCCGCGGGGGTGGTCCAGCGGATCGAGTTCGGCCGGTTCGCCCGGACCCTGGGGACGCTCCTCGACAGCGGCGTCCCCATCCTGAAGGGTATCTCCCTGGCCGGCGAGGTCCTCGCCAACCCCGTCTTCCGAGAGGCGGCGGCCGCCCTCTACAAGGGGGTCCGCCAGGGCAAGAGCCCGAGCCAGGTGATGCGGGCCACCGGGGTCTTTCCCCCTGTCATGGTGCACCTTGCGGCCATCGGGGAAGAGACGGGGGAACTCGGGGCCATGCTCCTCAGGATCGCCGACGACATGGACGAGAAGGCCCAGCAGGAGATCCGTGTGACCATGGCCGTGGCCGGGCCGGCGGCCATCGTCCTCATCGGCCTCCTGGTGGGCGCGGTGGTGGTGGCCATGCTGCTGGCCGTCTTCGGGATCAACGATGTGGCCTTCTGACCGCTCCGGGGGCTTCACCCTCCTGGAGATCCTCCTGGTGATGGTGCTGATAGGGGTCTCCGCCGGGCTGGTCTTCGTCGCCGTGGGTGGGGGCGCCTTCCAGTCGGAGCGCCGGCGCCTCCTCGAGGACTTCACCGGCGCCCTCCGGGATGCCCGCACCCGGGGCCTCCTCTCGGGCCGGCCGGTCTTCTTCGTCATCGACGGAGAGGGCCGGACCTACGGGGCCGGCCGCCGCCGGCCCTTCCCGGCCGAGGTCCAGGTGGAGGGAGATGGCGTGGTGGAGGCCGGAGGCGGGGTCTACGGGATCCTCTTCTACCCGGACGGGAGCAGCAGCGGGGGGCGGCTGGATCTCCGCTGGGCCGGGGGGAAGGTGGACCGGGTGGCGGTGGACCCGCTCCTGGGGCTCGTCACCCTCCGGGCGGCGGAGGAGGGGCCGTGAGCGGTCGTCCCGCACCGGCCGGGGCGGGGTTCACCCTGCTCGAGGTCCTGGTGGCCACGGCGGTCACGGGGATCGCCCTGGGTGTGCTCCTCTCCGGATTCGCCATGGGGCACCGGCAGGCGCTTCGCGGGGACCGGGCCCGGGTGGCGGCGGAGCTGGCCGAGGGCCTCTTCCAGGCCGCCCTGGAGGGGGCGGAGGGGCTCGATGCGGGCCCCGCCGAGGTGCCCGGGTGGCCCGGCTGGCGCTACGGCCTCGATCGGCGGGCGGCGGAGGTGGCGGTCCGGCCGGCGGGGGCGGAAGGGGCAGCGGCCCCGGAGGAGGCCACGGAGGTGGCGGGCCTCGAGCGACTCACCCTCACCTTGTATCCCCCCGGCGGGGCGCCGCCCTTCGTCCTGGAGGCCCTGGCGCCGGCCCCGGAGGCGTCGCCGTGAGCGGGGGCCCCCGGCCCGCCGGGGCGGGGTTCACCCTGCTCGAGGTGGTGATCGCCGTGACGCTCCTGGCCCTCCTCGTCTCGGTGCTCGCCATGGCCGTCCGGACGGGGGTCTCGGCCTGGTCCCGGGTCCGGGCGGGCGGCGAGGCGGCCCGGGCCCGCCAGGCGGTGGAGAACCTCTTCGGGCGTCAGCTCCGGGGGGCGGTCCGCCCCGGGGTGCCGGCGCTGGCCGCCTTCCGGGATTTCCGCGGGCGCGGGGACGAATGCGCCTTCGTGACCACGGCCGTCCCGGCCGGGCCCGGGGGTGGGGGGCTCGCCAGGGCCGTCTACCGCTACGTGCCGGAACGCAAGGTCCTGGTGGTGGGGCTGCACCCGGTGACCCGTGCCGAGGACCTCCAGGCGGAGCTCCCGGCGGACGCCGACGCCGCCGATCCCGCAGACCTGGCCCGCGAGGGGTGGATCGTGGGGCGGGTCGCCGGGGTGGCGGGGTTCCGGTTCCGGTACCTCGAGCCGGGGGGCGGCTCGCGGTTCGACCCCTGGGCCTGGTCCCGGGATTGGGACCGGCGCCGCCGGCTCCCCGCCGCCGTGGGCCTGGGCTGGGGAGAGGCGGCATCCGACGACCCGGGCGCGTGGACCATCCTTTGGCCCATCGTCCCGGCGGCGGGGGATACCCCATGAGGCGGGACGGCGGGACGGCGCTGATCCTGGTCCTCTGGGTGTTGGCCCTTCTCACCACCCTGGGCGGCCTCTTCGCCCTGGAGACCCGGATCCGGCGGAACCTCGGCCAGGCGGCCTGGGATGGGCTCCGGGCCCGGGCGGCGGCCCATTCCATCCTGAATCTGGTGCTCGCCGCGCGGCGCGCGGGCGGCGAGGCGGCGATGCCCGCCGACGGGCTCCCCCGCGCGGTGGTCCTCGGGGGCCGGGAGGTGACATTCACCCTCGAGGACGAGCGGGGCAAGGTGGACCTCAACCAAGCCCCGGAGGCCCTCATCCGGGCCGTTGTGGAAGGGCTCTTCGGCATGGAGGGGCGCGAGCGGGCGGCGGCGGTCGCCGACGGGATCCTCGACTGGCGCGACGCGGACGATCTCCCGCGCCTCGACGGGGCCGAGGCGCCGAACTACGAGGCGCGGGTGCCGCCCATCCGGCCGGCGGACGGCCCCTTCCATCTCGTGGAGGAGTTGCTCCTGGTCCACGGCGTGACGCGGACCGCCTTCGAGGGGACGTCGCTTGCGGGGCGTGCCGGAGAGGCGCCACCCGCCATTGGGTTGCGCCGGGTCTTTACCGTATATAATGGCACGGACCGGGTGGATACGCGGTTCGCGCCGGCGCCGCTCCGGGAGCTGGTGCCCGGGACCATGGCGGGGGAGATCACCGGGGCCGGGGTACTCCGGCTCCAGGTGGCGTGGGGCGGCCGCCGGGTCGAGATCTACTTCCGGCCGAGGGCCGGGGGCGGTGCGGAGACCCTCCAGTGGACGGAGGGTGGCTGGCCGGGAGGCGGATGAGGCATGAGAGGCGAGCGCGAGATCCTCGGCATCCACCTGGGGCGAGAGCTCGAGGTCGTGCGGCTCCGGGGGCGGGGCCGGAGCTGGCGGCCGGCCCTGGGGCCGGCCGCCCGGCCGGAGGACGGCCGGCCCGCCCTGGAGCAGCTCCGGCGGCTGCTCGAGGGCCTGGCGCCGGCCCGGCGCCGCCGGATCGTCGTGACGCTGCCCCGGCCCGCCCTCTTCCTCCGGGAGATCCGGTTCCCGGACCTCGAGCCCGGCGAGGCCCTCTCGGCCGTGCGGCTGGGGATCGGGCTCCATGCCCACCTCGAGCCGGAGGCCCTGGTGCACGACGAGGTGGTGCTGCCCGGGGAGGGGGCGACGCGGGTGCTTCTGGCCTACGCCCCCCGCCACCTGGTGGACCCGGTCCTCCGGGTCCTCGGGCAGACCGGGCACGCCCGCTCCCTCCACGCCCTCGCCCCGGCGACCCTCGGGGTGGATGCCGTGCTCCGGCGGGCCGAAGGGGTTGCCTTCCCGTGCCTGGGGCTCCACCGGGAGGGCGCGGCCTGGATCCTCTCGCTTCACGGGCGCGAGGGGTGGGAGGGCTCCCACCCCCTAGACGTGCCGGAGGGGGCCTCGCCCTGGCCGGGGCTCGCGGAGGTCCGGCCCTTGTTGCCGACGGCCTTCCAGGCCGCCACGGTTCCGGTCTTTCTCGGCCCCGGGGCGGGCGAGGTCTCGGGCGAGGCCCCGCCCGGGGCGCGCCACGTGCCGTCGGTCGCCTGGACGGCCCTCGGCGGGGAAGGGGCCTCCCCGTCCTGGGCCCTCGGGGCGGCGGCCCTGGCCCGCGATCCCTTCCCGGCGATCTCCCTCCACGGCGGGCCGCGCCGGCCGCCCCTGCGCCTCCGGCTCCGGCTTCGCCCCCGGCAGGCGGCCGCGGTGGGCGGCGCCCTGGCGCTGGGCCTGGCCACCCTCGGCCTCGGCCTCCAGGTGGAACGCCTGGCCGCCCGGGTGGCGGCCAAGGAGGCCGAGGTGGCCGCCGCGGAGGCCCGGATCGCCCCGCTGCGGAAGACGCACCAGGAGGCGGAGTCGCTCCGGGCCACCGCCGAGGCGCTGGCCGCCTTCCGCGCCGGCGGGATCCCCGCCCTGGAGACGCTGAAGGTGCTCGCCGAGGCCACGCCCCCGGAGACCTGGATCAAGAGCCTCCACATGAAGGAGGACCGGATCCGGTTGACCGCGGAGGGCGGCTCCGCGGTGGACGTCATGGGATTGTGGCGGGCGGCGGGCCGCTTCTCCGAGGTCCGGCTCGTCTCCCCGGTGACGAAGGATCGGCGGCAGCGGGAGCGGTTCTCGGTGGAACTGGTCCTGGCGGCCCCGGGGGGGCGGGATGGCGGCTGAGGCGACGCGTTCGGCCGGCTCCAGCCGGGTGATCCGGTACGGGGCCGTGGTGATCGGGCTGATCCTGTGGTATGCCCTGGTCTGGGATCCGCTGTGGGGAAAGATGGGCGAGCTGGAGACGGCCGACCTGGCGGCCGAGACGAAGATCGCCCGGCTCCAGCGGGAAGAGCGGCTCTACCGCAAGGACGCCGCCCGGGTGGAGGTGCTCCGGCGGCGGGTGGAGGGCCTTCGGCGGGGGGCGGTGGCCGGGGGCGATCCCCAGGTGGTGGCCTCCAATTTGCAAAACCTCCTCCTCAAGATGGCCTCCGAGATGGGGCTCGAGGTGGTGACCTACCGGACGGGTCCCGTCCGGAAGTGGCGGGACGAGCGCCTGGCGGTGACCACCTTCACCTTCAAGACCCAGACCTACGGCCTGGTCCGGTTCTTGAAGCGGCTCGAGGACGACGGCCGCCTGGTGCGGCTCGAGACCTTGAACGTTGCGAAGGTCCAGGGGCGCAGCCCCCACCTCCGGGTGACCCTGGAAGTGGCGGCCCTGTGCCTGTAGGCCCGCGGGACCGGACGGGACGACTGGGCGCGAAACGAGACGAGGGGACGGCGATGACGAGACTCGGAAAGATCCTCGCGGCCGCGGGCCTTCTTCTGGCCCTCGCGGCCCCGGCCGCTGCACCGGCGGCGGAGGGCGCCCGCCCCGCCACCGGAGCGGCGGCCGCCGCGCCGGAGCCCGAGCGGCCCGCCTCGCCCTTCGAGGGGGCCGCGCCCGGGGAGCGGCGCCCGGTGGACATCGCCCTCGACAACATGGACCTGGCCCCGGTCCTCGACCACCTCCTCGGCGGCGTCCTCGGCCTCAACTATGTGGTGGACCCCGCCATCAAGGGGACGCTGTCGGTCTCGATAAAGGGGGATTTCACCCGTTCCGAACTCCTGGACGTCCTGGACTCCATCCTCCAGATGCACGGGCTCGCCTTGGCGCCGGGGGCAAAGGGCCTCTACAAGGTGGTCCGCAAGGCGGACGCCGCCCGGGCCGGGTCCGCGGTGGCCCTGGGCGCGGCGGGCGCCCGACCGGGGAACGTGATCCGGGTCTTCCGGCTCCGCTATCTCTCGGCGGGCCAGGCGGCGGCCAACCTCAAGAACTTCGTCTCCGCCGGGGCCGTCGTCGCCGCCGTTCCGTCGGTGAACGCCCTCATCGTGGCCGACACCCGGGAAAACGCCGGAAAGGTCGCCCAGATCCTCGAACTCATGGACGAGGACCTCTTCCAGGGCGTCTACTGGCGACTCTTCATCCCCGAGCATGCCGACGTGGAGGATCTCGCCCACGACCTCGAGCAGATCTTCAAGGCCAACGGCGTGGTCCTTCGGCCCGGGGTGGACCAGGCCGGGGTCCAGGTGCTGCCCATGAAGAGCATCAACGCCATCCTCGTGCTCACGAGGTGGCAGAGCGTCCTCGGGGCCGTGGGCCGCTGGATCCGGGAGCTCGACCAGGGGCAGGGCGCCAAGGGGACCCGGGTCTACGTCTACTTCGTCCAGAACGGGAAGGCCAAGGAGATCGGCGACCTCCTGAAGCAGCTCTACGGCACGGAGGAGGCCTCCCGGGAGCCGCGGAAGAAGACCCTGGTCAAGGGGACGAAGGCCGGGCAGCCGAAGCCGGAGGCCCCCGGGACCACCGGGGAGCTCTCCGGCGACGTGGACATCATCCCCGACGAGGTGAACAACGCCCTCCTCATTCGCGCCCGCCCCCGCGACTACGCCCTCCTCGAGGACGTCCTCCGGAAGATCGACGTCCTGCCGCGCCAGGTGCTCATCGATGTCCTCATCGTGGACGTCTCCCTCAGCGACGACATCGAGTACGGGGTGGAGTGGTTCATCAAGGACAAGGGCATCCGGATCGACGGCACCCGGTACCCGGCCAACATCGCCCTCACCACCGGCAACCCCACCAACGTGAACCTCGCCCGGAACACCGCCCTGGGGACGGGGGTCTCCGGGTTCGCCTACAGCCTCTACGACTCGGTGGGGGGGCTGAGGGCCCTCCTGACCCTACTGGCCGAGAAGACCGACGTGAACATCCTCTCCGCGCCGAACATCCTCGCCGTGGACAACCAGGAATCCTCCATCGAGGTGGGGGACGAGGTGCCGGTGCTCACCTCCACCACCACCACCGACGGCGGCACCGTGACCCAGTCCGTCCAGTACCGGAACGCCGGGATCATCCTCAAGGTGAAGCCCTCCATCAACGAGAACGGCCTGGTCCGCATGGAGGTGACCCAGGAGGTGAGCTCCGTCACGGACGTCACCACGGGCGGCATCAACTCGCCCCAGTTCCGCACTCGCAAGGCCAGCACCTACCTCGTCGCCCACGACGGCCAGCCCATCGTCATCGGCGGCCTCATGCAGACCCAGAAGACCCGGACCACCGTGGGCATCCCCATCCTGAAGGACATCCCCTTGCTGGGCTACCTCTTCGGGCGAAAGGGCTACGTCACCGAGAAGACGGAGCTCCTCATCGCCATCACGCCCCACGTGATCCGCAGCCGCGAGGAGGCCGACAGTCTCACGCGGGAGTTCGCCCGCCGCGTCCGGTCCTTGAAACGGCTCCTTCAGCGGAAGGACGGCCGGCCGTCCCTGCTGCCCCTGGACGACGCGCCCCGGCCGGGTAAGGGCGAGGGCGGGGAACGGAAGTGAACCGGGGGACCCTCTTGGCCGCCTTCTTCGCGGCGGTGGTCCTGGCGGCGGCAGCCGGGGCCGCGGCCGCCCCGCCGCCGCTAGGGCCCTACGCGGTGATCGTGACCCGCGATCCCTTCGACCCGGAACGGGGAAAGGGGGCGCTGGCACCGGGGGCCGCGGAGTTGTCGGGCACGGAGCTCGCCTCTCGCTACCGCGTGGAGGGGACGGTGATCGCGGGCGCCCGGCGCCAGGCCTTCCTCCGCGACACCCAGGGCGGGGACCTCGCCAAGGTCCGGGTGGTGGCCGTGGGGGACGTGCTGGAGGGCTACCGGGTGACGGCCATCACGGCGAAGACCGTGGAGCTCGTGGGCCCCGAGGGGCGGATGGTCCTCCGGGTCTTCGCCCGGGGCCGGGGCGAAGGCGGCGCCCGGCGGCCGGTGGGGATCGCCACGCCGAGGCCCGCGCCGCCGTCGCCGGGGGGCACCGTCAAAAAAGGCAGAGTGCCGCCTCCACCCACCGCTCCGGGGACCCGCCGCCGGGCACCCATCTACCGCCCGCCCGGCCGCTGACGCGGATTTGCCCTCGAACGTCCGCATCGGGGCCGAAGGCCCCCTTCGCGCCGCCGCGGGGGCGTGTCGGCCCCCGCACGCTAGAGGCGGTCGCACCGGACGCCGGCCAGGCGCCGCTCGATGGCTTCGTCCAGCTCGTCGGCGTACTCGGCGAGGGAGAAGCTTCGGCCGCAGGCCCTGCACCGCAGGACCACCGACCTTCAGCGGATACAGAGTTCCAGCGGCTGGCCGCAGCCCCGGCATGCCAGGGCGGCGGCCGCCTCGGCCATGTGCCGGTAGGGGATCATGCCGGGCCTCCTTCTCCCTGGCCCAGGGCGCGGCGGATCTCGGCGAGGCCGTCGGGGTCTTCCGCCTGGAGCACCCGGACGGCTTCGCCGGGGAGGGACTTCCGGACGAGATTCGACAGGACCTGCTTCGGCCCCACCTCGAGGAACGTGTCGATGCCGTCGGCCCGCATTCGGACCACGGTCTCGTACCAGCGGACCGGGGAGACCATCTGGGCCTTGGCGTGGCGGCGGATGGCCTCCGGGTCTTGCTCCGGTTCGGCGGTGACGTTGAGGTAGACGGGGACCTCCGGGGCCCGGAATTCCACCTGGTCCAGGAGGGCCGCAAAGGCCCCGGCGGCCTCCGCCATGAGGGGGCTGTGAAAGGCGCCGGAGACCTTGAGGGGGATGGCCCGCGCCCCGGCGGCCTTGACCGCCTCGCAGAGCTGCTTCACCAGGGGGGCCTCGCCGGTGGCCACGATCTGCTCGGGCGAGTTGTGATTGGCCAGGGTGAGGGCCCCTTCCCGGGCGATGGGGGCCATGAGGGCCTCGAGGGCACTCCGGTCCATGCCGAGCACCGCCGCCATGGCGCCCGGGTGCCGGGTGCCGGCCTCTTCCATGAGCCGGCCCCGGTGGTGGACGAGCCGGAACGTGTCCTCGGTGGAGAGCACCCCGGCGGCCCACAGGGCGGGGTACTCCCCGAGGCTGTGCCCGGCGGCCGCGGCGGGGACGAGGCCCGAGGCCCGGGCGGCGGCGGCGGCGGCCATCTCCACGGCGGTGAGGGCCGGCTGGAGGTGAGCGGTCCGGGTGAGTTCCTCCATGGGGCCCTCGAAACACAGCCGGGCCAGGGGCAGTCCGGTCACCGCCTCTCCGGTCTCGAAGATCCGCCGGGCCTCGTCCAATGCCTCGGCGAAGGCCCGCCCCATGCCCACCACCTGGGAACCCTGGCCGGGGAAGACGTAGGCGATCCTGGCCTTCACTCGTCGAACTCCTCCTCGTCTTCCACCTCGTCGTCTTCTTCCTCGGCCATCCGGACCTCCTCCAGGTACTCGGCGTATTCCTCGGGGGAGAGGAGATCGTCCAGCTCCTCGGGGTTGGACGGTTCCAGCCGGACCAGCCACCCGTCCTCGTAGGGGTCGGTGTTGACCAGGGAGGGGTGGTTCAGCACCGCTTCGTTGACCGCCAGGAGGCGGCCGGAGAGCGGCGCCACGAGGTCTTCGAGGCCGCTTTCGCCCTCGATGGTGGCGAAGACCTCGTCCCGGATCAGCTCGTCGGTGCCCTCCGCCAGCTCGAAGGCCTCGATCTCCCCGAGCCGTTGCTGGCCGAACTCGGTGAGACCGACCACGGCCGTGCCGTCGTCCTCAGGCCGGGTCCACATGTGTCCCTCGGTGTAGAACAGGTCTTCGAGTATCAGCATGGCCGGGACTCCTTCGGGGAAGCTTCCCTCTCCTGGATCGGCCCAATGGCCCGTGGACTCAAAAGCCGGGGCCCGGACCCTTACTAACGGGAAAAGGCCGGGTCCGCAACCGCTTTTGGGCGGCGGGGGAGAGACCTCTCAGCCGCCGATGGCCGACATGGCCCGGCGGCAGGAGGGGGCCTGCCCGGGATCGGCCTGTTCGGCGTAGCCGGAGGGCTTGCGGAGGACGGCCTCGCGGAAGAAATCGGCCAGCGCCGCGTCGGAGTCCATCCCGCGGAGGGCCTCCCGGACGTCGATCTCCTCGTCGGAGAAGAGACAGAGCCGGAGGCGGCCGTCGGCGGTGATCCGGACGCGGTTGCAGTCGGCGCAGAAGTGACGGCTCATGGCGCTGATGAAGCCGATCTCCCCGGGGGCCCCGGGGGCGCGGAACACCGCCGCCGGGCCCGCGTCCCGCCCCCGGGGGACCGGGGCGAGGGGCCCGGTGAGCCGTTCCACCTCGCGCCGGATCTCTTCCCCGGAAAGGAGCTGGTCCGGGCTCCAGCCCGTGTCCTGGCCCACGGGCATGAACTCGATGAAGCGGACCTGGACCGGGAGTTCCAGGCTGAGGGCGGCCAGGTCGCGGATCTCGTCGTCGTTGGTGCCCCGGATGACCACGGCGTTCACCTTGACCGGGTGGTAGCCGGCCCGGACGGCCGCCCGGATGCCCCGGACGACCCGGCGGTGGGCGTCGCGGCCCGTAAGCGCCTGGAAGCGCTCGGGCCTCAGGGTGTCGAGGCTGATGTTGATGTGCCGGAGGCCGGCCTCGTAGAGGGGTGCGGCCTTGTCCTCGAGGAGGACGGCGTTGGTGGTGAGGCTGACGCGCTCGATGTCCGGGATGGACCGCAGGCCCTGGACCAGTTCCACCACGTCGCTCCGGACGAGGGGTTCCCCGCCCGTGAGCCGCACCTTGCGGATCCCGAGGCGGCCGAGCACCCGGCACATCCGGAGGATCTCCTCCCGGCGGAGGATGGCCTCGTGGGGGAGCCACTTGAAGGTGCCCCGAACGTTGCAGTAGCGGCAGCGGAGGTTGCACCGGTCGGTGATGGAGAGCCGGAGGTAGGTGATGCGGCGGCCGTGGGCGTCGGCGAGGGGCGTCGTCGGAGACATGGCGGGTGGTTCGGTCGGGTTCATCTCTGCGTGTGCGGCGCCCCTGGGTCCGGGGGCGTTCTCATTCCTTCTCCCGCCAGATCCGGGCCCCCACGGCGGCGAGCTTTTCCTCCATGCGCCAATAGCCGCGGTCGAGGTGGTAGATCCGCGAGACCGTGGTCCGCCCCCGGGCGGCCAGCCCGGCAAGCACCAGGGAGGCGCTGGCCCGGAGGTCCGTTGCCATGACCGGAGCGCCGAGGAGTTCCTTGACGCCCCGAACGATGGCGCTTCGCCCCTCGATCCGGATGTCCGCCCCCAGGCGGTTGAGCTCGGCCACGTGCATGAACCGGTTCTCGAAGATGGTCTCGGTCAAGACGCTCATCCCGTCGGCGAGGCTCACCACGGCCATGAGCTGGGCCTGGAGGTCGGTGGGGAAGCCCGGGTAGGGCAGGGTCTTCATGTCCACGCCCCTCAGGCGCCCGCTCCGGCGGACACGGATGCAACGGCCGTCGACCTCGATTTGTAACCCCGTGGCCCTGAGCTTGGCAAGGGCCGCCGGGAGGTGGTCGGGACGGGCGTTTTCGATCTCCACCTCGCCGCCCGCCGTTCCCACGGCCATGATGTAGGTTCCGGCCTCGATCCGGTCCGGGATGATGGTCCACGTGACGGGGGAGAGGGCGGAGACGCCCTCGATGACCACCGTCTCGGTGCCGAGGCCGTGGATGCGGGCCCCCATGGCCTGGAGCATCTCGCCCAGGGAGACCACCTCGGGTTCCCGGGCGGCGTTCTTGATGACGGTGGTGCCGCGGGCGGTGGCCGCCGCCATCATGAGGTTTTCCGTGCCGGTGACCGAGGGGGTGTCGAGGTAGATCTGGGCGCCGTTGAGGCGGCTGGCCCGGGCCTCCACGTAGCCGGCCCGGAGCTGGAGCTTCGCCCCCATGAGTTCGAGGCCCCGGAGGTGGAAGTCGATGGGACGGGCGCCGATGGCGCAGCCGCCGGGGAGCGAGACGCGGGCCTTGCCGTCCCGTGCCAGGAGCGGCCCGAGGACCAGGACCGAGGCCCGCATGGTCTTGACGAGCTCGTAGGGGGCCTCGTGGCCGGTGAGCGTGGTGGCGTCGAGCACCAGGTCGGGGACCTCGAACTCGTCCCCGGCCCCGGGCGGGGCGGCCTCCCGCCGGCAGCGGACGCCGAGGTTTTCCAAAAGACGCGAGAAGGTCCGGATATCGCGGAGGTCGGGGACGTTTCGGAGGCGGAACTCCCCCCCGGCCAGCAGGGCGGCGGCCATTGCCGGAAGGGCGGCGTTCTTCGCGCCGCTGATGCGGATGCGGCCCTTGAGCGGGCGGCCTCCCTCTATGACGAGGCGGTCCATGGCGGTTCGGGGGCGGCCCCGGCGCTTGCCGGCGGGGCCGCCCCATGGGTCTCCCTTCCGGTCACGTCCGCGGGGCCTTGCCCTTGTGCCAGGCGTGGACGATGGGGCTCGCCACGAAGACCGAAGAATAGGTCCCCACGATGACGCCGAGGAGGAGCGCCAGGGCGAAGTCGAAGATCACCACCCCGCCGAAGAGCACGAGGCACAGGATGACCATGAGGGTCGTCAGCGAGGTGATGATGGTCCGGCCCAGCATCTCGTTCACGCTCAGGTTGATGATCTCGGCGAAGGCCCCCCGGCCGTGGCGCCGGAGGTTCTCGCGGATCCGGTCGAAGATCACCACCGTGTCGGTGAGGGAGTAGCCGGCCAGGGTGAGCAGCGCCGTCACCAGGATGAGGGTGATCTCCCGGCCGGTGAGGTAGAAGATCCCCAGGACGGCCAGGACGTCGTGGAAGGTGGCCGCCGCCGCCGCGACCCCGAAGCTCACGTTGAACCGGAAGGCGAGGTAGCCGATGATGCCCGCCAGGGAGATGGCGATGGCGATGAGGGCCTTGTGCCGGAGATCCCGGCTGACCGCGGAGCCGATCTCGGTCTTGCTCTCCATCACGAAGCCCGCGTCCGGGAGTCCCTTCCGGAGGGCCCCGGTGAGCCGGCTCTCGGTGTCGCCCACCGTGGCCATGGCCTTCTTGAGCCGCACGATGAGGACGTGTTCCTTCTGGACGTCCTGGAGGGTGATGCCCTCGAGACCGGTGGCCGCAAGGGCGCGGCGGACGTCGGCGAGGGCAAAGGGTTTCTCGGCCCGGTACTGGATCATGGTCCCCCCGGCGAAGTCGACCCCCAGGTTGGCGGCGCCGCGCCAGATCTGCACGAAGGCCACGAGGCCCAGGGCCACCAGGAGGCCCGAGATCACGTATGCGATCCGCCGCCGGCCGATGAAGTCGATCCGGGTCTTGCGGATGACCTGGAGGAAGGAGAGGTCCTTCAGAGCGCGCTTGGCCAGCATCCAGTCGTAGACGATCCGGGTGCCGAAGATGGCGGTGAAGAGGTTGATGAGGATACCGGCGGAGAGGGTGACCGCGAAGCCCTTGATGGGTCCCGTCCCGAAGAGAAAGAGGGCCAGGGCCGTGATGAGGGTGGTGACGTGGGCGTCCACGATGGTCCAGAAGGCCTTGTCGTAGCCGCCGTCGATGAAGGCCTTGAGGGGCTTGCCGAGGGCCTTTTCCTCCCGCATGCGCTCGAAGATGAGGACGTTGGAGTCCACCCCCATGCCCACGGTGAGAATGATGCCCGCGATGCCGGGCAGGGTCAGCGTGGCCTGAAAGAGGGCGAGCACCGCGAAGAGGAACAGGATGTTGAGGGCCATGGCGACGTCGGCCACCAGGCCGGAGAACCGGTAGTAGAAGACCATGAAGACCACGACGAGGGCCGCCCCCACGAGGCCGGAGAAGAGGCCGCGGCGGACGGAGTCGCGGCCGAGGGAGGGTCCCACGGTGACGTTCTGGATGATCTTCACCGGGGCGGGCAGGGCGCCGGCCCGGAGCACGATGGCGAGGTCCGAGGCCTCCTCGTAGGAGAAGGTGCCGGTGATCTGGGCGTGGCCGCCGGCGATCCGCTCCTGGATCACCGGGGCCGAGCGCACCACGTCGTCCAGGACGATGGCGAGCCGGCGCTTGACGTTCTCGGCGGTGATCCGCTCGAAGCGCCGCGCGCCCTGGTCGGTGAACTCCATGGCCACGTAGGGGCCGCGGTAGGTGTCCACCCGGACGTAGGCGTCCTTGACGAGGTCGCCCGTCATGAGCGTCCGGTCCTTCAAGAGGATGGGCACCTTCCGGACCCGCCCGGTCCGGCGGTCCACGATCTTCTGGAGGTAGACGGCGTCGCCCTCGGGGATGAAACCCCGGAGGGCGGCGTTGAGCGTCTTGACGTCGTAGTCCGCCGGGAGGCGGCCGTCGGCGATGGCGTCGGAGATGAGGCGGTCGAGGTCCACTCCCGCCGCCTCGTCCACCAGCTTGAACTTGAGCTGCGCCGTCTGGCCGATGAGCTTGAGGGCCCGCTTCGGGTCCTTCACGCCGGGCAGCTGGACGACGATCTCGTCCTGTCCCTGGCGGACGATGACGGGTTCGGTCACCCCGAACTGGTCGATGCGGTTGCGGATGATCTCCAGAGATTGTTCCACGGCGTGGTCCCGGAGGAACTTCTCGGCCTTGGGGGCCAGCGTGAGGCGGAGCCGGGGGAAGGCCCCCTCGGTGGGCACTTCCTGGGCCTCGAGGTCGAACTCCTCCTGGACGAGGTGCTTGGCCGTCTCGAGGGCCCGCTTGTTGGGCAGCGAGATCACGATGTGCCCGGGCTCGGCGTTCCGGAGGCGGCGGGCCGTGATGCCCCTGCTCTTCAGGGCGTCGAGGAGGTCGCGGACCTTGTTCTCGGTGGCGTTGATCACGGCCTGGTCCACGTCCACCTTGAGGATGAGGTGCATGCCGCCCTGGAGGTCGAGGCCCAGCTTGAGCCGCTGGTTGTAGACGTGGCGGGTGAACCAGTCAGGGAGGCCGGAGGTGAAGGAGGGGAGGACGAGGACCGCGGAAACCGCCACGAGGGCGGCCATGAGCAGGACCTTCCAGCGAAGCGCCTTTGGCATGACCTGAGACTCCTTGTGCCGGGCCGCCGGCGGCGCGGGCGCCCGGCGGCGGGGAAAGGAAGAGGCGGCGGATCTCCACCGCACGGCGTCTGGAAAGACAGGGACTTTTTAGCGGGAAGCGGCCAGTTTTGCAAGGAAGAAGGGCCGGGACGCCCTCGGCGCCCCGGCCCCCGGTGTCGTCCCGGGCCCGGTTACCGCTTCATGTTGATGAGCTCGTTCAACATGTCGTCGGTGGTGGTGATGATGCGGGAGTTGGCCTGGAAGGCTCGCTGGGTGGTGATGAGCCGGACGAACTCGGTCCCGATGTCCACGGTGGACTGCTCCAGGGCGTTGGAGGCGATGGAGCCCAGGCCGTTGGTGAGGGGCTGTCCCGTGATGGGGGAGCCGGAGGCCGTGGTCTGGGTGAAGAGGTTGGCGCCGTTCTTGGCCAGATCCGTCGGGCTGTTGAAGCGGGCCAGCGCCGTCTGCGCCAGGGCGATGATGCGGCCGTTGGAGTAGCGGCCGGAGATCACGCCCTCGTTGTCCACGCTCACCGACTCCAGGAACCCGGGGGCGAAGCCGTTCTGGTCGTAGAAGAGGGTGGAGGAGCGGTTCGCGTACTGGGTGGTGGTGAGCGCCTCGGTGGCCCAGGTGGGCGGCGAGACGGTGGGGTCGAGGACGTGGGCGCCGAGGTTGATCTCCACGAGCTGGGCCGAGGGGTCGGCGGTGCTCCAGCCGGCGCCCGGCGGCTGGAAGAAGACCACCGCCTGGGGGTAGTTGTGGTTGCCGTAGGTGGCGGCCTGCCAGGTGTCGGTGGCGGTGTTGTAGACCTGGACCGGCTGGGCCGGGTCCGGGTTGTCGGCGGCGTCGTAGCCGTAGATGTTCTCGATCTGCCCCTGGGGGGAGAACTGGATCACCCCCCGCATGAGCATGCCGGCGTTGGCCGGGACGACGCCCCCGCTCCGGTCGTCGGTGGGGTCGATGGTGACCAGGAACTCCCACTCCCGGTCGGCGGCGACGCTGGTCCGGTCGAAGTAGACCGTGAGGGCGTGGGTGGTGCCGAGGCTGTCGAAGATGTTGAAGGTGGTCTGGTACTCGAAGTGGACGTCGGGCTGGAGGCTGCCGGCGGTGGAATTCCAGTCCTGGTAGAGGGTCGCCGTGCTCACCGGGGCGGTGAGGCGGCTGTCGAGGTTCACGTTCAGCGTGGCCTGGTCCGTGGCCACGGGGGGCGAGGAGTTGGAGATCTGGATGTCCTTGATGGCCCCCACGATCTCGGCGCTTCCGTCCGGCTGGGTCTCCATGTCCCAGCCCTGCACCCGGAGGCCGGCCGGGTTGACGAGGTACCCGTACTGGTCGACGTGGAACTGCCCCGCCCGGGTGTAGTAGAGGCTGTTTTCCACCTTGGGGTTCGAGAGGATGAAGAAGCCCTGGCCCCCGATGGCGAGGTCGGTGGGGGATGTGGTGCTCTCGAAGGAGCCTTGCTCGAACACGGAGGAGACGTCGGCCAGCTGCGTGCCGCGCCCCACCTGGGAGCCGCCCCGGGCGGTGTTGATGGACTGGGCCAGGATGTCCTGGAAGGTGGCCCGGGAACCCTTGAAGCCCATGGTGTTGACGTTGGCGATGTTGTCGCCGATGACCTGCATGCTGGTCCCGAGGGTCACGAGACCGCTGACGCCGGAGTAGAGTGAGCTGGAGAGTCCCATGTTGTCCTCCTTGCCGTTCGAGTCCGGGGGCTAGCCGCCCACCATCCAGATTTCGTCGAGGCCGATCTCCTCGCCGCCGGCGAGGGTGAGCCGGGGGAGGCCGGATTCGGGATAATTGACCTTGTCCACGGTCCCCGTGGTCCAAGTGGCCACGGAGAGCTCGTTGCCGTTTTCGTCCAGGGCCTGGACGCTCACCCGGTAGTCGCCCTCCGGGACACGGGCCCCAGAGGCGTCGGCGCCGTCCCAGGCCAGGGGGTGTTTCCCCGGGGCCAGCGCCCCGAGGTCCAGGGTCCGGACCACCCGGCCCTCGCCGTCGCGGATGACGGCGGTGCAGGCGGCGGCCGGGTCGGCCAGCTCGATGTCGAAGGCCTTGGGGCCGTCCGGGCCCACGGGGAGCCGGTCGCCGGCGTAACGGACGTCGAGGCCGAGGTAGTTCACCGCGCCGAGGCGGGTCCGCATCTCGTCGGACTTGACGAGGTTCTCCATGGCCGCGTTGTTGTCGTAGAGGAGATCCACCATGTTGAACTGGGCCATCTGGGAGGACATCTCGGCGCTGTCCAGTGGGTTCATGGGGTCCTGGTACTGGAGCTGGGCGAGAAAGAGCTTCATGAAGTCCTCCCGGTCGAGGGTCGACCGCTCCTCCGGGGCTGCGTAGAGGTTGGTCGCTTCCGTGGCGGAGGTGGGGGTGCCGGTCGTCGGGGTCACCATGGCTCGGATGCCTCCTGTGCCGTTCGCGTCGGTGTCAGACCACCAGGTTCAGCCGCGTGCCGCCGGGCCGCCACGAGGGCGGGGCCACGGGGGCGGGCTCCTCCCCGGCCGCCCGGGTCGTTCCGGCCGAGGGGCGGGGGGCGGCGCCGCTTCGCCCCCCGCGGAAGGCGAAGCGGCCGTCCCCGCTGTCCACGCCCACGTGGCACTGGGCGAGGTCGAAACCGCCTTGGGCCAGCTGCGTCCGGAGGTGGGCCAGGTTGTGCTCCACCAGGTGCCGGACCTCCGGGTGCTCGGCGAGGAAGGTGGCCTGGACCTCGTGGTTGTGCCGGACCACGATCTCCACCCGGACCCTTCCCAGCTCCGGGGGGTCGAGGTGGAGGACAGCCCGGTGCTGGTTGAGGCGGATGGCCCGGGTGACGCCGTCGCCGATCTGCTGGAGGACGGCGGCGAAGGCGGCGGGCCGGGCCGTTGCCCCATTCGCCCGGCCGCCCTGGACCTGGTCGCTGCGCGTTCCCCCGTCGGCGAGCAGGGCGCCGCCGTCCGGCCGGGGTTCCCCGCCGTGCCGGGCATGGGGGACGGCCTGGAGGTCGGTCCCGGCCGCCGCCGGCCCGTCCGTGGCGGGGCGGTGGACGGGGGCCTGGCGGGTCTCCGGGGCCGGGGTGGACGCCACGGCCCCGGGGCGCGCCTGGCCCTCGGCGGTCTCCGCCGTCCACCAGTTCGGGGTGGTCGCGGAGCCGCCGTCCGCGTTCCGCGCGGCGGTCCGGCCCGGGGCCGGAGTCTCGGCAGGGGCGGGCGGCCGGTGCTGCCCGGAGGCCGCGGGGCGGGGCCCGGCGGCGGCCGGCCGTTCCTCCGGGCCCGGCTGCCGCTTCGTCGCCGCGGATTCGGCGGTGACGGGCCCGCCGTGGGCGTGCAACGTCTTTTTCCCGCCGTCTCCGGGGCGGTCTCCGGCCGCGGGCGCCTTTTCCGGGTCGCCGTCCGGCGCCGCGGGCGGGGGCTCCGGGGCGGCGGTCGAAGGCGGTGCGCCGTCCGGCGCTACCGGCTGTGCCGGCGCCGCCGTCGGGGCCGGGCCTGCGGCCCGGACCGGGACGCCGGTGTCCGCCCGGGCGGGCCCGGGCGCCGCGTCCTCCTGCGCCGGTTCCCCGGCGGGCGGGGCGGACTGGAGGGCGGCCGCGGCCGCCCCGGCGCCCGGAAGGGGCGGGGCCGGCGCCGGCACGGGCCCGCCGCCGTCCGCCGGGGTCTCCGGGATGACGGGCGGCGGATCGGCGGGGAGGGACACGACGATCATGGCGGGCACGCCGGCCGGGACGGCCGCGGCCGCCGGGGCGTCCCCCGGCGGGGTGTCGAGGGGCACGGCCTGGCGTACCCGCCCGCCAGGGCCGACCTTTGGCGCCGCCCCGGCGCCGGTTGCCCCGTCCAGGGCCGCCCGGAAGTCCCCGTTTCCGGGCGCGGCGGCGGGCGCCTTCCCCGCTTCGGGGCCCGTTCCGGCGCGGGACCCGTTGCCGGCGGGTGCGGCCGGGCAGGCCCCCGCAGGGGGGAGCTCGGGCTGGGGACTGACGGGCATGGCCGTCGCCATTGAGGTGCCTCCTTGTGACGTCGGTGGGCCGCCGGCTGCGGCCTCGCCCGACAGTTCAGCAAGGGTCGTGCCGATAAGGGGACCATGGGGCGGCCGCCGGCCCGAAAACCCCGACGGGCTGGGCCGGGACGGCCGCCGCGGCATCTGGACCCCGCGGCCTTCCGGGGACGGACGCGAGGCAAGGATTGCCCAGGGGCGGCAGGAGATGCCGCGGCGGACCCCGGCCGGGATTGTCCCCCCCGGGGGTTCCGTGGTAGGGAGTGGAGAACGGTTCCGGTCACGCGACCGGCGGGAGGCGGCATGACGGCACGAAAGGCGAAGCGGCGGGTGAGAGCGGAGGCGACCCCGGCGGCCCCGGTGGGCGGGGGAGGCGGCGCCGGTGGATTGGGGCTGGCGCGCCTGGCGGAGGCCCTCGTCGGCCTGGCCGGCCGGCACCGGCGCTGGTGCGAGGCCTTGGCCCTGGTCTTCGCCCTGGCGGTGGGCTTCGCCGTCCGCATCGAGGACTACTGGGACTGGCAGGCCCAGCCCGAGAGGGCCCTCTACAAGGGGGAGGCGCTGCTCACCACCTTCGACGGCTACTACTACCTCAGCCTCACCCGGGATCTCCTCGAGGGGACCTACGCCCCCATGAACGAGAAGCGGGCGGTGCCGGACCTCGTGCCCAGGCCCATGCCGCCGCCCATGCTCCCGGTGGTGGCCGCCGGGGTGGTGAAGCTCACCGGGGCCTCCCTCAACTGGACGGGGGCGGTGCTCCCGGCGGTCTTGGGGCTCTTCCTGGCCTTCCCCCTCTACGGGCTCGGCCGGTACTACGGCGGCCCGGTGATGGGCTGGACGGCCGCCCTGGTGGGCCTCCTCTCCAACTACTACGTCTACCGGAGCAGCCTCGGCTGGTTCGACACCGACTGTCTGAACGTCACCTGGGCCACGGCAGTGGTCTATTTCTTCCTCCGGTTCGGGGTGGAGCGGGGACGCCGCCGCTACGGGTACTTCGCGGGGGGGCTCGCGGTCTTCGCCGCCTTCCTCTGGTGGTGGGACGGGACGCCCCAGGTGGTGGCCGCCATCTGCCTCGTCCCCCTGGTCACGGCCCTCGCCTTCTTCTACCGGCCCGAGCGCCGCGAGGGGCTGGTCTTCGCGGGGTGCCTGGCGGCCCTGGCGGCCCTGGCCCTCGCCGTCTTCGGTATCGATCTCCCGGCGCGCATCTATCACGCCGTCTCCGCCCAGTACCACTACATCGCCAAGGACACCGGCGGGGCCTTCCCCAACATCGGCGTCACCATCTCGGAGCAGGCCCGGCCCACCTTCATGGAGGTGGTCTTCAAGACCACCGGGTCGCTGCCGGCCTTCCTCCTCTCCCTCGCGGGGCTCGGGTGGCTCTTCTGGCGGCGGCCGGAGGAGAGCCTCTTCCTCTCCGTGCCGGTGCTGCTGGGGGGGCTCTCCTTCCTCTTCGCCAAGCGGTTCCTGATCTTCCTCGCCCCGGTCAACGCCCTCGGCCTCGGCTACCTGGTCTACGCCATCTGGTGGCTCCGGCGCCGGTGGCCGCTCACGGCCCTGGCGGCGCCCGTGCTGGTCCTCTTCCTCTCCTATCCCGCCTTCATGAAGGGCTGGGAGAAGGACTTCTGGCCCAAGGAGCCCCCGCACCTCATCGCCGGCATGGAGGCCGCCGGGGAGAAGACCCCGCCGCGCGCGCTCATCTGGGCCTGGTGGGATCACGGCTATCCCATGATCTACTGGTCGCGGCGCGGGACCATGAACGACGGCATGGTCCACAGCGGCGAGCGGAGCGTCTACAACGGGCTTCCCATGGCGACGGACGACCCGCGGCTGTCGGCCAACTTCATGCGTTTTTACGCCGCTCGGGGCCTCCGGGGTATCCAGCGCTTCTACGAGGCCGCCGGCGGCCCGGCCAAGGGCTTCCCCCTCTTGAAGCGGGTGCTCGCCGCCGGCCCGGAGGAGGCGGGGAAGATCCTGGCCGACGCCGCGCTCCGACCGGTGCAAGGCCTCCAGGGCGTTCCGGACTGGCTCGCCTTCTTCTTTCCCGCAGAGGCGCCGCCGGTCTACCTCTTCCTGGACTGGCGCCTCATGAAGACCTATTACTGGTGGTATTGGCTCGGGTCGTGGGACCCGGCGCGCCGGGACGGCTACCATCCCAAGTTCCGGGAGTTCTACGGGATCCGGCTGGACGGGGACGTCCTGACCGGCGGCGGGGGCCTTCGGGCCGACCTCCGCAAGGGCGAGGCCGCCTGGTCCGGGGGATGGCGGGTCCGGCTCAGCCAGGCGGTGGTCTGCGACACCCGGCAGGCCCGGGGCCTCCGGTACAAGGATCACCCGAAGGGCTTCAGCCTGGAGGCCTTCCTGCCGGGAGGGTTCGGGGCGGTGATGGATCTCCCCATCTCGGTCTCGGTCTTCAACCGGCTCTTCGTCCGGCACACGTACCAGAGCCGGTACTTCCGGCCGGTCATCCTCAATGCGCCTTCCCACCAGCTCTGGGAGGTGATCGGGGAGGTGTACCGGCCCGAAGCCGGGAAGGCGGCGCCCGCCGGCCGCTGAGCCCGGCGGGAGAGGCGGACGTGAAGATCTCGGTCATCATCCCGGCCTTCAACGAGGCGGAGGCGGTGGCGGACGTGGTCCGGCGGATCCTCGAGCTCCACCCGGACTTCGAGGTGATCGTGGTGGACGACGGGAGCACCGACGGCACGGGAGAGGCGGCCCGGGGGGCCGGGGCGCTCGTCTGGCGGCACCCGTACAACATCGGCAACGGGGCCGCCGTCAAGACGGGCATCCGCATGGCCTCCGGCGACTACGTGGTGCTCATGGACGGGGACGGGCAGCACGACCCGGCGGACATCTCGCGGCTGCTGGCCGAAGCGGACCGCTACGACCTGGTGGTGGGGGCCCGGAGCGCCCGAAGCCAGGCCTCCCTCGGCCGACGCCTGGCCAACTGGGTCTACAACCGGCTCGCCTCCTACGTGGCCCGGTTCCCCGTGCGGGACCTCACCTCCGGTTTCCGGGTCTTCCACCGGCGGACGGTGCTCCCCTACCTCCCGCTCTTTCCCAACACCTTCTCCTATCCCACCACCAGCACCCTGGCCTACCTGCGGAGCGGCCGCACCGTGGGCTACGTCCCCATCGAGGCGGCCCGGCGCCGGGGCAAGAGCAAGATCAGCGTGGTGCGGGACGGGGCCCGATTCCTGCTCATCATCCTTCGGATCGCGACCCTCTTCTCCCCGCTCCGGGTCTTCCTCCCGGTGAGCGCCTTCTTCTTCTGCACCGGCCTGGGCTATTACCTCTACACCTTCTGGACGACGCACCACTTCACCAACATGTCGGCCCTCCTGCTCAGCACCTCGGTGATGGTCTTCCTCCTCGGTCTGGTCTCGGAGCAGATCACCCAGCTGCGCTACGACCGCCTCGCGGAGTGAGGGCGGTCGGCCGGCGCCGGCCGTCCCGGCCGATTGCGCCCTCCCGGCATTCGGTGTATTGAGGAGGCCGGTTCCAGACGACACAGGGGAAGGATCACCATGGCCAAACAGGTCCGAGCCATCGTCCTCACGGGCTACGGCACCAACTGCGAGCGGGAGATGGCCCACGCCTGCCGGGCGGCGGGGGCCGACCGGGTGGACGTCGTCCACCTGAGCGACCTCCTCGACGGGAGCGTCCGCCTGGACGACTACCACTTCCTCAACCTCCCCGGCGGGTTCCTCGACGGGGACAACCTCGGGGCCGCCCAGGCGGGGGCCCACCGGTTGCGTTACGCCCGGGTGGCCGGCAGCGGCGAGCGGCTCATGGACCAGGTGCTGCGCTTCGTGAAGCAGGGCGGGCTGGTCCTGGGCGTCTGCAACGGCTTCCAGCTCATGGTGAAGACGGGGCTCCTGCCGGGCTTCGGCGGGCGGTACGAGGAGCGCCGTGTCAGCCTCACCTACAACGACTCCGGGCGCTTCGAGGACCGGTGGGTCACCTGCCGCGTCGAACCGGCCTCTGCCTGCGTCTTCACCCGCGGGCTCGATCTCCTGGAGCTTCCCGTCCGCCACGGGGAGGGGAAGTTCGTGGCCGCGGACGACGAGACCCTCCGCCGGCTCGAGGCCGAGGGCCTCGTGGTGCTTCGCTACGCGGACCCCGGCACCGGGGTCCCCACCATGGACTATCCCGCCAATCCCAACGGCTCCCTCCGGTCCGTGGCCGGGATCTGCGATCCCACCGGCCGTCTCTTCGGGCTCATGCCGCACCCGGAGGCCTTCCACCACCGGACGAACCACCCGAGGTGGACCCGCGAGGACCTCCCCGAGGAGGGGGCGGGGCTGGCCATCTTCCGAAATGCCGTGCAGTACGTGCGCGACAACTGCTAGCCGCCGCCCGGCGCGCCGCGGCGGCCGGGTCGAAGGGGGCCGGCGGTGACGGCGGCGGGCGAGGCCACCCTGCTCCAGCGGGTCTGGCTGCTGCTCGTGCATCTGCGCCGGTTCCTCCTGGAGGGGGCCGTGGCCACGGGGCTGGCCACGGCCGCCGTCTACTTCTACTCGCCGGAGCTCCTGCGGTTTCTCCAGGGGCACCTCGACCAGCGGCTCGCCTTCTTCGGGGTGCTGGAGCCGGTGGTGGCCCTCCTCAAGCTGTCGCTGGTCACGGCCCTGGCGTTGCTGGCTCCCTGGTTCCTCTGGCGCCTCGCCGGGGCCCTGCGGGCGGTCTTCGGGCTCTCGCGCCGCTTCGCCTTCTTCTTCCTCCCGGCGGCCCTGGTGCTTTTCTACGGCGGGGCGGCCTTCTGCTTCTTCGTGACCCTGCCCTTCGGCGTCGATTTCCTCCTCGGCTACCAGTCGCCCCACCTCCGGCCGGTGATCTCCGTGGGGAAGTTCGTCAACTTCGTGGGGCTCTTCCTCCTCGCCTTCGGGATCGTCTTCGAGCTGCCGCTGGTGATGACGCTGCTGTGCCGGCTGCGGATCTGCGGGGTGGAGACCTTCCGGCGCTACCGGCGTTTCGCCGTCCTGGCCATCGCCGTCCTCGCGGCCGTCCTCACCCCCACCCCGGACGTCTTCAACATGGCGCTCATGGGGGTGCCGCTCTACCTGCTCTACGAGGTGGGCGTGTTGGTGGCCCGGCTGACGGGGCCCCGATCGGCTTGACAAGGGGCGCTTCTTCTATATAGTACGTCCCCTTGTGCCGGGTCGGTTCGCGGCACGGACAGGCAGGGCCTTGCCCGGGAGAGCCTCCATGGCCGACGTTCCCAGATTTCACGCCCTGGTGGCGGTGGACGACATCCCGGAAGAGGGTCTCCATCTCGCCTGGGACGACATGCCGGGCCTTCTCCACGGGGAGGAGCGGGTCGCGGTACGCGGGCCCATCGCCGGCGAGATGGACCTCGACCTCGTGGACGGGGACGTGGCGGTGACGGGCCGGGTTCGGGCGGTGCTCGAGCTGGTCTGCGGCCGGTGCCTGGCGCCTTATCCCTTCCAGGTGGAGGCGGCCTTTTCCTGCCTGCTCGCCCCGGCGGGCGGGCCGGTCGCCGGCGGGCGGGCCCGGGACGTGGAGCTGGTGAGCGACGACATGGAATTTTCCGAGTTCGACGGGGTAAGCGTGGACGCGGCCGGGCTCTTCCGGGAGCAGGTCCTGCTCCAGTTGCCCATGCGGCGGCTCTGCCGGGAGGACTGCCGGGGGCTGTGCGCCGGTTGCGGCGCCGACCTCAACCGGGAGCCGTGCCGGTGTGCCCCGCGCGAGCCGGAATCCCCCTTCGCGGTGCTCAAGGGGTTGCGCTCCGAGTCCGAAGAAGGGAACTAGCCGCGCCGGGCGGAATGGAGCCGCCGCCGGCGCCGGAACCCATGGAGGAAGATCATGGCCGTACCCAAGCGGAAGATATCCCGGTCGCGGCGGGGCAACCGCCGTTCCCACGACAGGCTGCGCGTCCGTAGCCTCTCCCCGTGTCCCCAGTGCACCGAGCCGAGGCCCCCGCACCGGGTGTGCCCGCATTGCGGTGCGTACCGGGGCAAGATCTTCACCGAGCAGGAGTCCGTTTCCTGACGTGGCGGTTGCCGTCGACGCCATGGGGGGGGACCGGGGACCCTCCGTCCTCGTCGAGGGCGCCGTCGCGGCGGCCCGGGAATTCGGCATCCCCGTGGTCCTGGTGGGCGCGGAGGACGTGCTGGCGGCCGAGGTCCGGCGCCACGGCGCCGGGGGGCTGCCGGTCCGGATCCACAATGCCACCCAGGTGGTGGGGATGGACGAGTCCCCCGCCGATTCTCTGCGGCGCAAGAAGGATTCGTCCATCCGGGTCGCCTTCGACCTGGTCCGCGCCGGCGAGGCCGATGCCGTGGTGAGCGCCGGCAACAGCGGGGCGACCCTGGCCACCGCCATGGTGGCCCTCGGGCGGATCAGCGGGGTGCGCCCGGCCATCGCGACCCTCATCCCCACACTGAAGACTCCCTCCGTCCTGATCGACGTCGGGGCCAACGTGGACTGCAAGCCCCCGCACCTCTTCCAGTTCGGGGTGATGGGCGCGGTCTTCTCCCGCGAGATCCTGAAGAAGCCCGATCCGCGGGTGGGCCTCCTGAGCATCGGGGAGGAGGACACCAAGGGCAACCAGCAGGTCAAGAAAGCCTACGACCTCCTTGCCGCGAGTTCCTTGAATTTCGTCGGCAACGTGGAGGGGCGCGACGTCTTCGGCGGTGACGTGGACGTGGTGGTCTGCGACGGCTTCGTCGGCAACATCTGCCTCAAGCTCAGCGAGGGACTGGCCGAGTCCATCCTTCAGATGCTCCGGACCGAGATCGGGAGCAGCGTCCTCGGCCGCCTGGGGTACCTGATGGCCCGGTCCGCCTTCCGCCGTTTCCGCCGCCGGGTGGATTACGCCGAGTACGGGGGGGCGCCGCTGCTCGGCATCAACGGCGTGGGGCTCATCTGCCACGGCCGTTCCGGGGCCAAGGCCATCAAGAACGCCGTCCGGGCGGCCCACAATCTGGTAGAGGTCCGTCTGGCCCAGAAGCTGGCCGCCTCCCTGGATGCCGGCGGGGAGGGCCTCCGGGCGGCGCCCTAGGCCCGGTCCGGGGGCGAGGCGACGCGGGTTACATCCACCATGCCGACACGATCCATCATCCTCGGGACGGGCGCCTGCCTGCCCCGGAAGGTCCTCACCAACTTCGATCTCGAAAAGATGGTGGACACCTCCGACGAGTGGATCACCACCCGGACGGGGATCCGTCAGCGCCGCATCGCCGGGGACGACGAGCCCAACTCCCGCCTCGCCACCGAGGCCGCCCGCCGGGCGCTGGACATGGCGGGGGTCCACCCCCGGGAACTCGACCTCGTCATCGTGGGCACCATGACCCCGGACACCCCGATGCCCACCACGGCCTGCCTGGTCCAGCACGCCCTCGGCGCCAAGAACGCCGGGGCCTTCGACCTCGGGGCCGCCTGTTCCGGCTTCCTCTACGGCCTCAGCGTGGCGGACAAGTTCATCCGCGACAACCGGCGCCTGAAGGTCCTGGTGATCGGCAGCGAAGTGCTGTCCCGGCGGACCAACTGGCAAGACCGGAACACCTGCGTCCTCTTCGGCGACGGTGCCGGCGCCGCCGTGCTCACGGGAACCCGGGAGGACCGGGGCATCCTCTCCACCCACCTCCACGCCGACGGGTCCCTCGGCGACCTCCTCACCATCCGGGGCCTTGGAACCGCCCATCCCGTGACGCCCGAGCTCCTCGAAAAGGGCTGGCAATACATCGAGATGCAGGGAAGCGAGGTCTTCAAGCACGCCGTGCGCTCCCTGGAGGGCGTGGCCTGGGAGGCCCTCGAGGCCAACGGCTGGAGAGGGGACGACGTGGACCTCCTCGTCGCCCACCAGGCCAACGTCCGGATCCTCGATTTCCTGCGGGATCGGCTCGGGCTCTCGAGGGACCAGGTCTTTATCAACATTGACAAGTATGGTAATACCTCCGCGGCGAGTATTCCCATCGCACTGGACGAGGCGAACCGGGCGGGCCGATTGGCGCCCGGGACGAGGGTCCTCATACTGGCCTTCGGCGGCGGGTTCACCTGGGGCGCGGCCGCCCTGAAGTGGTGACGAAAGGACACCGGATGGCGCGGGTCAACTATTTTCTCACGGAAGAGCAGCAGATGATCGTGGACCTGGCCCGGCAGATCGCCGAGGAGAAGATCGTGCCGGTCCGCGCGGAACTCGACGAGAAAGAGGCCTTTCCCTGGGACCTCATGAAGGATCTCGCCCAGGCGGATCTCTTCGGCATCTGCATCCCCGAGGCCTACGGCGGGCTCGGGGGCGGGTGCTTCGAGCAGTGCCTGGCCGTGGAACAGCTGGCCTGGGGGTGCATCGCGGTGACCACCACCTACGCGGCCAGCTTCCTGGGCATCACGCCGGTCATCCTCTTCGGGACCGAGGAGCAGAAACGGCGGTATCTCCCGGACATCGCCGGCGGCAAGCGCCTGGCGGCCTTCGGGCTCACCGAGACCACGGCCGGCAGCGACGCGGCCGGCATCCAGACCACCGCCGAGGACCGCGGCGACCACTGGGTCCTCAACGGGACCAAGCAGTGGATCACCAACGCCGGCGAGGCGGAGATCTACACGGTCATCGCCATGACCGATCCCCAGAAGGGGGCCCGGGGGGCCTCGGCCTTCATCGTGGAGAAGGGCGACCCCGGGTTCGCCGTGGGCGAGAAGGAACACAAGATGGGGCTTCGCGCCTCCTCCACCCGTTCCCTCGTCCTCACCGACTGCCGCATCCCCAAGGACCGGCTCGTCGGGCGCCGCGGGCAAGGCTACATCGTGGCGCTGCGGACGCTGGATCTCGCCCGCCCGGGCATCGGCGCCATCGCCGTGGGGCTGGCCCAGGCGGCGCTCGACGCCGCCGTGCGCCACGCCCAGACCCGCATCCAGTTCGGCCAACCCATCATGTCGTTCCAGGCCGTCCAGCACATGCTGGCCGACATGGCCACCGAGATCGAGGCCGCCCGGGCCCTGGTCTACGCCGTGGCCCGCACCATCGACGCCGGCGCCAAGGACTTCGCCAAGCTCTCGGCCATGGCCAAGGTCTTTCCCACCGACATGGCCATGCGCGTCACCACCGACGCGGTCCAGGTGCTCGGCGGCTACGGGTACATGAAGGACTACCCGGTGGAGAAGATGATGCGGGACGCCAAGGTCCTCCAGATCTACGAGGGGACCAACCAGATCCAGCGCAACGTCATCGCCCAGGCCCTCAACAAGGAATACAAGGCGGTCTGAGGCCGGCGGCGGACCGGCGCCCGGCCGCAGAGAAAGGGCCTCCACCCATGAAGATCGTCGTCTGCATCAAACAGGTCCCCGACGAGAAGACCGTCCGCTTCGACCCCGAAAAGGGCACCCTGATCCGGGAGGGCACGGCGGCGGTGATCAACCCCCTGGACCTTCACGCCCTGGAGGCCGGGGTCCAGCTCCGCGAGGCCGTGGGGGGGGAGGTGATCGCCGTATCCATGGGCCCACCCCAGGCGGAGGAGGCCCTCCGGGAGGCCATCTCCCGCGGCGCCGACCGGGGGGTCCTCCTCTCCGACCGGGCCTTCGCCGGGGCGGACACCCTGGCCACCACCTACGCCCTTCACCTCGCCGTCGGCCGCCTGGGGCCGGTGGACGTGGTCCTCTGCGGGCGCCAGACCAGCGACGGGGACACGGCCCAGGTGGGGCCGGGCCTGGCCGCTCGGATGGACGTCCCCTGCGTGGCCGGTGTCACCCGGGTGGAGCCGGTGGACGGGGGCGCGGCCCTGCGGGTGCATCGCCCCCGCGAGGGGGGCTACGACGTGGTGCAGGTCCGGCTGCCGTGCGTGCTCACGGTGGCCGCCGAGCTCAACTCGCCGAGGGTGCCCTCGCTCAAGGGCAAGATGGCGGCCAAGAAGGCGGAGATCCCCGTCTGGACAGGCGCCGACCTCGGCGCCGATCCGGGCCGGTTGGGGATGGCGGGGTCGCCCACCCGCGTGGTGGAGACCTTCGTCCCCTCCTTCGACGCCCGGCGGGAGATGCTCGAGGGGTCGCCGGAGGCCCAGGTGGAGGCCCTCTTGGAGCGCCTCCGGGCGGCCGGGGTCCTGGCGCGGTGAGGGCTCCCCGGGTGGACGCCGCCCGGTGCGATGGCTGCGGCGAGTGCGCCGAGGTCTGCGGCGCCGGGGCCATCGAGATCCGGGGTGGAGTGGTGACAATCCGGCGGGAAGTGTGCTACCTTTGCGGCGCCTGCGCGGCCACGTGCCCGCGGGGTCTCATCGGGTGAGGACGGGTTGATGGAACAGTGGCAGGGAATCTGGGTGGTCGGCGAGACGGCCCCGGGCGGCGTGGCGCCGGTGACCCTGGAGCTCATGTCCAAGGGGCGGCTGCTCGCCGACAAGCTGGGGACAGACCTCTCCGTGGTCCTCATCGGGCACGGGGTGGGGGCGCTTGCCGAGGGGCTCGGCGCCCACGGGGCCGACCGTGTCTACGTGGCCGACCACCCGGAACTCGCCGATTTCGCCGACGAGCCCTACGCCCGGATCCTGGCCGATCTCGCCGCCCGCGAGCGGCCCGAGGTCATCCTGGCGGGCGCCACCGCCACGGGGCGCGGGTTCATCCCCCGGGTCGCCACCCTCCTCGAGACCGGGCTCACCGCCGACTGCGTGGACCTCGACGTCGACCCCGCGGACCGGATACTCCGCCAGACCCGGCCCGCCTGGGGCGGCAACCTCATGGCCACCATCGTCTGCCCCGACCGCCGGCCGCAGATGGCCACGGTCCGGCCCAACGTCTTCCGGGCGGCGAAGCCGGAGCCCGGCCGGCGGGCCGAGGTGGTCCCGGTGGCGGTGGACGAGGCCCAGCTCCGGCGGGGGATCGAGGTCCTGGAGCACGTCGAGACGGAGGCGTCCGGCGGCCTCCGCGAGGCGGAGATCGTCGTCACGGCGGGGCGGGGGGTCGGCCCGGGCGAGGGGCTCGAGCTCCTTCGTCGGCTCTGTGAGCTCGTGGGCGGGGAGCTCGCCGCCACCCGGGCGGTCACCGACGCCGGCTGGCTCCCCCACCGGTGCATGATCGGGCAGACCGGCGAGACGGTGGCCCCGCGCCTCTACATGGGGTTCGGGGTCTCCGGGGCCATGCCCCACGTGGTGGGCATGCAGGGCGCCGAGATCGTGGTGGCCGTCAACAAGGATCCCAAGGCCCCCATCTTCGATCTCGCCACCTACGGCATCGTGGGGGACGTGCACGAGATCCTGCCCGTGCTCGTCGAGCGGCTGCGCGGGCGCAAGGATTCGGCCTGAGGCCGTTTCAAGGAACGGAAGGAGCCGACCGAAGAATGGGCCAAGGACTCGATGGCAAGGTCGCGGTGGTCACCGGCGCCTCCAGGGGCATCGGGCGGGCCGTCGCCCTCCGGCTGGCCGCCGAGGGGGCGGCCGTGTACGTGAACTACGCCGGCAACGCCCGGGCCGCCGAGGAGGTCCGCGAGGCGGTGGCCGCCGCCGGCGGCACGGCGTGGACGGCGCAGTTCGACGTGGCCGACACCTCCGCGGTGGACGCCTTCTTCGCCGAGGTGGTGGAGCGCCACGGGGGGGTCCACGTCCTGGTGAACAACGCCGGCATCACCCGCGATTCCCTCCTCGCCCGCATGAAGGAGGCGGACTGGGACCGGGTGCTGGCGGTCAACCTGAAGGGGGTCTTCAACTGTTGCCGGGCGGCCGCCATGGCCATGCTGAAGCAGCGCTGGGGGCGGGTGGTCAATATCGGTTCGGTGGTGGGCGCCATGGGCAACCCCGGCCAGACCAACTACGCCGCGGCCAAGGCCGGGCTCGAGGGCTTCACCAAGTCCTTCGCCCGGGAGGTGGCCTCCCGGGGGGTCACGGCCAACGTGGTGGCCCCGGGGTTCATCGAGACGGACATGACCGCCGCCCTGCCGGAGAAGGCCAGGGACCGGATCCTCACCCAGATCCCCCTCGGCCGCATGGGCCGGCCGGAGGACGTGGCGGCGGCGGTGGCCTTCCTGGCGGGAGAGGAAGCGGGTTACATCACCGGGCACGTGCTGCACGTGAACGGCGGGCTGTGGATGCCCTGACGGCCGGTCAAGGGGCCGTACCAATACACGCAGAGGCCGCGGCGGGCCCCGCCGGGGCCGCTCGGCGAAGCAACGGGAGGATTCCAAGATGAGCACGCAGGAGAAGATGATCGAGATCATTGCCAGCCAGCTGAGCGTGGACAAGGAGAAGGTGGTCCCCTCGGCGTCCTTCGTGGACGACCTCGGGGCGGATTCCCTCGACCTGGTGGAGTTGGTGATGGCCATGGAGGAGGAGTTCGGCGTCGAGATCGCCGACGAGGACGCCGAGAAGATGCAGACCGTCCAGGACGCCATCAACTTCATCAACGAGCGACAGGGATCCTGACGACGGAGGACCGATGACGTTGGAACGACCGCCTCGGAGGCGGGTGGTGGTCACCGGGCTGGGGGTGCTCTGCCCGGTGGGCATCGGCGTCGAGGAAAGCTGGGCCGCCGTCACCGCCGGCCGGTCCGGGATCGGGCCCGTCACGCGCTTCGACACGGAAGGCTACGCCTGCCGGATCGCCGGCGAGGTGAAGGGGTTCGACCCCACCGACTTCATGCCGGAGAAGCTGGCCAAGCGGGTGGACCTCTTCGTCCGTTACGGGGTGGCCGCCGCGGCCATGGCCCTCGAGGACGCCGGCCTCCGCATCACGGCCGAGGAGGCGCCGCGGGTCGGGGTCATCACCGGCTGCGGGCTCGGGGGGCTCGGCACCATCGAGCACTACCGGGACGTCCTCGTCCAGAAGGGCCCGTCCCGGGTCAGCCCCTTCTTCATCCCCATGGCCATCCCCAACATGGCCTCCGGTCAGATCTCCATCCTCTTCGGGGCCAAGGGGCCCAACACCGTGGTCTGCACCGCCTGCGCGGCGGGGACCCACGCCATCGGCGACGCCTGCCGCGCCATCCAGTGCGGGGCGGCCGACGTGATGATCTCCGGGGGCACCGAGTCGGTGATCGTCCCGCTGGCGCTTTCGGGCTTTGCCTCCCTGAAGGCGCTTTCCCTCAGAAACGATGAACCCGAGAGGGCCTCGCGCCCCTTCGAGAAGGACCGCGACGGGTTCGTCATCGGGGAGGGGGCCGGCATCCTCGTCCTCGAGGAACTCGGCCACGCCCTGGAGCGGGGGGCCCGGATCTACGCCGAGGTGGCGGGCTACGGGCTCACGGGGGACGCCTACCACATGACCGCCCCGCCCGACGACGGGGAGGGCGGGGCCAGGTGCATGCAGATGGCCCTGGACGATGCCGGCCTCGCCCCCGAGGACGTGGACTACATCAACGCCCACGGGACGAGCACCGCCCTCAACGACCTCTGCGAGACCCGGGCCATCAAGACCGTCTTCGGGGAATATGCCGACAAGGTCCCCGTCAGTTCCACCAAGTCCATGACGGGGCACCTGCTCGGGGGCGCCGGCGGCGTGGAGGCGGTCTTCACCGTGAAGGCCATCGAGACCGGCGTCATCCCGCCCACCATCAACTACGAGACCCCGGACCCCGAGTGCGACCTGGACTACGTCCCCAACACGGCCCGGAAGGCCGACGTCGAGGTGGCCATGTCCAATTCCTTCGGGTTCGGGGGGACCAACGCCGTGCTGGTCTTCCGCCGGTACCGGGAGGCCTAGCGGCCGGAGGGGCGCACCATGAAGGTTGCCATCGGCTCCGACCACGGCGGCTTCGACTACAAGGAACGGCTGAAGGCCGTGGTGGCCGATCTGGGCCACGAGGTGGTGGACGTCGGGTGCCATTCCTGCGATTCCACCGACTATCCCCTCCAGGGCCGCGAGGTGGCCCGCCTCGTGGCCGGCGGCGAGTGCGAGCGCGGGATCCTCATCTGCGGCACCGGCATCGGGATGTCCATGACGGCCAACCGCGTTCCCGGGGTCCGGGCCGCCCTCTGCCACGAACTCTTCACCGCGCGGATGAGCCGGGAGCACAACGACGCCAACGTCCTCTGCCTGGGCCAGCGGGTCATCGGCCTGGGGCTGGCCGAGGAGATGGTCCGCCTCTGGCTGGAGACGCCCTTCAGCGGGGGGCGCCACGCCCGCCGCGTGGCGCTCATCGAGGCCGGCTAGCCGCGGCCCGCCGTCCCCTCTCCCGGGCGGTTTGCATTATTTCCCATATGGGATAAAAAGGGTGGCGTGCCCCGCCCGAGGGGCGCGAATCCGCCGCCGTTCGTGCGGCCCCACGCGGGTATCGAACATGGACCACCTCTACCAGACCGACCTGGAGGTCTTCCGGGCTCTCAAGGCCGAGATCCTCCGCCAGACCGGGCAGCTCGAGATGATCGCCTCGGAGAACTTCGCCAGCGAGGCGGTCATGGAGGCCGAGGGCAGCGTCTTCATGAACAAGTACGCCGAGGGGTACCCCGGCGGCCGTTACTACGGGGGCTGCCAGAACATGGACGTGGTGGAGCGGCTCGCCGTGGAGCGGCTGAACACGCTCTTCGGCTCCGAGTACGCCAACGTCCAGCCCCACTCGGGCAGCCAGGCCAACATGGCCGTCTACTTCGCCGTCCTCCGGCCCGGCGACACCATCCTCTCCATGGACCTCGCCCACGGGGGACACCTCACCCACGGGGCCCCGGTGAGCTTCTCCGGCCGGCTCTTCAATCCCGTCTTCTACGGGGTGAGCCGCGAGACCGAGACCATCGACTACGACCAGGTGGCGGAGCTGGCCCGCCGACACCGGCCCCGGATGATCGTGGCCGGGGCCAGCGCCTACCCGCGCGTCATCGACTTCGCGGCCTTCCGGGCCATCGCCGACGAGGTGGGGGCCTACCTCATGGTGGACATGGCCCACATCGCCGGCCTGGTGGCGGCGGGGATCCACCCCTCCCCGGTGCCCTTCGCCCACTTCGTGACCTCCACCACCCACAAGACCCTCCGCGGGCCCCGGGGCGGGTTCATCCTCACCTCCGAGGCCCACGGCCGGCTGGTGGACAGCCAGATCTTCCCCGGGATCCAGGGCGGGCCCCTCATGCAGGTGATCGCCGCCAAGGCGGTGGCCTTCAAGGAGGCCTTGGCTCCCGGCTTCAAGGCCTACCAGCAGCAGGTGGTCCGCAACGCCGCCAAGCTGGCGGAGGTCCTCCAGGCGGGCGGCTTCCGCCTGGTCTCCGGCGGCACCGACAACCATCTCCTCCTGGTGGACCTCGGCAACCGCGGCCTCACCGGCCGCGAGGCCGAGGCCGTCCTGGAGCGCGCCGGCATCACGGTGAACAAGAACGCCATCCCCTTCGACCCCCAGCCGCCCAGGGTCACCAGCGGCATCCGCATCGGGACCCCGGCGGTGACCACCCGGGGCATGAAGGAGGCGGAGATGGAGGAGATCGGCGGCTACATCGTGGATCTCCTCACCCGACCGGAGGCGGCCCTGGCGGACGAGATACGGCCGCGGGTCCAGGCCCTCTGCGGGCGCTTCCCCCTCTACCGCGACCGGCTGGCGGCCTACGAGGCCTCGGAGGCCGCGTGAGCCGGAAGCGGGGCGGCCACCCGGAAGCGAACGCGCGGCCCTCGTGGGACGCCTACTTCATGGACATCGTCCACCTCGTGGCGCAGCGCAGCACGTGTCTCCGGCGGAAGGTGGGGGCGCTCCTGGTCAAGGACCACCGGATCCTCGCCACCGGCTACAACGGGGCCCCCAGCGGACTCCGGCACTGCCTCGAGGTGGGCTGCCTCCGGGAACAGATGGGGATCCCCTCCGGGGAGCGCCACGAGTTGTGCCGCGGCCTCCACGCCGAGCAGAACGTTCTCATCCAGGCCGCCTGCCACGGGGTCTCCGTGGCCGGCGCCACCCTCTACTGCACCAATCTCCCCTGCCTCATCTGCACGAAGATGCTGATCAACGCCGGGGTCCGCGCCGTGGTCTACGCCGACGGCTACGCGGACGCCCTCTCCCGTGATATGTTGAAAGAGGCCGGCATCCCGGTGACCCGGGCCGGTCCCGGGGCGGGCTGAGCCCCTGCCGGGGGGCCGCCCGCCCCGGCCGACGGCAACAAGATGACGACGGCGTTGGAGAGAGTTCCGCGCTGCGGCGGCCGTTCCTGCCGCGGGCCCCTGGCGGGTGTCCCATGAGATGTCCCTTCTGTAATGCACCGGAGAGCCGGGTCGTGGATTCCCGGACGAGCCGTGACGGGCGGGCCATCCGTCGCCGCCGGGAGTGCCTCGCCTGCCGCGAGCGTTTCACCACCTACGAGCGGGTGGAGGAGTTCCGTCCCATGGTGGTGAAGAAGGATGGGCGCCGGGAGGAACTGGACCGGCGGAAGATGGTGGAGGGCATCCTCAAGGCCTGCGAGAAGCGGCCCATCAGCGTGGACCAGGTGGAGGCCTTCGTCAGCGAGCTGGAGAAGGAGATCCAGGACCGGGGGGACCGGGAGGTCCCGAGCCGGTTCCTGGGCGAACGCATCATGGCCCGGCTCCGGGAGTGGGACGACGTGGCCTACGTCCGGTTTGCCTCGGTCTACAAGCAATTCAAGGACCTCGGGGAGTTCATGGACCAGCTGCAGGAACTCCTCCGGCGGGACGAGGAGCGGGGGGAGCCGGTGGAGGGGGAGGCCCATGGGGAGTGAGGACCGCGACGCCCGCTTCATGCGGCGGGCGTTGCGGCTGGCCCGGAAGGGCCTCGGGCGGACCGCGCCGAATCCGCCCGTGGGGGCCGTGGTGGTCCGGGGCGGTGAGATCGTCGGCGAGGGCTGGCACCGCCGGGCGGGGACCCCCCATGCCGAGGTCCATGCCCTGCGGGCGGCGGGGGAGCGGGCCCGGGGGGCCGAACTCTACGTGACCCTCGAACCCTGCCACCACGAGGGCCGGACCCCGCCCTGCACCCGGGCGGTCCTCGCGGCCGGCGTGCGCCGCGTGGTGGCCGGGACGCGGGATCCGAACCCCCGGGTCCCGGGCGGCGGGGCGGCCTTTCTCGCCTCCCGGGGGGTGGAGGTCCGGGTGGGCTGCCTCGAGGCGGAGTGCCGCCGCCTGGTGGCGCCCTTCGCCAAGCAGCTCCACACGGGGCTGCCCTGGGTGCTGGCCAAGGCGGCCTGCAGCCTCGACGGCCGGATCGCCACCCGAACGGGTGATGCCCGCTGGATCACCAACGAACGGGCCCGCCGCTACGGCCACGGCCTCCGGAACGCGGCCGACGCCATCCTGGTGGGCCGGGGGACCGTGGCGGCCGACGACCCGCAGCTCACCTGCCGCCTCGCCCGCGGCGGGCGCGACCCGGTTCGGGTCGTCCTGGACAGCACGTTGGCCCTGTCCCCCGATCGGCGGATCTTCCATGTGGCCTCGCCCGCGCCCACCCTGGTGTTCGGGGCGGCGGGGCGGGCGCCGGACCACCGGCGCGAGGCCCTCGAGGCGGCGGGGGTCGAGGTCCACCTGGTGCCCGCCGGGCGGGACGGGCGGGTGGAGCTTGCCGCCGTCCTGGCCGAGCTGACCGGGCGGGGGGTCCAAGTGCTCCTGGTGGAGGGCGGCGGCGGGGTCCACGGGGCCTTCTGGGACGCGGGCCTGGTGGACGAGGCCTGTTTCTTCTACGCCCCGGTGGTGATCGGCGGCGAGGGGGCGCGGTCCGCCGTGGCCGGCCGGGGGGCCGAGAGCGTCTCGGCGGCGGCCCGGCTCCACGATGTGGAGCTCCGCCGCCTCGGCGACAACTGGATGGTCCGCGGCCTGGTCCGGGATGTCGACCGGTTCTGGCCGGCGGGCTGAAGGGGAGGTCCCGGGATGTTCACGGGGATCGTGGCAGGTCTGGGAACGGTACGGGAGATCCGCCCCTCCGGCGGCGGCGTGGCCATGGCCGTCGAGGCCGACTTCGACCTGGAGGCCCCGGCGGAGGGGGAAAGCATCGCCGTGAACGGGGTCTGTCTCACGGCCACCACCATCTCGCTGCGGCGGTTCACCGTGGACGTCTCGCCGGAGACCCTGGAGCGGACCACCCTCGGGTCCCTGTCGCCGGGCGCCCGTGTCAATCTCGAGCGGGCGGTCCGGCTCTCGGACCGGCTGGGCGGGCACCTCGTCAGCGGCCACGTGGACGCCGTGGGCACCATCCGGGAGCGGCGGCCCCTGGACCGCTTCACCCTCTTCGAGATCGAGATCCCCGGCCGGCTCGCCCGCTACGTCATCGAGAAGGGATCCGTGGCCGTGGACGGGATCAGCCTCACCGTGAACGAGTGCCGGGGCGAGCGGTTCTCCGTGGCCGTCATCCCCCACACGGCCCGGCTCACCACCATGGGGCTTCGCCGGGTGGGGGACAAGGTGAATATTGAGGTGGACATCATAGGGAAGTATATTGAAAAGCTCATGTTCACGCCCCGGGAGGCGGCGGCGCCCCCCCCGGGGCTCACCAAAGAGATGCTCGCGCGGTACGGATTCGCGTGAGGAAAGAGGCAAGCCAATGGCCAAGGCGACCATCGAAGAGGCCATCGAGGACATCCGGGCCGGCAAGATGATCATCCTCGTGGACGACGAGGACCGGGAAAACGAGGGTGATCTCACCATGGCGGCCGAGAAGGTGACGCCCGAGGCCATCAACTTCATGGCGAAGTACGGGCGGGGGCTCATCTGCCTCACCCTCACGGAGGAGCGGGTGGAGCGGCTCCAACTCCCCATGATGGTGAGCCGGAACACGTCGCGCTACGGCACCGCCTTCACCGTGTCCATCGAGGCCCGCCGGGGCGTCACCACCGGGATCTCCGCCCACGACCGGGCCACCACCATCCTCACGGCCATCGCCGACGACGCGGGGCCCGAGGACCTGGCCATGCCCGGGCACGTCTTCCCGCTCCGGGCCCGCAGCGGCGGGGTCCTGGTCCGGGCCGGCCAGACGGAGGGATCGGTGGACCTGGCGCGGCTGGCGGGGCTCCGGCCGGCCGGCGTGATCTGCGAGATCATGAAGGACGACGGCACCATGGCCCGCATGCCGGACCTCGAGGTCTTCGCCCGGGAACACGGTCTCAAGATCGTCACCATCGCGGATCTCATCGCCTACCGACTCCAGACAGAGAGCTTCGTGCGCCGGGAGGTGGAGACCCGTCTCCCCACGGCCACGGGCGAGTGGCGGCTCATCGGCTACTCCAGCCAGCTCGACGAGAAGAACCACCTGGCCCTCATCTACGGGGCCGGGGAGGTGCGCGAGGACGAGGAGATCCTGGTTCGGGTCCACTCCGAGTGTCTCACCGGGGACGTCTTCGGCTCCCTCCGTTGCGACTGCGGGCCGCAGCTCCACCACGCCATGGCCCAGATCGCCCAGGAGGGCCGCGGTATCCTGCTCTACATGCGCCAGGAGGGCCGCGGCATCGGCCTCATCAACAAGCTCAAGGCCTACTGCCTCCAGGATGAGGGCAAGGACACCGTGGAGGCCAACATCGAGCTCGGGTTCCAGCCCGACCTCCGCGACTACGGCATCGGCGCCCAGATCCTCCGCGATCTCGGCGTCCGGCGCATGCGGCTCATGACCAACAACCCGAAGAAGATCGTCGGTCTCGAGGGCTACGGTCTCGAGGTGGTGGAGCGGGTCCCCATCGAGATCCCGCCGCACCGGGAGAACGAGCGCTACCTCCGGTGCAAGATGGAGAAGATGGGGCACATGCTGCACATCAAGAACTGATGGCTGAGCAAAGATCGCCAAATGCCGGGCGCGGCCGGCGGCCGGCCCGCCGGGGCGCACCTCCGGCATGCCGCCACCGGCGGCGCGGGGCGACGCCGGCATGACGGGGCCGCCCCGCCGGCACGGGAGAGGGGACAAGAGATGGCACGGACAATCGAGGGACACCTCCAGGCCCAGGGTCTTCGGATCGGGATCGTCGTGGCGCGGTTCAACGAATTCATCTCCACCCGGCTCCTCGGCGGGGCCATGGACGCCCTGGTCCGCCACGGGGCCGACGAAGGGGCGGTGGACGTGGCCTGGGTGCCGGGCGCCTTCGAGATCCCCCTGGTGGCCCGCCGACTGGCCCGGAGCGGGCGCTACGACGCCGTCATCTGTCTCGGCTGCGTCATCCGCGGGGCGACGCCCCACTTCGACTACGTGGCCGCCGAGGCCGCCAAGGGCGTGGCCCAGGCCGGGCTCGACGCCGACGTCCCGGTGATCTTCGGCGTGCTCACCACCGACACCATCGAGCAGGCCGTGGAGCGCGCGGGGACGAAGGCGGGCAACAAGGGCTGGGACGCGGCCCTGGCGGCGGTGGAGATGGCGAACCTGCTCAAGGCCGTCGATGCGTAGCCGTCCATGACCCTCCGTTCCCGCGGGCGGGCCATTGCGCTGCAGCTGCTCTACCAGCTGGAATGGGACGGGACGGAGGACCTGGAGGCGGCACTGCGGGAATACGCCTCCGGCCTCGCCGCCCAGGTCCTCCCCGACGACGATCCGTCGCTCAACTTCGCCAGGCAGCTGGTGACGGGGGTCCGCACCCACCGCGAGGCCATCGACGGGCTTCTCAAGCGGTGCGCCAAGCGCTGGCGGCTCGAGCGCATGGCCCGGGTGGACCGGAACATCCTGCGGATCGGCGCCTACGAGATCTGCTTCAGCGAGGACGTCCCCCCGAAGGTGGCCATCAACGAGGCGGTGGAGCTGGCCAAGCGGTTCGGCACCGAGGCCTCGGGCGCCTTCGTGAACGGGATCCTCGACGCCGTCCTCCGGGAGCGGGGGCGGCCGGGAAGGGACGAGCACGAACATGAGTGAGACCTACGACTTCGCCGCCATAGAGGCCAGGCACCAGGCGGCCTGGGAGGCCTCGGGCGCCTTCGTCACCGCGGACGACGATCCCAGGCCCCGCTACTACGTCCTCGAGATGTTCCCCTATCCCTCGGGGCGGATCCACATGGGCCACGTCCGCAACTACACCATCGGGGACGTGGTGGCCCGGTACAAGCGGATGCGGGGCTACAACGTCCTCCATCCCATGGGCTGGGACGCCTTCGGGCTGCCGGCGGAGAACGCCGCCCTCAAGCACGGGACCCACCCGGCGCGCTGGACCTACGAGAACATCGACTACATGCGCCGCCAGCTCAAGCGGCTCGGCCTTTCCTACGACTGGTCCCGGGAGCTGGCCACCTGCGACCCCGCCTACTACGGCAAGGAACAGCTCTTCTTCCTCCAGATGTACGAGCGGGGGCTGGTCTACCGGAAGAAGGCCAAGGTGAACTGGTGCGAGGGGTGCGGGACGGTCCTCGCCAACGAGCAGGTGGAGGACGGCCGCTGCTGGCGCTGCGACGGGGAAGTCCGCCTCCGCGACCTCGACGGCTGGTTCTTCCGGATCACCGACTACGCCGAGGAACTCCTCGAGGGCTGCGACCGGCTCGAGGGCTGGCCCGAGAAGGTGCTCACCATGCAGCGGAACTGGATCGGGCGGAGCACCGGGGCCGAGATCGACTTCCCCCTGGAGGGCGGCGGGGCCATCCGAGTCTTCACCACCCGGCCGGACACCCTCTTCGGCGTGACCTTCATGAGCCTCGCCCCCGACCACCCCCTGGCCGAGACCCTGGCGGCGGGGACGGACCGGGAGGCCGAGGTCCGCGCCTTCGCGGAACGCTGGGCGGGGGCCCCGGGGACCCCGGAGGAGCGGGAGAAGGAGGGCGTCTTCACCGGCCGCTACGCCCTCCACCCGCTCACCGGCGAGCGGATCCCCGTCTATCTCGCCAACTTCGTCCTCATGGGCTACGGGACCGGGGCGGTCATGGCGGTTCCGGCCCACGACCAGCGGGATTTCGAGTTCGCCCGCCGCTACGGGCTGCCCGTCCGGGTGGTCATCCAGCCGCCGGGCGCCCCCCTCGATCCGGGTACCATGGAGGCCGCCTGGGAGGGGCCCGGCGTCCTGGCCGGCTCCGGCCCCTTCGACGGGCTCGAGAGCGAGGCCGCCAAGGCCGCCATCGTCCGCCACCTCGAGGAGAAGGGCTGCGGGCGGGCCCGGACCACCTACCGCCTGCGGGACTGGGGGATCTCCCGGCAGCGCTACTGGGGGGCACCCATCCCCGTGGTCCACTGCGACCGGTGCGGGGTGGTGCCGCTGCGGCCCGAGGACCTCCCCGTGGTCCTGCCCCTGGAGGCCCGGCTGGGCCCCGGCGGTCGTTCCCCGCTGCCGGAACTCGAGGCGTTCCTGCGGACCGCCTGCCCCCGGTGCGGCGGCCCGGCCCGGCGGGAGACCGACACCATGGACACCTTCGTGGAGTCCTCCTGGTACTTCGCCCGCTACACCTGCCCCGACGAGGCCGACCGCCCCCTCGACCCGGAGCGCGCCGACGCCTGGCTGCCCGTGGACCAGTACATCGGGGGCATCGAGCACGCTATCCTGCACCTCCTCTACGCCCGGTTCTTCACCAAGGTCCTCCGCGACCTCGGCTGGCTCCACGTGGACGAGCCCTTCCGCAACCTCCTCACCCAGGGGATGGTTCTCAAGGACGGGGCCAAGATGTCTAAGTCAAAGGGCAACGTGGTGGACCCCGACGAGATGCTCCGGGCCTACGGGGCCGACACGGTTCGGCTCTTCATCCTCTTCGCCGCGCCGCCGGAGCGGGACCTCGAGTGGAGCGACCAGGGGGTGGAGGGGGCGCACCGGTTCCTCCAGCGGGTCTGGCGCCTGGTGACGGAGCGGGCGGAGGCCCTCCGCGGGGCGCCGGCGCCCGGCCCGGAGCTGGCCCGGGCGGTCGCCGGCGACGAGGCCCTCCGGGCGCTTCGCCGCAAGACCCACCAGACCATCCGGAAGGTCACGGAGGACATCGAGGCCCGATTCCACTTCAACACCGCCATCAGCGCCGTCATGGAGCTGGTCAACGAGACGGCCGCCCTCCTCGGCGCCGGCCGGCCGGCCCCCGGCGACGCCACCGGATGGGCCGTGGTCCGGGAGGCGGTGGAGGCGGTCCTCCTCCTGCTCTCGCCCATGGTGCCGCACATCACCGCGGAGCTCTGGGAGCGGCTGGGACACGAGGGCGGGCTGGAGCGGGCACCCTGGCCGGAGGCGGACGAGGCGGCGCTGGCGGCCGACGAGGTGGCCATCGTGGTCCAGGTCAACGGCAAGGTCCGGGGGCGGATCCGGGCGGCGGCCGGTGCGGACCGGGCAGAGGTGGAGGCCGCGGCGCTGGCCGAGCCCAACGTCCGGCGTCACGTGGAGGGGAAGTCCGTCCGCAAGGTGGTCTACGTGCCCGGGCGCCTCGTGAACATCGTGGCGGCGGGCTGAGCCCGGGGCGCCGCCGTGTCGTTCCGCGCCGCCGGTCGGGTCCTTCCGGGTCTCCTGGCCTGCTGCCTGCTCTTTCTCCCAGGGTGCGGCTACCGCTTCGGGGACCGGGCCGGCATGCTGCCCGACCGGATCCGCACCGTCTACGTGGCGCCCTGGGGCAACCGGACCAACGTGCTGGAACTCGGGGCCCGGATCACCGAGGCCCTCCGGCGGGAATTTCTCCTGGGCGGGGGGCTGGTCCTGGCCGACCGGGCGGAGGCGGACGTGATCCTCGAGGGGGAAGTGGTGGCCGTGGACACCACCGGGCTCTCCTACACCCGCTACGACGTGGCCGTCGAACGCAACGTCCGGGTGGAGGTCTCCGCCCGGCTGCGGGACCGGAGGACCGGGGAGGTGCTATGGGAGACGGTGAATCTCCGCCGGGACGAGCCCTTCCTGGTGGGGGCCAACGTCCAGGACACGGAGAGCCTCGAGGCCCTGGCCTTCGAAAAGATCGGCCACAACCTGGCCGAGCTGATCTACCACCGGGTGACGGGGATGTTCTAGCGGGCGGCGGGCCGCCCGCGGACAGGGGCCGCGGCTCAGCCGGCGGAGACCAGGGCGTGGACTTTGCGGCTCAGGCGGGCGACCTTCCGGGCGGCGGCGCGCCAGTGGATGGTCCCCTTGGCGGCGGTCTTGTCGAGGGTCTTCTGGGCCAGGCGAAGGAGCTGCCGGGCCTCCTCGGGCTTGCGCTCGGCGATGGCGGCCTGGACGGATTTCACGAGGTTCTTGACGCGGGTCTTCCGGGCCTTGTTCCGGAGGCGGCGGGCCTTGGACTGCCGGTCCCGCTTGAGCGCGGACTTGTGATTGGCCAATCTGGGTTCCTCCTGGTTCTTTCAGCGGATACGATTGCCGACGGCAGAGCCGTTTTATAATATCCGCCACCGGCGCTGTCAATTTTTTTCGGGAGGGGGCGGTCACAGTGGGCACGGCATGGATCTTGGAAGCCTGGGAGACGATCCGGGCGGCCCTGGCACGGCACCCGGCGGCCGGCGCCCTGGTGCTGCTCGCCGCCTACCTGGCCGCGGCGAAACTGGCGGACCTCTTCCTGGACCGGGTCTTGCGCCGCCTGGCCGGGCTCACCCCCTTCCGCTTCGACGACCGGCTCCTCGCCTTCGCCCACCGGCCCCTGGTCTGGACCGTCGCGCTCCTCGGCGGCCTCCACGTCGCCGCCCGTTACGCCCCCGGGCCGCCGTGGGGGGCGGTCCTCTTGCCGCTCTTGAAGAGCGCCATCCTGGTGGTCTGGTGGGCGGCCCTCGTCCGGGCGGTGACCTGGGCCTCGGACCGGCGGCTCCCGGCGGCGGCCGCCGGCGGGAAGGTGGGGGTGGACTTCCTCTACCTGGTGAAGAACGTGGTCCGGGTGGCCCTCGTCGTCTTGGGCCTCCTCTGGCTGCTCGCCATCTGGCGCGTGAATCTCACGCCGCTCTTCGCCTCGGCCGGGATCGTGGGCATCGCGGTGGCGCTCGCCGCCAAGGAGACCCTGGCCAACTTCTTCGGCGGGCTCAGTATCTTCACGGACCGGATCTTCCAGGTGGGCGACTACATCATCCTCGAGAGCGGGGAACGGGGCGAGGTCATGGACATCGGCGTCCGCTCCACCCGCATCAAGACCCGCGACGACGTCCAGGTCACCATTCCCAACGCCATCCTGGCCGGGTCGAAGATCATCAACGAGAGCGCCCCGGTGCCCCGGTTCCGCATCCGGGTGCCGGTGGGGGTGGCCTATGGGAGCGACATCGAGGAGGTGGAGCGGCTGCTGCTCCAGGTCGCCGCGGCCAACGAGGCGGTGGTGGCGGAGCCGGCGCCCCGGGTGCGGCTCCGCGCCTTCGGCGACTCGTCGCTCGACTTCGAGCTCCTCTGCTGGGTCCGGGAGCCGGCCCTGCGGGGCCTCGTGGTGCACCAGCTCTTGACCGCCGTCTACCGGACCTTCGCGGCGCACGGCGTGGTCATCCCCTTCCCCCAGCGGGACGTCCACCTCGTCCACGAGACATCACCACCGGGAGGTCCGTCACGGACGAGCGGGAAGACATCGAGCGGGAGCTGATCCGGCTGCGCGGCGAGGGGGTGGCCCCGGGCGGAGTCCTCACGGCGGCGGTCGGCGGGGAGACGGTCCTGGAGGCCCCCTTCGGGCGCTTCGCCTATGCCCCGTGGTCGCCCAGGGTGCGGGCCGAGACCTGGTGGGACCTCGCCTCCCTCACGAAGCCCCTGGCCACGGCGCTCGCCGTCCTGGTCCTGGTGGGCCGGGGCCGCCTCACCCTGGAGGCGGAGCTGGGGGCGGTCCTCGACGGGGTCTCCGCGGACAAGGCGGCCATCACCCTGCGCCAGCTCCTCGCCCACTGCGGGGGGCTGGCGGCGCATCGCCCCTACGCCGAGGCCGTGGCCCGTCTGGCCCCGGCCGAGCGGGCCGCGGAGGTGCGCCGGCTTCTCCTGGCCGAGCCCCTGGCCGCCGCCCCGGGGAGCGTGGAGATCTACAGCGACCTCGGGTTCATCCTCCTGGGCTGGGTGGTGGAGGCCGTCACCGGGCGCGCGTTCCCGGAGGCGGTGGCGGACCTGGTCTTGGCTCCCCTCGGGGCCAGCGGGCTGGGATTCGCCGCGGATGTACCCCCGGGCGGCGCGGCCCCCACCGGCTGGTGCCCGCTCCGGGGCCGCCTCCTCCAGGGCGAGGTCCACGACGCCAACGCCTGGGCCCTGGGCGGGGCCGCCGGGCACGCCGGGCTCTTCGGGACCGCGGCGGGGGTCCGGCGCCTGCTGCTTCGCCTGCTGGAGCTCGCCGCCGGCCGCCGGGTGCACCCGGATCTCCCCGCAGACCTCGTCCGGGAGGCCTTCCGGCGCCAGGACCTCGTGCCGGGCGGGACCCGCGCCCTGGGCTTCGACACGCCGTCCGCCGAGGGCTCCAGCGCGGGGACCCGCCTTTCCCGGGAAAGCGCCGGCCATCTCGGCTTCACGGGGACCTCCTTCTGGATGGACCTCGACCGGGAGGTGGTGGTGGTCCTCCTCACCAACCGCACCTTCCCCGACGCCTCGCCGGCCAGCCAGGAGGGGCTCCGCCGGTGGCGGCCCCGCCTCCACGACCTCGTCCTGGAGGTCTTCCAGCCGTGACGCCCGCCGCCCGGTCCGAACTCGAGGCGCTGGCCCGGTCCGGGGCGGCCTGGGCGGCGGGCGGCCCCGTGCGGGACTGGTTCCTCGGGCGCCCGGCGGCGGACCTGGACGTGGTGGTGCCGGAGGGCGGGGTGGCCGCCGCCCGGGGGCTGGCGGCGCGGGCGGGGGGACGCCTCGTGCTGCTGGACGAGGGGGAGGGGGTGGCCCGGGTGGTCTTCCCGGACCTGGTGGTGGACTTCAGCCAGTTTCGAGGCGGAGCCCGGGACCTGGCGGGGGATCTCGCGGCACGGGACTTCACCCTGAACGCCATGGCCGTTCCCCTCGGTGCGGCGCTGCCTCTCCTGGACGCGCCGCCGGAGGACCCCGGCGCGGTTCGGGGCCGGCTCCTCCCGGCCCTGGTGGATCCCCACGGCGGGCGCCGGGACCTCGAGGCGGGGGTGATCCGGGCCCTCGGGCGGCGCAACCTCGCCGACGACCCCCTCCGGCTCCTCCGGGCCTTCCGCTTCCGCGCCCAGCTGGATTTTGCCATCGAGCCCGGGACCCGGGGGTGGATCCCGGAGCTCGCCCCGGCCCTGGGGGGGGTGGCGGCGGAGCGGGTCTCCCACGAGCTCGGCCTCGTCCTCGCCACCGGCCGGGCGGGGCGGACCTTCGCAGAGATGGCGGAGGCCGGGATCCTCTTCGTCCTCTTCCCGGAGCTGGCCCCGGGGGTCGGCCTGGAGCAGCCGGGGTTCCACCACCTGGACGTCTTCCGCCACTGCCTGGCGGCCCTCGAGGCCCTCGAGGAGCTGGTCCGGGACCCCGGCACGGCCTTCACCGAGGCGGCACCCCTCCGGTCCTGGGTGGCCGGCGCCGGGGACCGGCTCCCCTGGCTGGCGTGGGCGGCGCTCTTCCACGACCTCGGCAAGCCCGCCTGCCGGGGCGAGAAGGCCGGCCGCCCCACCTTCTATTACCACGACCACGCCGGGGCGGAGATGGTGGCGGCCATCGGGCGCCGGCTCCGCTGGCCCCGGAGGGGCACGGCCTTCGCGGCCCGGATGGTGCGGCTCCACATGCGGCCCTTCTTCCTCCTCGCCCAGGTCCGGCGGGGGGGGCCGAGCCGCCGGGCCATGCGCCGCCTCCTCACGGAGGCGGGGGCCGACTACCCGGCCCTGTTCCTCCTCGCCATGGCCGACAGCCGGGCCGGCCGGGGGCCGCTCAAGCCGCCGGACCTCGACCGGAACCTGGACCTCCTCTGGAGCCGGGTCCACGCCTTCCACGAGGAACGGATGCGGCCCGTGGCGGCGCTGCCGCGGCTGCTGACCGGGCACGACCTCCAGGAGATCTTCGGCCTCGCCCCCGGGCCGCGGATCGGCCGGCTCCTGGAGGCCCTGGAGGAGGCCCGGGTGGAGGGCCGGGTGGCCGACCGGGAGGAGGCCGTCCGCTGGCTCCGGCGGCTCGTGGAGCAGGAGGAGGCGTGAGCCCGGGCTGCGTGAGTCTCAACACCTACCTGCGCCGGCGCTTCGGGGAGCGGGTGCAGAAGGTCCCCCTCGACGCCGGTCTCACCTGCCCCAACCGGGACGGGACCAAGGGGCGCGCGGGCTGTATCTACTGCGATGCCCGCGGATCCGGCACCGGCGCCGCCCGGGAGGGGCTGGGGGTCGCCGCCCAGATGCGGCGGGGGATGGAGCGGGCCCGGCGTCGCTACGGGGCCCGGCGTTTCATCGCCTACTTCCAGTCCTTCTCCAACACCTACGCACCGCCCGCGCGGCTCGAGGCCCTCTACCGCGAGGCCCTCGTCGGCCCGGAGGTGGTGGGGCTCTCCATCGGGACCCGGCCGGACTGCGTGGACGCGGAGCGGCTCTCCCTCGTCCGCCGCGTGGCGGCGGGGCGGATGGCCTGGATGGAATACGGGCTCCAGAGCGCCAGCGACGCCACCCTGGCCCGGATCGGCCGGGGCCACACCGTGGCGGACTTCGTGCGCGCCGTGGAGCTTTCCCGGCGCTTCGGCCTGCCGGTCTGCACCCATGTCATCTTCGGGTTGCCGGGGGAGGGGCCGGCGGAGATGGAGGCCACGGTGCGGCTCCTGGCGGAGCTTCGCGTCGAGGGGGTCAAGTTCCACCAGCTCTACGTCCTGGAGGGCACGGCCCTGGCCCGGGACCTCGCCGCCGGCGCGTATCGGCCCATCTCCCGGGAGGCCTACGTGGCCGCGGTGCGCCGGGCGCTGGAGCTGCTGCCTCCGGCGACGGTGGTCCAGCGCCTCTGGGCGGATCCGCCCCGGGCCGGGCTCCTGGCCCCGGCATGGTCGCTGGACCGGGCGGGGCTCCGGGCCGAGCTGGCCGCGGGCCTGGCGTGAGCGGGGAGGTCCGGCCTCAGTTGCCGGCCTGGAGCTGGAGGTAGCGTTCGATGAAGGGGTCGATTTCCCCGTCCAGGACGGCGCCGACGTTTCCGGTCTCGTAGTCGGTCCGGTGGTCCTTGATGAGCTGGTAGGGGTGGAGGACGTAGGAGCGGATCTGGCTCCCCCAGGCGATATCCTTCTTGCCGCCGTGGAGCTTCTGCTTCTCTTGCTCCCGCTTGGCCATCTCGGCCTCGTAGAGCCGGCTCTTCAGGATTTTCATGGCGATGGCCTTGTTCTTGTGCTGGGAGCGTTCGTTCTGGCACTGGACCACGATCCCGGTGGGCAGGTGCGTGATCCGGACCGCGGAGTCGGTCTTGTTCACATGCTGGCCGCCGGCCCCGCTGGAGCGGTAGGTGTCGATGCGGAGGTCCTTCTCGTCGATCTCCACGTGGATGGTGTCGTCGAGTTCCGGCACCACGAAGACCGAGGCGAAGGAGGTGTGCCGCCGGCCCGAGGCATCGAAGGGGGAGATCCGCACCAGGCGGTGGACCCCGGCCTCGGCCTTGAGGTAGCCGTAGGCGTAGGGGCCGTCGGCCAGGAAGGTGGCGCTCTTGGTGCCCGCCTCTTCCCCGGGCATGTGGTCGAGCATGCGGACCTTGTAGCCCCGGTTCTCGCACCAGCGCAGGTACATCCGGAGCAGCATCTCGGCCCAGTCCTGGGCCTCGGTGCCGCCTGCGCCCGCGTGGATGGTGACGATGGCGCTGCTGCGGTCGTGGGGCCCGGCCAGCAGCCGCGCCAGTTCCGTCCGGCCGACCTCCTTCTCGAGGGCGGCGGCCCGCTGGCGGACCTCGGCCACCACGTCGGCGTCGGCCTCTTCCTCGGCGAGTTCGAGGAGGACCTCGAGGTCCTCCAACTCGGCGTCGAGGCGGGCCACCTCGTCACGCCGGGCGAGGAGGTCGGCGCGTTCCTTCAGGAGATCGGCGGAGTCGGGCGACTCCCAGAAATCCGGGGCCAGCATCCGCTGGTCGATGGCGGAGAGGCGTGCGTCGATCTGCTCCCCATCAAAGGTAACCTCGCAGGAGTTCCAGCCGCCGGTGGATGTCCCGCAGCCGGTCCTTGAGTTCGAGGACGCCGAGTTCCGGGGTGACGATCTTGCCGTTGTCGCTCATGGTGCCTGTCCTCCGGGGCGGCGCGTCCCGGGGCGCCGCGTTGCAAGGAAATACTCCAGAAATATAGCCGCTGCCGGGAGAAATATCACCCCCGCGAGGACCGGGAAGTCCCCGGCCCGGAGGTAGGGGGTCCGGCCGTCTCGGAGCCGGACGTCCTCGGCGATCCATGTCCGGCGGAAGAGCCGGGTCGGGCGCCGGCACGCGCCCCACGGGGTGAAGAAGGCGCTGACCCCGGTGTTGGCGGCCCGGATGACCCACCGGCGGGTCTCCACGGCCCGGAGGGCCGCCATGGCGGCGTGCTGGAACGGGGCCCCGGTCCGGCCGAACCAGGCGTCGTTGGTGAGGACGGCGAGCACGTTGGCCCCGGCCGCCGCGCTCCGGCGGGCGAGCGCCGGGAAGATGCTCTCGAAGCAGATGAGGGGACCCACCCGGATGTCCCCGGCCGCAAGGGGCGCGGCGGCGGCGCCGGGCGTGAACTCGCCCACCGAGGGGATGAGGCCGCGGGCCCAGGCGGTGAGCGGCCCCCACGGGAGGTACTCCCCGAAGGGCACCAGGTGGCGCTTGTCGTAGCGGCCCCGGACTCTGCCGAGGCGGTCCAGGAGGTAGGCGCTGTTCAGGTAGGCCACGCCTCCGCCGGGGCCGGGGCGGTGGGCGGGGCTCCCGAAGAGGAGGGCGGCCCGGGCCAGGACCGGGATCTCCCGCACCGCCCGCGACAGCGGGCCCGGGTCCTGGAAGTAGAAGGGGGTCGCCGTCTCGGGCCAGACGACGAGGGCGGGCCGGTCCGGGTGCCAGCCGGCGGCCGCGGCGAGGCTGAGCCGGCGGTAGATCTCCACCGTGGCCGCCTGGAAGGCGGGGTCCCACTTCCGGTCCTGGGGGACGGCGCCCTGGACCACCGCCGCCCGGAGCACGGGGCGGCGGGCGTCGTCGGCCCGAACGGCCCGGATACGGGCGGCGCCCCAGCCCCAGCCGGCGAGCGCCAGGGCGGCGAAGGCGGCCAGGGCGGCGGCCCGGGCCCGGCGCCTCCCCGGCACCCGCCGGCACCCCAGCCACAGGAGCCCCGCACCCAGGGCCGTCCAGAAGGAAAGACCGTAGGGGCCCCAGATCTCCGCCGTCTGGATGAGCTCGGGCCGGGGGGCCAGGGCGTAGGCGAGCGCCCCCCAGGGAAAGCCGCTCAGGAGGTGGCCCCGGAGCCATTCGAGGAGGGTCCATGCCGCGGCCGCCACGAGGGGCACGAGGCGGCCGTGGGAGCGCCCCCGCCGCCACAGGGCCAGCCCGGCCGTCCAAGCCCCCGGGTAGAGGGCGAGGTAGGCGGCGAGCAGCAGCGGGACCGGGAGGGCCCCCCAGGAGGGAAGGCCCCCGTAGCGGGCCACGGTGGGGGCGATCCACCAGAGGAGCGAGGTGAAGTGGACCAGGCCGAAGACGTAGCCCAGCCGGAAGGCGGCGGCCGGGGGGCGGCCGTCCGCGGCGGCCAGGAGCATCGCCGGGCCGGCCAGGACCAGGGGCCAGGCGGCCACGGGCGGGAAGGCGGCCGTGAGGGCGAGGCCGCCGGCGGCGGCCAGGGCCGGCCGGGCGGCGGCATCCAAAGGGCCGCCGCGCCGGGGGAGGTGGCGATGGGGCGCGGCCATCCGGTCCCGTGACTCAGCGGTAGACCAGGGTCCCGTCCACCACCTCGGGCGGCCGCATCCGCCAGTGGGTCTCGTAGGAGAAGAGGATCTGGCGCTCCAGGGCCACCCGCTCGGGGGGCAGGGCGGGGGGCGGCCACTGCCGGGTCATCTCGACCAGCCGGGCCCGGGTGGGGATGGCGTCCCATCCGTAGGCCACGGCCTTCTTGCGCCGGACGTCCAGGAGCGCCGCCTCGTCGAGGTTGGCCTGGACGGCCCAGGGGACGACGTAGTCCGGTTCCAGGAGGCGCGCCGCGGCGATGGTGCCGGCCTCGCGGGTGACCACCGACCCGGGGTTCCCCCGGAGGATCATGAGGGTCCGGCCCGCCACCCGGACCGCGATGTCCACGAGGACGAGGATCCGCCGGCCCTCCCGCTCGAGGGTGATGCCGCGGTCCAGCTCCAGCTCGTCGAGGCGGTGGCCCTTCTCGTCCACCAGGTGGCGGGCGAGGGCCTGGCGGATCCGTTCCCGGTCGGTATCCGGGACGAGGCGCCCCGTCACGAGACAGGGCACCCGGGGGAAGAGGTCGGCTGGTTCCTGTGCGCGGTTCGCCATGGAGGGATGGGCTCCGTCGGTCGGGGGATCGCCCCGCGCCGAGACACCGGCCGGGGCCGCCTTGGAATCTATCCCACCCGGGGCGGGATGTCCAATGGTGGAGCGGGAGAGGCCGGGGAACCGCCCCCGGTCCCCGGTCCCTCCATGTGCCCCGGTCGCTCGAAAAGCATGGCCCGGGGTCGATCCTGGGCGGCGGATGCCATGGGAAGGCTGTCTTCTGCTTGAGATCTTTGCGCAAAAAGACAAAAAGAAACGATCGCTCCCCCAGTAATAAATTTGCAAGGATGGCATTTTGTATGTTGGTGTTGCGCTTCTTTGAAGATACTGAATAGAAAATGGTCAGAAAGGTCGATATACAATATTTGGAGTGGGTTAGGTCTCGCATATTTTAAAAATAGATGATCATGAATTTAGTTTCACAAGACATTGAATTTCTTGGAGCATGCATCGTCAATGATGACTTCTCTGCAAAAGGCAAAAGTCGCAAACGATCCGATGGTGCCACCAAAGAGCGGCAATTCGCCGACGGGGGCCTCCCTCGCCGGGATAAGCCGACGGGGAGGCGGGCCGGGCTTGGCTTCGGGCCGCCGATGGGCTATGAAGAGGCGGTGACCCGCCCCGGGTCCCGGGGCGCCAGGAGGCCGGCCGCCGCATGCGACTCGACAACGTCACCGTGGTGCTCCACGAGCCCCGCTACCCCGAGAACATCGGGGCCGCCGCCCGGGCCTGCCGCAACATGGGCGCCCGGGGCCTGGTGGCCGTCCGCCCGCGGAACCCGGACCGGGAGAAGATGCTGAAGATGGCCACCCACGAGGCGGCCGACCTCGTGGAGGCCATGCCCATCCTGGATTCCCTGGACGAGGCCCTGGCCCCGTTCCAGCACGTGGTGGGGACCACGGCGCGGACCGGGCGCCACCGGCGGCCCACGGACACGCCCCGGGGCCTGGCCCGGGGCCTGGCCCCGGTGCTTGCCCGCAACCGGGTGGCCCTCCTCTTCGGCTCCGAGAAGTGGGGGCTCTCCAACGCGGCGCTGGCCCGGTGCCAGTCCCTGGTCACCATCCCCACGGCGGGTTTTTCGTCCGTCAACCTGGCCCAGAGCGTGATGATCCTCCTCTACGAGCTTCGGCTGGCCGACGGGGACGCCGCCCCCCCGCTCCCGCGACTGGCCGACCAGCGGGAGCTCGAAGGCCTCTTCGCCCACCTGGCCGAGCTCTTCGAGGCCGTTGGCTTCATCCATCCCGAAAGCCCCGAGCATTGGATGGCCAACGTGCGCCGCTTCGTGGGGCGGCTGCAGCTCCAGGCCCGGGAGGTCCGGCTGGCCCGGGGCTTCTGCCGGCAGGTCCTCTGGGCCCTCGGGCGGTCCGGCGAGGGGCGGCGGGAGGCGGCCGGTGGGCGCTGAGCGCATCCGGCGCCGGGTGGCGGTCCTCGCCGGCCTGGCCGCGGCCTGTGCGCTGCTGGCCGGCTGCGACGTCCCGGTGCTGGACTCTCCACTCGCCGCCCGCGGCTGCCGCCGGTGCCACCCCGTCCGGATCGACCCGGCCCACGACCTGGCCTGCACCCGCTGCCACGGGGGGGACCCCTCCGGGCGCACCCGGGCGGCCGCCCACCGGGGCCTGGTGGCCGAGCCGGCCCACCCCGACCGCATGGCCGCCACCTGCGGGGGCTGCCACCCGGCCGAGACGGCCGCCGCCGCCCGGGACCGCCACTTCACCCTGGCCGGCGAGATCGGCGCCGTCTGGGGGGCCTTCTTCCCCGGGGACCGGCCGCCGGCCCTCTCGGCCCTCCCGGTGGAAGAGCCGCCGGAGACCGCCCGGGGGCTCGTGGCGGACCTCCTCCGCCGCCGGTGCCTCCGCTGCCACGTCTACGACCGGGGTGACGACTACGCGGGCGTCCGGCACGGAACGGGGTGCGCCGCCTGCCACCTGGCCCGGGGCGGGGGCGGGCTCGCCTCGCACCGGTTCACCCGCCGGGTGCCGGACGAACGGTGCCTTGCCTGCCACTACGCCAACTTCGTCGGCTGGGACTACTACGGCCGGTTCGAGAAGGACTACGAGGAGGACTACCGGGCCCCGCTTTCCCGGGGCGAGCCCCTGCCCCGCCCCTACGGGGTGGAATGGCACGAGATGACGCCGGACGTCCACCGCCGGGCGGGCCTGGCCTGCACGGACTGCCACCCCGCCGGGCCGTGCTCGGACCGGCGCCGGGCCCGGGGGTGCCTCGACTGCCACCTCGGCGGGGGGCAGCGGGGCGGGGCCCCGGGCCTGGATGCCGCCCGGGTCGGCCACCGGCCGGCCGACCGGGCCCGCGTCGACTGCGCGGTCTGCCACGCGGTCTGGAGCGTCCGGGACCGGGGGCGGGCCCTCACCCGGCAGGACGCGCCGGACTACGACTTCTGGTGGTACCTCCGCGTCCAGGGGTCCAGCGAGGTGGAACGGATCGTCACCGGCAACGTGGAGTTCCGCCCCCCGTACCGGCCGCCGTCGCTCATGCGCGACAAGGTCTCGGGGCGGTCCCGGCCCGGGGTCTGGTTCGAGGGCTTCTTCGACCGTCGCTGGACTCCGGTCCCCGTGGGGCCGGACGGGAGGGGCCGGCTCCGGGTGCTCCGGCCCGTCTTGGACCTCTCGGTGAGCTACCTCGACGCCGACGGCCTCGTGCCCTTCGACAACCTCCGGCCGGCGGGGCTGGAGACCCCGGCCCCCGTCGAGTGCCGCGAGGTCTCACCGGCCTGCCGCCCCTACACCCCCCACACCATCGGCCGGGCGGACGCCCTCCGGACCCTTCGGGTGGAACGCTGGCTGCGGCGGGAAGGGGCGGGCGCCCGGGGCCGCTGAACCCCGCCGGGCGTCCGGGTGTCAGCGGTCGGCCCGGCGGCGCCTCCAGAGGTCCGGGACGATCACCGGCTCGAAGGCCGTCACCCGCCAGCGGCCGTCGAGCCGCCGCAGGGTCACGGGGATCCGGTAGTCGCGTCCCCGGTAGGAAACCCCGAAGGTCAGGCGCGTCGCGTTGCCGGCGGCGGGGGCGCGTGCCAGGAGGCGCAGATCCCGGTACCGGATGGGGGCCGGGTCGGGGAGGACCCGGTCGGCGGGCAGTCCCGGGGCCATGGCGTCGATGGCCCCGGCCAGTTCCGCCGCCGCCAGGCGCTTCATGTAGCCCTTCTGGAGGAAGATTTCCCCGTAGGCGAAGCTCTGGCCGATGTGCTCGGCCGTCGGCCCGTGCCCCCCGCGGACGAAGACCACGTAGACCACCGCGAGCAACGCCAACCCCGCCAGGCAGACCTTGGTCCGCCGGCAGAGCACCAGCCGGATCCGCATGCCCGTTACTCCCCGATGATCTTGACGAGAACGCGCTTTCGGCGGCCGCCGTCGAACTCCCCGTAGAAGATCTGCTCCCAGGGACCGAAGTCCAGCCGTCCCTCGGTCACGGCCACCACCACCTCGCGCCCCATGACCTGGCGCTTGAGGTGGGCGTCGCCGTTGTCTTCGCCGGTTCGGTTGTGGCGGTAGCGATCCACGGGGGCGTGGGGCGCCAGGTGCTCGAGCCAGGCCTCGTAGTCGTGGTGGAGGCCGGGCTCGTCGTCGTTGATGAAGACGGAGGCGGTGATGTGCATGGCGTTGACCAGGCAGAGGCCCTCCCGGATGCCGCTGGCGGCAAGGGCCGCCTCCACCTGGGGGGTGATGTTGATGAAGGCCCGGCGGCCGGGCACGTGGAACCAGAGTTCTTCGCGGTGGCTCTTCATGATAGCGGGGTCACCTCCAGTATGGGCCTGCCGGGGCAGTGAACCGGGCCCCGCGGCCCCTGTCAAGCCGGGTCGTCCGGGGCGAGGGCCATGTTCTTCGGCAGGCGGGAGAGGAGGCGCCCGGGTTCGAGGTAGAGCCCGCAGCCCCAGGTCTGCCCGGCGGCCGCCAGGAAGACGTAGCCGGGCTCCCAGGGGCCGCGCCACGGGATCTCTCCCTCCCGGCGGAGCCGCTCCAGCTCCGCCGGGGCCAGTTCCGCCACCCGGCGGCGGGCGTGGCGGCCGAGGAGCTGGGCGGCGGGCGTGGTGGGCTTGAGGTACCCGGCCACCTGGCGGACCAGGGGCAGCCCCACGTTCTGGATGCGGAGGGCCGCCAGTTCCTCCATGCGCGGGCACCGGCGCACCAGGTAGGTGGTCCGGCTCGAGGCGGCGAGGTCGAAGGGGTCGAAGACCCCCGCAGGGATGCCGAAGAAGGCCTCCAGCCAGCCGAGCAGCCGTGCCCGCTCAGCCGGGTCGAGCCACCTTGGCCACGAAGAATCCCACGGAATCGACCTGGTGGGGGTAGAACCGCCGGGCATACCGGCACCTGGGGTCATAGCTCGCTCCCTTGAATCGTTCCAGGCCCGGCCCCGAGGGCAGGGGCGGCTGCCACGGGACGGGCTCGGCCTTGCGTCGCTTGTAGAGGTACTGGAGGACGGCCTCGTTCTCGTCGGGGTTCAAGGTGCAGGTGGCGTAGACCAGGACACCGCCGGGCCGGACCAGGTCGAAGGCCTTCACGATGAGCCCCTTCTGGATGGCGGGGAGGTCGGTACGGCCCCGGCGGGCGGCGAGCAGCGCCCCCTCGCGTCCGACCCGGTACTTCCCCTCCCCGGAGCAGGGGGCGTCGAGGAGCACCCGGTCGAACCGGGCCCCGGGCGGGAAGGCGTCCCCCCGGTAGCAGGTCACCGCCGCGCACGTCACCCCCATCCGTTTGAGATTCGCCGTGAGGGCCGAAAGGCGCCCCATCTTGCGGTCGTTGGCCACGATGGCGCCCGTGTCCGCCATGAGCTGGGCCGCGTGGGTGGTCTTTCCCCCCGGCGCCGCGCAGAGGTCGAGCACCAGCTCCCCCGGCCTCGGGTCCAGGGCCAGGACGGGCATGGCCGAGGTGAGGGCCTGGACGTAGACGAGGCCCAGCTGGTGGGCGTCCGTGGCACCCAGGGGGCCCGGGTAGGCCGCCCGGTGGAAGCCCGGGACCCCCGGCACGGGGGCGAGCTTCACCCCGGCCGCCTCGAGGAGCCCGAGGGTGGCCCCGGGGTCTCCCTTGAGGGGGTTCAGCCGGAGGTAGGGGGGCAGCGGCCGTTCCAGGTGGGCCGCGTAGGCCTCCGGGTCGGGGATGAAGTCCAGGTAGTCCCGGAGGGGGCTGGGGAGGGCGTCGGGGTGCACGGCAGGCGACTTTAGCCCGGGCCGGCGGGCCTGGCAAGGCGGCGGTTTGACGGGGTGGCGGGAATTTGTTACCCCCGATTAGGAAGGAGGGGCGAGGCGGGGATTTGAGCGGGGCGCCCGATGTGCCGAAGGGGAGGAAAAGGCGCCGGGCACCCGGCGGGACGCTCGATGGACAAGCCATTTTCCCTGGAGATCCTGGGCTGCGACGGGGGGATCGACGCGGCCCACTTCACCACCTGTTTCCGCCTCGCGGACGACCTCCTCATCGACGCGGGGACGGGGCTCGGCCGGCTCCCGGCCGACGACATCCTCCGCGTCGACCACGTGGTGGTGACCCACAGCCACCAGGACCACATCGCCCTCCTGCCCCTCCTGGTGGACCGCGTGCTGCGGTCCCGCCGGCGCCCGGTGACGGTCTACGGGATGGGGGAGAGCCTGGCCGCCCTCCGGAAGCACGTCTTCAACTGGTCCATATTCCCGGATTTCTCGCGCCTTTCCCTGGCGGAGGGGGGCGCCCCCGTCCTGCGCTTCGAGGAGCTGGCGCCCGGGCGGCCCCGCGACGTGGCGGGCTGGCGGATCACGGGCACCCCCACCGACCACACGGTGGCGGGCTTCGCCTACCGGTTCGAGCGCGGCGGGTTCCGGTTCGGATTCACGGGCGACACCCGGTCCCTGGCGCCGGCGGCGGCGCTGGCGCCCGTCGACCTCCTCATCGCGGAGGTCTCGTTCCCCAACGCCCTCGAGGACCTGGCCGATCTTACGGGCCACCTCTGCCCGGCGGCCCTGGAGCGGGAGCTCGAGCGGCACTTCGACCCCGCCCCCGTCCTCTGGCTCACCCACCTCAAGCAGGAATACCGCGCCCGGATCGAGGCCGAGCTCGCCCCGGTGCTCGCCCGCACCGGCGGCGCCGTCCTCCGGTCCGGGGAGGTCTTCACCCTGGAGCGGCCGGGCCGGGGCTAGACGGGCCGCCGTCGCCCGCGGCGAGGTGCCGCTCCGCGTAGCGGCGGTGGACGCCCGAGCGGACGAAGACCTCGAAGATCTCCGGGTCGATGTGTCCCTCGTCCTTCATGGCGGCCAGGATCCCAAGGGCCTCCTCGAGGCTCTTCCCCTTCTTGTAGGGCCGGTCCCGGGCGGTGAGGGCCTCGAAGATGTCGGCCACCGCCATGATCCGCGCCTGGACGGACATCTCCTCGCCCTTGAGGCCCCGGGGGTAGCCCTTGCCGTCCACCCGCTCGTGGTGGCCCCCGGCGATCTCGGGGATCCGCCGGAGGTGGCGCGGGTAGGGCAGGGTCTCGAGGATCTTGAGCGTGGCGGTGACGTGGTTGTTGATGAGCCGGCGTTCCCGCTCGTTCAGGGTGCCCCGGCGGATGGAGAGGTTTTCGACCTCGTCGTCGGCAAGGAGGGGCTGCGGCACTCCGCCGGGGCCCGTCCAGCACCGCCGGGCCACCCGGCGCAGGCGGTCCCGGTCGGCGTCGGGCAGGAACTCCCGCCCGTCGTTGCAGGCGTGGAGGAAGCGGCGGTCGTCTTCGAGCTCCCGGAGTTCCGCCGCCAGGCGGCGCTCGTCCCCGTCGTCTCCCGGGGCCCGGCCCTTCTCGAGGGCCGCGATCCGGCGGCGGAGGAAGCGGATCTCCGCCTCGCGCTTCAGGATCTCGATCCGGGCGTCCACCAGGTGGATGCGGTCGAAGACGCCCTGGAGCTTCGTGGCCTTGTCGATGACGTGTTCCGGGACGGTGACCTTGCCGCAGTCGTGGAGCCAGGCCGCCATCTCCAGCTCGACGCGTTCCTCCTCGGTGAGGCGGAAGTCCCGGAGGCTTCCCGAGTCCGCCTCGCACGCGGCGTCGGCCAGCATGAGGGCCAGCTCCGCCACGCGGCGGCAGTGGCCGGCGGTGTAGGGGGACTTCTCGTCGATGGCCACGGCCATGGCCCGGACGAAGGACTCGAAGAGCTCCTTGAGCCCCGTGATGAGCCGCTGCTTGGTCACGGCGGCCGCGGCCTGGGAGGCCAGGGACTCGGTGAGGTGCTGGTCCTCGCGGGAGAAGGGGACCACGGCGCCGCCGGCGGCGCGGGCGTTGATGAGCTGGAGGGCACCGATGATCTCGCCCTCGTGGTCCTTGAGCGGGACGGTCAGGAAGGATCGCGATCGGTAGCCCGTCCGCCGGTCGAACTCCCGGGTGCCCGAGAAGTCGAAGCCCTTTTCCGCGTAGGCGTCCGGGATGTTCACCGTGGCGTCCCGGAGCACGGCGTAGGCCGCCACCATCCGGGTGTTGGGGGCGCCCTCCGGGGTGTGGAGCGGGATGGGGGGCAGCGCCACCGGGGTGCCGGAGGTGCCCCCCTGGGCGATCCCCAGGGAGTCGTTGTGGAGGATCTCGAAGTGGAGCCGGTCGTCGGGCCCCACGCTGTAGAGGGTCCCCCCGTCGGCCCCCGTCAGCTCCTTGGCCCCCACGAGGATCCGTTCCAGGAGCCGCGGGGTGTCCTTCTCGGCGGAGAGGGCGACGCCGATCTCGTTGAGACGGCGGATCTTGGCGAGCAACGGGTCCATGGACGGCCTCCGGGCGGGGCCATTATACTCCAATCCCGCCGGCCGCGGACCGGGGATGCCTTGTCAACGGGCTCCGGGCGGGGTACACAAGGAGACGAACCGCCGCCGTGCGCCGGCGGCCTCCGCCCCGGCCGGGGCGGGGCGACGGACCAAGGAGCGGACCATGGCAGCACAGGCCGACGCCAAGCGGTACCGGACGGTCTCCCCCGGGGAGATCATCTTCCGGGAGGGGGAGCCCGGCCGGGAGATGTTCTACGTCATGGAGGGCGAGGTGGTGATCTTCCGCGAGATGGAAGGTCGGGAGGTGATCATCACCACCCTCACCTCGGGCGACATCTTCGGGGAGATGGCCCTGGTGAGCGCCGAGAACCGGACGGCCTCGGCCAAGGCCCAGAAGCTCACCCGGCTTCTCGTCCTCGACAAGGCGGCCTTCCTTCGGAAGATCCAGGAGTCGCCCGAGTTCTCCCTGCGGCTCATCCGGACCTTCTCCGAGCGGCTCGAGAAGGTCACCGACGAGCTGGCGGTCCTCAAGTTCGTGATTTCCGGGTGATCGGTGATGGAGGCGACCATGCAGAAGATCGCGGTTCCCGTTCGTGACGGTCTCGTGGACGACCACTTCGGTCACTGCGAGGCCTTTGCGATCTACGCGGTGGATGAAGGCGGCGCGCCCCGCCTGGAGGAGACCCTTCCCGCGCCCTCGGGGTGCGGCTGCAAGTCGGGCCTCGCCCAGGTCCTGGCGGCCAAGGGAGTGGCCGTGCTCCTGGCCGGGCACATGGGCGAGGGGGCGGCGGCCAAGCTCCGGGCGGCCGGCGTGGAGGTCTGCCGCGGTTGCACCGGCGCAGCCGATGCCGCGGTGGCCGCGTGGGTCGCGGGGCGCCTCGTGGACAGCGGCGCCGCCTGCGCCGCCCACGGCGGCTGTGACCACAGGCGCCGATAACGCCGCGGCCCTCCGCGCCGTCTACGCGTTCCACCAAGAGTTCCTCGAGGGCTGGGGGTTTGCCTGCGAGGCGGGTTGCGCCGCCTGCTGCACGGTGAACGTGACCCTCACCTCCCTGGAGGCGCGTCACCTGCTTGCCGAGGCCGGGGCGGCCGCCGCGGACCTGGCCGCGCGCGTGGCCGCGGCCCCGGGCGCGGGGTACCGGCCAGCCGCCACCCTGAACGAGGTGGCGGCCTTCTGCCTCCGGGGCGAGGCGCCCCCCGCCGACGAGGCGGAGCATGCCGCCGGCGCCTGCCCCCTCCTCGACCCCGGCGGCCGCTGCGCCTGCTACCCGGGGCGTCCCTTCGCCTGCCGGGCCATGGTTTCCCGCGCCCGGTGCCGCCCCGGCGGCGCCGCCGAGATGGACCCCTTCCTGGTCACGGTGAACCTCGTCCTCTGCCAGGTCATCGAACACCTCGACCGCGGTGGGGTCTCCGGGAACCTCGGCGACGTCGTCCCCTACTGCCACGGGGCGGCGACCGAGCCGCCCCCCGGCCTCCTCCGCAACCGGCCCCTGCCGGGCCTCCTCGTGCCCCCGGAGGAGCGCGGGCGTTTCACCGCCTTCTGGCGGCGGCTCCGGCGCCGGCCCGTGGGCCGTGGGGCCTTGGGCGACTTCCTGCCGGAGACCGCGGCAGCCTAGGCCGTGCGCGAGACGGCGCGGGTTTTTTGAACCAAACGCGGCCCGCCCGCCACTCAAGGGAAAAAAGAGGAGGTGTCCCATGCGGTATCTTACCCCTTCATCTCGTCCGGGCGGCGCGGCCCTGGCGGCCCTGCTGTTCCTCGTGTCCCTGGCCGGGCCGTCCTTGGCCGACCCCCTCCCCGACATCACCCTCGCCAACGTCTACCTCGACCAGTACTGCAACATCCACGTCTCCGCTGCCAACATCGGCCAGGCGGGGGTCCCCCTGGGCAAGTACCCCATGTCCGAAAACGTCCGGGTGGCCGTCTACCTCGACGGCCAGACGGGGAGCAACTGGTGCAGCACCTACCTTTCGACCTTCGACCCGAACCGGTCCCTGAGCCATCCCGCCGGCTCCGTCACCGGGCAGATGGGCCGGCGGCTCGACCCGGGCCAGCCCCACGAGGTCCGGGTAGTCTTCGACCCCGCCGCCAGCCTGGACGAGGTGACCAAGGCCAACAACAGCATCACGCGGACGCTCACCTGCCAGCGCCCGCTGCCGGACCTCGCGGTCACCTCGGTCACCCTCACGCCCCCCACGGCGGCCGGTTTCTGCGAGATCAAGGTCACCGTGCGGAACATCGGCCAGGGCGAGATCCCGCCCGACGAGTTCTCCCATGGGTATCTCGATTTCAGCGCCGGCGGGGTGCGGAACGGGTATTCCTTTCCGTACATCGACAAGGCGGGCGCCCTGCGTCACCCGGGCGGCGAGATCCAGGTCTCCCCGCCGGGGGCCCTCGGGCGGGTCGCCCGGAACCAGGCCGTGACCCTGACCGTGGACGCGGACAGCGACGGGCCGGGCAACCACCAGAGCACCATCGTGGAGTCCAACGAGGCCAACAACCGCGTCACCCGCGTCCTTCGCTGCCTTCCCACCTTCCAGACGAAGCCGCTTCCGGGGCCCCTGGCACCGAAGCCGCGGACGATCCCCAGGATCCCCAGGTCGCGCTGAGGGCGGCCCGACTCCGGCCGGGTGCCGCCGCGGTCAGGCCGCGGCGGCGTCTTTTTCCCGGCCGTCGGCCGTCCGTTGATCCTCGGCGTAGAGCTGGCCGCAGGCGGCGGCGATGTCCGTTCCGCGGCTCCGGCGGACCGTGGCGTTCAGGCCCGCCTCCAGCAGGACCTGCCGGAAGGCCTCCACGCGGTGGTCGGACGGCCGGCGGAAGGGGATGCCGGGGCACTCGTTGAAGGGGATGAGGTTCACCTTGGCGCGGAGGCCTCGGAGGAGGTCCGCCAGGCGCCGGGCGTGGGCGGGCGCGTCGTTCACCCCGGCCAGGAGGAGATACTCGAAGGTGATCCGGCGCCGGCGGGGGAGGGGGTAGCGTCGGCAGGCCTCGAGGAGTTCGGCCAGGGGGTGGCGGCGGTTGACGGGCATGAGGCGGCTGCGGAGCTCGTCGTCCGGTGCATGGAGCGAGACGGCGAGGCCTACGTCCAGGCTCCGGCCGAGTTCCAGCATCTGGCGCGGGAGCCCGCAGGTGGAGACGGTGATCCGCCGCGTGGAGAAGTTGAGGCCGAGGTCGTCCGCCAGGATACGGATGGCCCGGGCCAGGGCGGGCAGGTTGGCGAGGGGCTCCCCCATGCCCATGAAGACGAGGTTGCGGACGGGCCCGGGCGCGTCCCCGAGCCGCTCCACGGCCGCGAGCACCTGGCCGGCGATCTCGCCCGGGGTGAGCTGGCGGACGAGGCCCATGCGGGCGGTGCGGCAGAAGCGGCAGCCCATGGCGCATCCGACCTGGCTCGAGACGCAGAGGGTGCGCCGGCGCTCCTCGGGGATGTAGACGCTCTCCACCCGGGCCCCGTCGGGGAGACGCCAGAGGAACTTCCGCGTCCCGTCCGCGGATCTCTGCTCCCCGGCGGCTGTGAAGCCCCGGATCTCGCCCGCTTCCGCCAGGGCCGCCCGGAGGTCCTTGCCGAGGTCCGTCATCTGCTGGAAGGAGACGGTCCCGGGCCGCCAGAGCCACCGGAAGACCTGGCGCCCGCGCCAGGCCGGGAGCCCGAGCTCGTCGCGGACCCAGGCCTCCAGCTCGTCGCGGGGGAGACTTCGCAGGTCGGCCTTCACGGCGTTTCGGCCGGGTGGACGGCCAGGTTGAACTGGCCCGTGGACTCGAGGACGCTCATCCAGAACCGGCTGTTCAGGTTGATCCGCTTGCGCCGCTTGATGGCCTCCTTGATGGGGACGTGGACGTAGCGGCCGTTCCAGTGGCTGACCATGAGGCCGGTCTTCCCGGCCATGGCGGCGTGGACGGCGTTTTGGCCGAGGTTGGCGCAGTAGAGACTGTCGTCCACGTTGGCCGGCACGCTCCGGATGATGTAGCTCGGGTCGATGTAGCGGAGGTTGACCTCGAGGCCCACCTCGGCGAAGTGGGCCCTGAACCGGTCCCGCAGGAAGACGCCGATGTCGCCCAGCTTGATGTTGCCGGAGGCGTCGCGTTCCTCCTTGTCGCCCCGGACGTAGCGCTGCCCGGCCCCCTCGGCCACCACCACCACGGCGTGGCCGCGCTGGCGGATCCGCTGCTCCACGGCCTGGAGGAGGCCGCCCTCGCCCTCGAGGACGAAGTCGGCCTCGGGGATGAGGCAGAAGTTCACCTCCCGGAGGGCGTTGGTGGCCGTGGCGGCGATGAAGCCCGAGTGGCGGCCCATGAGCTTCACCAGCCCGATGCCGTTGGGGGCCCCCACCGCCTCGGTGTGGGCACTCCGGATGGCCTCGCAGGCCATCTGGACCGCGGTGTCGAAGCCGAAGGTCTTGAAGACCAGGTAGATGTCGTTATCGATGGTCTTGGGGATGGCCACCACGGAGATCTTGAGCTGTCGGCGCTGGATCTCCTCCACGACCTTGGCCCCGGCCCGGAAGGTCCCGTCGCCGCCGATGAGGAAGAGGACGCCGATGTGCATCCGCTCGAGGGCGTCCACGATGCCCTCGATGGGCTGGTGCCCGCGGGAGGAGCCGAGGATGGTGCCGCCGTACTCGTGGATCCGCTCCACGCGTTCGGGGGTGAGTTCCATGACGGGGAGGCCGTATTCCGGGATGAAGCCCCTGAGCCCGTAGCGGATGCCGAAGGTGGACCGGACGCCGTAGCCGTGATAGAGGGCCAGGACGATGGCACGGATGACGTCGTTGATCCCGGGGCAGAGCCCTCCGGCGGTCACGATGGCGCACCGGAGCTTCGTGGGATCGAAGTAGATGTGGCGCCGCGGCCCGGCCAGCTCGAAGGAGGGCGGGGTGCGCCCCGCCTTGAGGGCCGCCTCGAAGCAGCGGTGGGAGACGTTGACCAGGACGCGGTTGTCGTCCGAGACGAAGTGCCCTTGCTCGGTCTGGATCAGGGGAGAGGGGACCTTGGCCGCCCCCAGGGTGGGGATGGCGGTCTCCACCGACTCGTCGAGGCCGATATCCTCGAGGAGGTCGATCTCCGATCGGGTGTCTTCCCCGGTGTGGCAGAATTCGTTCATGGCCTGGTCTCCTCCCGGTGCGCGCCGCGCCACCGGCCTGCTCTCCATGTTGTCGGCATTCGGGAAGGGTGGCGAAAATGCCGGGGCCTCCCGTCTTGCGCCTCCACCCGGCCGGGCCTCGCCGTTGGGCGGCTTTCGGCGGTGCCATCATCATTAAGGCACGGCGGGGGACGCTGTCAACGTCGGGCGCGTCGTGGTAGGATGCCGTCTCATCCTGGCCCGTGACGACGAGGCCGACATCGGGAAGGAGGGCCTGGCATGGGGGCGGCAGCGCCCATAGGGGTCTTCGACAGCGGGGTCGGGGGGCTCACCGTGGTGCGGGAGCTGGAGCGGCTCCTCCCGGGCCGACCCATCATCTATTTCGGCGACACCGCCAGGACGCCCTACGGGCCGAAGAGCCCGGAGACCCTGGTCCGCTACGCCGTGGAGGACACGGAGTTCCTCCTCTCCCGGGGGGCCGGGGTCGTCGTCGTCGCCTGCAACAGCGCCTCGAGCGTGGCCGTTCCCGAGCTGCGCCGGCGCTTCTCCGTCCCGGTCTTCGAGGTGATCACCCCCGCCGTGGAGTTGGCCCTGGAGGTCACCCGCCGGGGGGTCGTGGGGGTCATCGGGACCCGGGCCACGGTCTCGAGCGGGGTCTACGAGCGCCAGCTCCGGGCCCGGGCCCCCGGGGTGCGGGTCCACAGCCGCCCCTGCCCGCTCTTGGTCCCCCTGGTGGAGGAGGGGTGGCTCCGGACCCGCGAGACCCGGATGATCGTGAAGAAGTACCTCCATCCCCTGAAGGTCCGCCAGGTGGACACCCTCATCCTGGGCTGCACCCACTACCCGCTGCTCAAGGAGGTCATCCAGGCCAAGATCGGGCGGCGGGTCCGGGTCATCGACTCCTCCACCGTGGTGGCCCGGCGGGTCCGGGACGCCCTGGCCGAGGGGCCCGAAACCGCCTCTACCGGCGGGCCGCGGAGCCGTTTCTTCGTCTCGGATCTCACGCCCAATACCGTCCAGGTGGTCCGCCGGTTCCTCGGACGGCGGGTCGAGCTGGAGAAGGTCTCGGTCCCCGGCTGACGGCGGGGGCCGGGGCGCCTTACGCGCCGGCCGCCGGCCCGAGCCGGCGGACCGTCTCGAGGTCCGCCGCCGTGTCCACCTCGGGAGGGGCCTCCGGGACGATCTCCACCCCGATGGCGAAGCCGTTTTCCAGGGCCCGGAGCTGTTCGAGCTTCTCCCGCCGTTCCAGCGGGCCCCGGGGGAGGGCCACGAAGGCCTGGAGGAAGTCGGGCCGGTAGGCGTAGAGGCCGAGGTGGCGGAGGAAGGCGGGCGCCGCCTCCGGCGGCGGCTCCCCGTCGCGGTCGAAGGGGATCCGGGCCCGCGAGAAGTAGAGGGCCCGGCCGCGCCGGTCCACCACCACCTTCACCCGGTTGGGGTCGTCCGCTTCGGCCGGGTCCAGGGGGCAGGCCGGGGTGGCCATGGCCACGGAGGGGTCGTCGCGGAGGCGCCGGACGATGGCCTCCACCGGGCCGGGGGCGAGCAGCGGCTGGTCGCCCTGGATGTTCACCACGAGGTCGCCGGGGGCGAGCCCCAGGGCCCGTACGGCCTCGGCGATCCGGTCGGTGCCGGAGGGATGCTCCGGCCGGGTGAGGAGGGCCTCTCCGCCGGCCCCGCGCACGCGGTCCAGGATCCGGGCGTCGTCCGTGGCCACCACCACCCGGTCCACGCAGGCCACGGCCCGGGCCCGTTCGAGGACGTGGAGGATCATGGGCCGGCCGTGGATGTCGGCGAGCGGCTTTCCGGGGAGGCGCGAAGACCCGTACCGGGCCGGAATGACGGCGACGACGCTGGAGTGACGGGGCATGGGGCGACCTCGGCTCAGTCCTCTTCCGCCCCCCGGCCGGAATCGTTCCGGGCCGCGAGGGCGCGGGCGTAAGTATCCCCCCGGGGAAGCCCGGTGGCAAGGGCCACCAGGGCCGCGGCGTCCCGGACCGACAGGCGCCGTCCCTCGACGAGGGCCGCGAGCAGGCGGTCCACCCCGGGCCGCGTCTCGGCCCCGGCCGCCCCGCCGGCGGGGGGCGCCCCCGCCACCGCCAGGGTGATCTCGCCGCGGATCGGCGCCGCCCGGGTCATGGCGTCCCGGATCTCGGCGAGGCTCCCGGCCAGCAGCGTCTCGTGGATCTTGGTGAGCTCCCGGCCCAGGGTGGCCGGTCGTTGCCCGCCGAGGACCTCGACGGCGTCCGCCAGCATGGCCGGCGCGCGGTGGGGGGCCTCGAAGAAGACCAGGGTCCGTGGGTCGCCGGCCAGGTCCCGGAGGGCGGCCAGCCTGGCGGGCCGCCGGGGCGGAAGGAACCCGGCGAAGACGAAGGTGTCGGCGGGGAGTCCCGCCACGCTGAGGAGCGTGGTCACCGCCGAGACACCGGGCACCGGCCGCACCGGGAGCCCTGCCTCCAGGGCCCGGCGGACGAGGCGGCGGCCGGGGTCCGCGAGCGCCGGGGTCCCGGCGTCCGAGGCCAGGGCCACGTGGTCGCCGGCCCGGAGGCGGTCGAGGATGCCGGGGATCCGTTCCTCCTCGTTGTGCTCGTGGCAGCTCAAGAGGGGCCTTCGGAGGCCGAGGGCCGCCAGCAGCCGCCGGGTGCGGCGGGTGTCCTCGGCCACCACCAGGTCCGCGGCCCTGAGGGCCTCCACGGCCCGCCGGGTGATGTCCCCGAGGTTCCCGATGGGGGTCCCCACCACCCAGAGGGCCCCGGGGGCGGCCTTAGCGGGCGAGGCGGCGCACATGGAGGATGCGCTGGAGGGCCGTCGCGTGGGCGAGGACGGCGATGAGCCCCACCAGGGGCAGGATCCAGCCGGTGAGCAGGGCCGCCCCGAACAGGAGCAGCCGTTCGAACCGGGTGGCGAGCCCCACCCGGCACTCGAAGCCGAGGCCCTCGGCCCGGGCCCGGGTGTAGCTCACGAGCAGGGAGCCGGTGAGGGCCGCGAGCACCAGGGCCGCCTCCGGGAGCCCCGCCCCCGGCCGCCGCCAGAGGTAGGCGAGGAGGCCGAGGAAGAGACAGAATTCCCCGTAGCGGTCCAGGGTGGAGTCGAGGAAGGCGCCGAAACGGGTCGCCCCTCCGAACTCCCGGGCCAGGATGCCGTCCACGGCGTCCAGGGGGCCGAGGAAGAGGAGCACCAGGGCCGCGGCCGCCGGGTGTCCCAGGGCGAGCACGGCGGCGGCCGCGGCGCAGCCGGCCAGCCCCAAGAGGCTCACCCCGTTGGGCGTGACCCCCAGCCGGTGGAGGGCACGGGCCACGGGGAGGAGGAGCGGGCGGCACCGGCGGCGGCACCAGCCGGTGAGGCCCGGGTCCGGAACGGCGCCCATCCGCCCGGCTCAGCCGGCTTCCGGGGGCGCCAGCTCCGCCAGCACCCCGGCACAGCGGCCGCAGACCTCGGGATGGGCCGGGTCGGCGCCGAGGTCGGTCCGCCAGGTCCAGCACCGCGGGCACTTTTCGCCCGGGGCGGGCCTCACCTGGACCTCGAGGCCGGGGATCGCCTCGCTCTTCCAGACGGGGCCGAGGGCCGGGTCGAGGGCGTCCGCCGGCTCCAGGGCGGAAACCAGGGTCACGGTCTCGAGGAGGGCCCGATGCTCCCGGACGAAGGCGTCGAACTCGCCGGGGGCCCGCACGCGGACTCCGGCGTCCAGGGCGAGGCCGATGCGCTTTTCCGTGCGGGCGAGTTCCAGGGCCTTGGTGAACTCGGCCCGCAGCGCCCAGACCCGTTCCCAGTGGGCCTCGAAGCCGTCTGGGAGGGGGAGTTCCGGGGGGTCCGGGAAGGGGGCGAGGAAGACGCTTTCTGCGCGGTCGGCCGCCCCGGGGAGATGGCCCCAGGCCTCTTCGGCGGTGAAGGAGAGGATGGGGGCCATGAGGCACAGGAGGTCCGCGGCGATGCGGTGGAGGGCCGTCTGGGCCGAGCGCCGGAGACGGCCGCCGGGCAGCTCGCAGTAGAGCCGGTCCTTCAGGATGTCGAGGTAGAGGGCGCTCAGGTCCACCGTGCAGAACTGGTGCAGCCGGTGGAAGATCACGTGGAAGTCGTAGGTCTCGTAGGCCCGGCGCACCCGGCGGGTGAGCCCGCCCAGGCGGTGGAGGGCCCAGAGGTCCAGGGCTTCCAGCCGGTCGAAGGGGAGGGCGTCGGCGGCGGGATCGAAGTCCGCGAGGTTGCCCAGGAGGTAGCGGAGGGTGTTTCGGATCTTCCGATAGGCCTCGGTGAGGCGCTGGAGGATCTCGTCGGAGATCTTGATGTCGTCGCGGTAGTCCTCGGCAGCCACCCACAGCCGGAGGACCTCGGCGCCGTAGCGCTTGATGACGGCGTCGGGCGGGATGACGTTCCCCACGGACTTCGACATCTTCTTCCCCTCGCCGTCCACCACGAAGCCGTGGGTGAGGACCGAGCGGAAGGGGGCGCCGCGGCCGGTGGCGACGCCGGTGAGGAGCGAGCTCTGGAACCAGCCCCGGTGCTGGTCGCTGCCCTCGAGGTAGAGGTCCGCCGGGGCGGCCAGGTCCGGCCGGGCCTCGAGCACTGCGGCGTGGCTCACCCCGGAGTCGAACCAGACGTCGAGGATGTCCTCCGACTTGGCCAGCTCCGTTCCCCCGCAGGCGGGGCAGCGGGTGCCTGGCGGGGCCAGCTCCGAGGCCGGCCGGGCGAACCAGGCGTCGGCGCCCTCGCGGGCGAAGATGTCCACCAGGTGGTCGGCCACCTCCGGGGTCATGACGGGGCGGTCGCAGGCGGTGCAGGTGAGCACGGTGACCGGCACCCCCCAGGCCCGCTGGCGCGAGATGCACCAGTCGGGCCGGGCCTCCACCATGCCGCGGATGCGGTTCTTGCCCCAGCCCGGGATCCACGTGACCCCCTCGATGGCCTCGAGGGCGTCCTTCCGGAGCCCCTTGGCCTCCATGGAGATGAACCACTGGGGGGTGGCGCGGAAGATGACCGGGCGCTTGCAACGCCAGCAGTGGGGATAGCTGTGGGAGAGGGTCCCCGCGGCCACCAGGCGGCCCCGCTCGCGGAGGAGGTCCACGATGGCGGCGTTGGCCTCGAAGATGTCCTGCCCGGCGAAGAGGGGGACGTCGGCGGTGAAGCGGCCGCGGTCGTCCACCGGGGAGTAGGTCTCGAGGCCGTAGCGGCGGCCCGTCTCGTAGTCTTCCGCGCCGTGGCCCGGGGCGGTGTGGACGCAGCCCGTGCCGGCGTCGAGGGTGACGTAGTCCGCCAAGACCAGCCGGCTGGGCCGATCGAGGAAGGGGTGGGCGAGTTCGAGCCCCTCGACCTCGGCGGCGTGGAAGCGGCAGAGGACCCGGGGCGGCCCGCCTGTACGCCCGGCCTCGGCCAGGACGGCGGCCAGGCGCCCCTCGGCCACGATCCAGGTCTCCCCCTCCATCTCCACGGCCACGTAGTCGAAGTCGGGGTGGAGGGCCACGGCGAGGTTGGCCGGGAGGGTCCACGGCGTCGTGGTCCAGATCAGGACCGAGGCCGGGCCGGGGAGGGGGGCGCCGGCCAGCTCCGCCAGCCGCGCCTCCAGGGCCTGGCCCGCCGGGAACTTCACCGTGATGGAGGGGGAGGCGTGGTCGGCGTATTCCACCTCGGCCTCGGCCAGGGCGGTGACGCAGGTGGGGCACCAGTAGACGGGTTTCCGGCTGCGCACCACGTGGCCGTCGAGGAAGATCCGGCAGAACTCCCGGCAGATGGCGGCCTCGTAGTCGTAGGTCATGGTGAGGTAGGGGGCCTCCCAGTCGCCCAGGACCCCGAGGCGGCGGAACTCTTCCTTCTGGACGCGGACGAAGCGCTCGGCGTAGCGCCGGCAGGCCCGGCGCATGGAGAGGCGGTCGGTCGCGCGCTTCTTCGGCCCCAGCTCCTTCTCCACGTTGTGTTCGATGGGGAGGCCGTGGCAGTCCCACCCCGGGACGAAGGGGGCGTCGAACCCCTGCATCTGGCGCGATTTCACGATGATGTCCTTCAGGACCTTGTTCACCGTGTGGCCGAGGTGGAGGTGGCCGTTGGCGTAGGGCGGCCCGTCGTGCAGGATGAACCGCGGCCGGCCGCGGCCCTGTTCCCTGAGCCTCCGGTAGAGGCCCGTCTCTTCCCAGCGCCGGAGCATCTCGGGCTCGCGCTGGGCGAGGTTCGCCTTCATGGGGAATCCGGTCCGGGGGAGGTTGAGGGTCTTCTTGTAGTCCATGTCGTCCGGGTCCTTCCGGGGTGGTTCGGGCGCCGGCCCGCGCGGGCCGCCGTGGGCGCCATCTTACACCAGGGGTCCGGGCTGGGCCAGCACGGTTGAACTTTGGGGCCGGATCCACTATAAGTGGCGGGAAAAAGGGGCCGGGATCGCGCCGGCCTCCGGGAGAAGCACCGTGTACGATTCCTCAGATCTGCGAAAGGGCCTCAAGATCGACATCGACGGGGAACCTTACATCATCACCGAGTTCCAGTTCTCGAAGCCGGGCAAGGGCCAGGCCCTCTACCGCTGCAAGCTCAAGAACATGATCACCGGCTTCACCATGGACCGGACCTACCGCTCCGGCGACAAGTTCAAGCCCGCCGACCTCGAGGAGGTCCGCATGCAGTACCTCTACCGCGACGGCGAGGGCTTCCACTTCATGAACACCAAGACCTACGATCAGGTCACCATGCGCGAGGAGGCCCTGGGCGAGGCCCGCAACTTCCTCATGGAGAACATGGAGGTGGACGTCCTGCTCTTCCAGGGGCAGCCCATCGACATCACCCTCCCCAACTTCGTCGAGCTCACCGTCACCCGGGCCGACCCCGGGGTCCGGGGCGACACCGCCACCGGGGCCACGAAACCCGTCACCCTCGAGACGGGTTACGAGGTCCAGGTCCCCCTCTTCATCGAGGAGGGGGAGGTCGTCCGGATCGACACCCGCACCGGGGCCTACGTGGAGCGGGTCAAGAAGTAGCGGGTGCGGCGGCGCCGGCTCATCCTCCGGGCCCAGGTGGTGGAGGCCCTCCGGGCCTGGTTCCGCTCCCGGGGCTTCGTCGAGGTCCAGACGCCGATCCTGGTGGGCGCCCCCGCCCCCGAGCCCGAGATCGACGCCTTCGCCGTGGCCGGGGCCGGTTACCTCGCCCCGTCCCCGGAGCTGGCCATGAAGCGGCTCCTCGCCGAGGGATTCGACCGGATCTTCCAGCTCGGCCCCGTCTTCCGGCGGGGAGAGAGGGGGGGGCGGCACCTGCCGGAGTTCACGATGCTCGAGTGGTACCGGGCCGGGGCCGACTACCACGCCCTCATGGCCGATTGCGAGGCCGTGCTCCCGGTGGCGGCGCGGGCGGCCGGGCACCCGGGGACGGAGGTCCACTTCGGCGGGCGGGTGGTGGACCTCGCCCCGCCCTATCCCCGGCTCCCGGTCCGGGAGGCCTTCCGGCGCTTGGCCGGGTGGGAGCCCGGGGCCGATCCCGATCCCTGGCGTTTCGACCACGACATGGTGGAGCGGGTGGAGCCCGCCCTGGACGCGGGGCGCCCGGTCTTCCTGGTGGACTACCCGGCCTCGCGGGCGGCCCTGGCCCGGCTCAAGCCCGGGGACCCGGCCGTGGCGGAGCGGGTGGAGCTCTACGCCGGCGGGCTCGAGCTCGCCAACGGTTTTTCGGAACTCACCGACCCCGCCGAGCAGCGGCGGCGGTTCGCCCGCGACCGCGAACGCCGGCGCCGGGCCGGACTCGACCCCTACCCCATGCCCGAGGCCTTCCTGGAGGCCCTCGGCGCGGTGCCGGCCTGCGCCGGCATGGCCCTCGGGGTGGACCGGCTGCTCATGCTGCTCCTCGACTGCCCGGAGATCGACGGGGTGGTGGCCTTCGCCCCGGGGGCGGCGTGACCGGGCCGGGCGGCGGGGAACGGGCGTCAACCGATCGGCCGGGCGGCCGATAGGGAAACCAGGGGGGCGGCGGTCCGGACCGCCGCGCGCCGAATCGGGCAAAGGAGCACCGCGCATGAGCTTTACCATTTGGTTCACGGGTCTTTCCGGGGCAGGGAAGACCACCCTCTCCCGCCGGGTCTACCTCGAGATCCGGCGCCGGAGCCTCCGGGCGGAGCTGCTCGACGGGGACATCATCCGCTGCAACTTCAGCCAGGAGCTGGGTTTCACCCGCCGCGACCGGGACATCAACGTCCGGCGGATCGGGTTCGTCTCGTACCTGCTCACCAAGAACGACGTCATCAGCGTCGTGGCGGCCATCGCCCCCTACGCCGAGGCCCGGGCGCAGAACCGCCGCCTCATCGGGCGCTACGTGGAGGTCTTCTGCGATTGTCCCCTCGAGGTGGTGGAACGCCGAGACGTCAAGGGCCTCTACGCCCGGGCCCGGGCGGGGGAGATCCCGAACTTCACCGGCGTCTCCGACCCCTACGAACCGCCCGAGGCCCCGGAGGTGGTGGTGCGGACCGACCGGGAGACCGTGGAGGAGAGCACCCGGAAGGTGCTCGGCTACCTGGAGGAGCAGGGCCTGCTCCCGCCCGCCGAGGCCTGCCGGCGGTGCGACTACTCCGAGGCGGACGAGGCGGAGTGGCGCCGGAACCTCGTGGCCCTGGGCTTCGCCCGGCGGGAGGGCTAGATCGGGCTCAGGCGGCCGTGCCGTTCGAAGGCCGCACCGGCGCCGCCGCCCCCACCGCGAGCCCCAGGCACCACCAGAGAAGGGTCCCCACGTGGCGGGAGAAGAAGGCGGCGTTCACCACGAAGGCCAGGAAGGGGCAGAGGGCCAGCCCCAGCAGGACGCGGCGGCGCGGATCCGCCCAGAGGCGGGCGCCGTAGGTGCGGGCCGCCCGCCAGAGGGCGTAGAGGAAGACCGCCACCGCCGGAAGCCCCGATTCCACGGCGATCTCCAGGAAGAAGTTGTGGGGGAAGGTGAGGTGGCCGGCGGCGGTAGGGGTCGGGAGCGTGGCCTGGGAGGCGTGGATGCCCCGGCCGAGGAGGGGCGCGCTCTTGATGAACGGCCAGCTTTCCTGCCACAGGTCGATCCGGGCGTCCTTCATGCCCACCAGGCGGTGGATCCGCAGGGCCAGGAGGCGGCGGCCGGCGGCCAGGGCGGCCAGGGCGGCGGCCGAGACGGCCGCCAGGCGCCACCGCCCCCGGGGGGCCGACCGGAAGACGGGCGCCGCCAGGGCCAGGGCGGCCAGGGCGGCGATCCAGGCCGAGCGGGTCCCCGTGAGGATGACGGCGGCCAGGGTGACGGCCGCGGCCCCCGCCGCGGCCCAGGTGGCGGCCCCGCGCCGCTTTCCGGCCAGGAGGGCCAGCGCTGCCGGGAGGGCCGCCGCCAGCACCGGTGCCAGGTTGTTGGGGTTTTCGAAGGTGGCGGTGGCGCGCGGCCCGTGCAAGGGGTTCCCCATGAGGAGGTCGGTGCCGTGGGCCCACTGCCACAGGGTATCCAGGCCGAGGAGGCCGCCGATGGCGGTGAGGGTCCAGAGGGCGCGGTCGAGGGCGGCGGGGTTTCGCCGCACCCGTTCCGCCACGGCCGAGAGGGCGACGAGGCCGAGGAGGAAGGTCTTCCCCTCGCGCCAGGCGGCCGCCGGCCCCAGGGTGAGGAGCGAGGGGGCCCAGACCAGCGGGAGAAGCCAGAGCCCCCGTTCCTCGCGCAGCACCGGGAGGGGGAGGGTCCCCCGTGCGGCGTGCCACAGGAGGTAGAGGCCCGGGATCCATACGAGGAGCAGGGGGTTCGAGACCGCGCGGCCGGGCTCGGCCAGGGCGAAGGCCGCCGGGAGGGCGAGGAGGCAGAGCTCGAGGGCCGTGCCGGCCAGGACGGCCGTCCGTCGGCGGAGGGGGGTGTGGGCGGTGGTCGGCATGGGCTGGGCGGCCGGGCGCCCCGGCCACGCCTTTTTTACCCCGGACGCGGCCGGGGGGCAACGCCGCCGGCCCCGCTGGCGGCCGCCGGCAGAATCCGGTAGTATCTGGACGACCCCGGCGGGCCGCCGGGGCGTCCATCGCCATCCACGGAGGTGCACACCATGGCCGGTCAACCCGCCCGGAACGCCGAACCCGACTACAAGGTCGCCGACATCTCCCTCGCGGACTGGGGCCGCAAGGAGATCCGCATCGCCGAGAGCGAGATGCCCGGTCTCATGGCCCTCCGGGAGGAGTACCGGGGGCAGCGCCCCCTGGCCGGGGCCCGCATCGCCGGCTGCCTCCACATGACCATCCAGACCGCGGTCCTGATCGAGACCCTGCTCGAGCTCGGGGCCGAGGTCCGGTGGTCCTCGTGCAACATCTTCTCCACCCAGGACCACGCCGCCGCGGCCATGGCCGCCCGGGGCGTCCCCGTCTTCGCCTGGAAGGGGGAGACCGAGGAGGAGTACTGGTGGTGCGTGGAGCGGACCGTCCTCGGGCCGGACGGGTGGCGCCCGAACATGCTCCTGGACGACGGGGGGGACCTGACCCAGTTCATGCACGAGAAGCACCCGGACCTCCTCGCCGACGTCCGCGGCGTCTCCGAGGAGACCACCACCGGGGTGCACCGGCTCTACCAGATGGAACGGGAGGGACGGCTCCTGGTGCCGGCCTTCAACGTGAACGACTCGGTCACCAAGTCCAAGTTCGACAATCTCTACGGGTGCCGGGAATCCCTCATCGACGGCATCAAGCGCGCCACCGACGTCATGATCGCCGGCAAGATCTGCGTGGTCTGCGGCTACGGCGACGTGGGCAAGGGCTGCGCCCAGGCCTTCCGGGGCATGGGGGCCACGGTCTGGGTCACCGAGGTGGATCCTATCTGCGCCCTCCAGGCCGCCATGGAGGGTTACCGGGTGGTCACCATGGACGAGGCCGCGGACCGGGGCGACATCTTCGTGACCGCCACGGGCAACATCCGGGTCATCACCCACGAGCACATGCGGCGGATGAAGGACCAGGCCATCGTCTGCAACATCGGGCACTTCGACGCCGAGATCGACGTGGCCTCGCTCCGGCAGTACCCGTGGGAGAACATCAAGCCCCAGGTGGACCACGTGATCTTCCCCGACGGCAAGCGGATCATCCTGCTCGCCGAGGGGCGGCTCGTCAACCTCGGCTGCGCCACGGGGCACCCGAGCTTCGTGATGTCCAACTCCTTCACCAACCAGGTCCTGGCCCAGATCGAGCTCTTCACCAACCCCGGCAAGTACGAGAAGCGGGTCTACGTGCTGCCGAAGCACCTCGACGAGAAGGTGGCCCGGCTCCACCTTCGGAAGATCGGGGCGCACCTTACGGAGCTCACCGAGGAGCAGGCGGCCTACATAGGGGTCTCCCGGAAGGGGCCCTTCAAGCCGGACTACTACCGCTACTAGGGGCGCCCGCGGATGCCGGTGGCCTTCGTCGACCTCGCGGCCCAGTTCCGGCGCCTCGAGCCGGAAATCCGGGCGGCCGTGGAGGCCGTGCTCCGGCACGGGCGCTACGTCATGGGGCCCGAGGTGGAGGCGCTCGAGGCGGAGCTCGCCCGCCGGGCCGGGACGGCCCATGCCGTGGCCTGTTCCAGCGGGACCGACGCCCTCCTCCTCCCGCTCATGGCCTGGGGGATCGGCCCCGGCGACGCCGTCTTCACCACCCCCTTCACCTTCGTCGCCACCGCCGAGGTCATCGCGCTCGCCGGCGCGGAGCCGGTCTTCGTGGACATCGACCCGGCCACCTTCAACCTGGACCCGGCGGCCCTGCCGGCCGCGGTGGCCCGGGTGCGCCGGGAGGGCCGCCTCCGGCCCCGGGCCGTGATCCCGGTGGATCTCTTCGGCCTCCCGGCCGACTACGACCGGATCCGACCGGTGGCCGAGGCCGAGGGGCTCCGGGTCTTGGAGGACGCGGCCCAGGCCTTCGGGGCCGCCTACCGGGGCCGTCCCGCCGGGGGGCTCGGCGACGCCGGGGCCACGAGTTTCTACCCGGCCAAGCCCCTGGGGGCCTACGGCGACGGCGGGGCGGTCTTCACCGACGACGCCGACCTGGCCGGTCTCCTCCGATCCATCCGCGTCCACGGGCAGGAGGGCCACCAGTACGAGAACGTGCGGATCGGGCTGAACGCCCGGCTCGACACCCTCCAGGCGGCAGTGCTCCTGGTCAAGCTCCGGGCCTTCGACGCCGAGCTGGCGGCCCGGCAGCGGGTGGCGGACTACTACGGGGCGGCCCTCGAGGGCGTGGTCCAGGTGCCGGAGGTGCCGGAGGGGTGCCGGAGCGCCTGGGCCCAGTACAGCGTGCTGCTGCCGGAGGGCACCGACCGGGAGGCGCTTCGCGCCCGCCTCCTGGAGCGGGGGATTCCCACCATGGTCTACTACCCGAAGCCGCTCCATCTCCAGCGGGCCTTCGCCGGCCTGGGCCACCGGGAGGGGGACTTCCCGGCGGCCGAGGCCGCCTCCCGCCGGGTCCTCAGCCTGCCCATGCACCCGGATCTGTCGGAGGCCGACCTCCGGGAGGTCACGGGGGCCCTCCGGGCCGCGCTCGGGGAGGCCGGGCGATGAGTCTCCTCCGGCGGATCCGCGCCCGGGAGGCCCGGGTCGGGGTCATCGGCCTCGGCTACGTGGGGTTGCCCCTGGCGCTGGCCTTCTGCCGGGCGGGGTTCCGGGTGACGGGCTTCGACGTGGACGAGGAGAAGGTCCGCCGCCTCGCCCGGGGCGAGAGCTACATCCGCCACGTGCCGTCCGACCGGATCTCCGCCTGCGGCGACCGCTTCACCCCCACGGCGGATTTTGCGCGCCTGGCCGAGGTGGACTGCATCCTCGTCTGCGTCCCCACGCCGCTCACCCGGCACCGGGAGCCCGACATGACCTATGTCTTCGGCACGGCCCGGACCGTGGCCCGCCACCTCCGGAAGGGGCAGCTCGTGGTGCTCGAGTCCACCACCTACCCGGGGACCACCGACGAGGACCTCCGGGCCATCCTGGAGGAGAGCGGGCTTCGCGCGGGGCGCGACTTCCACCTCGCCTACTCCCCGGAGCGCGAGGATCCGAACAACCCGGACTACTCCACCACCGACATTCCGAAGGTGGTGGGGGGGCTCACGCCGGGTTGCCTGCGGGCGGCCCGGGCCCTCTACGACTGCGTGGTGGTCCGGACCGTCCCCGTCTCCTCCACCCGGGCCGCCGAGGCCGCCAAGCTCCTCGAGAACATCTACCGGGCCGTGAACATCGCCCTGGTCAACGAGCTCAAGGTCCTCTTCGACCGGATGGGGATCGACGTGTGGGAGGTGATCGAGGCGGCCAAGACCAAGCCCTTCGGCTTCCAGGCCTTCTACCCGGGTCCGGGGCTCGGGGGGCACTGCATCCCCATCGACCCCTTCTATCTCTCCTGGAAGGCCCGGGAGTACGACCTTTCCACCCGGTTCATCGAGCTGGCCGGCGAGGTCAACACGCGGATGCCCTACCACGTGGTGGAGAAGACCGTGGCGGCCTTGAACGCCCGCGGGAAAAGCATCAAGGGCGCCCGCATCCTGATCCTCGGCCTCGCCTACAAGCGGGACGTGGACGACATCCGGGAATCGCCGTCCCTGAAGTTGATCGAGCTGTTCCAGGACAGGGGGGCCCGGGTGGCCTACAGCGATCCTTATGTCCCTCGGACTCACCGGATGCGGAGGTACGACTTTCGCATGCGCTCGGTGCCCCTGACGCCGGCGAACCTGAAGAGACACGATTGCGTGGTGGTGGCCACGGATCATTCCTCCGTGGATTACCGGATGGTGGCCGAACACGCGGCCCTCGTGATCGATACCCGAAACGTCGTGCCCGGCGCGGGGCGGCGGAAAAACATCGTGAAAGCCTGAAGGCACCCGGGAGGGTCTGGATTGAAAATCGACGAGATCAAGCACGGCTTGCGCCGCGCCCCGAAGCGGTGGCTCGTTACGGGGGTGGCCGGGTTCATCGGCGCCAACCTGCTCGAGGCGCTCTTGGAACTGGACCAGGAAGTCGTCGGCCTGGACAACTTCGCCACGGGCCACCGGCGGAACCTGGATGATGTCCAGTGGAGCGTCGGCGAGGAGGCGTGGGCCAGGTTCCGTTTCGTGGAAGGTGACATCCGGGACCTGGATACGTGCCGGGCCGTGTGCGAGTCCGTCGACATCGTCTTGCACCAGGCCGCTCTCGGAAGTGTCCCGAGGTCCATCGAGGACCCCATCCGGACGAACCAGGCCAACATAGACGGATTTCTCAACATGCTGGTGGCCGCCCGGGATGCCGGCGTCCGCCGTTTCGTGTACGCGGCGTCGTCGTCGACCTACGGCGACCACCCGGCGTTGCCGAAGCGGGAGGACGTGGTGGGGCGACCTCTCTCCCCCTATGCCGTCACCAAGCGGGTCAACGAGATGTACGCGGAGGTGTTCGCGAGGGTCTACGGGTTCGCCTCCATCGGGCTGCGGTATTTCAACATCTTCGGCAGGCGGCAGGACCCGAACGGGGCCTATGCCGCCGTGATTCCAAGGTGGATCGGGGAACTGTTGGCCGGCCGCCGGCCCGTCATCTTCGGAGATGGGAAGACGAGCCGGGACTTCTGTTACATTGACAATGCCATCCAGGCCAACTTGCTGGCGGCGATGGTCGAAGACGAGGCGGCCGTCAACCAGGTTTACAATATCGCCGTCAACGCCCAAACGAGCTTGTATGAGCTTTTCACCAAGATCCGGGAGGCCCTTTCCGTCTATGTCCCGGCTCTCGGGGAGGTGGAGCCGGAATACGGAGATTTCAGGCCCGGGGACGTACGCCATTCCCGGGCGAGCATCGACAAGGCCGCCGCCTTGCTGGGCTATGCCCCGACGCATGACGTGGATGCCGGACTTTCGGAAACGGTGCAGTGGTATTTCCGGAAATGGGAGCGTCGCTGATGGGGCCACCGTTGCTTCGGGGTGCCGGTGGACCAGGAGGAGTAAGGCGTCATGACCGGTAGGGCCGGGTTTTCTGTTGTTGCCGAACCGAAGGAAGGGCGCTCAGACTGCGAGGGCCTTCCCGGCGAGATCCACTTGGTGGATCTCCTCCACGTCTTGTGGCTGCACAAGGCCCTCTTCGCGTTTTGCCTCTTGCTCTTCCCCTGTTCGGCGGGCTTTTGGTGGTATGCGAAGGGTCCCGCCTATCGAAGCGAGGCCACCGTCGCCGTGGGCCGGCTGACTCTCCCCGGGTTGGCCGGCGGCGCCGGCTTGAGGGTCTTCCTCGAGGATCCCGTCCTGCTCAAGGCACGGCTCTCGCTTCGGTACAAGGGAGAAGGGTTGGAGGTTCGGCCCGGCTCGGACCTCGGCCGCGGCCTCCTGGAGCTCTGTGTGCAGGCATCGTCTCCGGCCGCCGCGCAGCAAACTCTGGAACGGATCTTGGCCGACCTCTTGGCCGAACATCGAAGGCGCTTTGCCGCCTACCAGGGCTACCTTCGAGACGCCGCGGCGCTTCTCGACGTGACCGACGCCGATGGGGCGCGAGCGCGGCAGGGCCCCCCGACGCTCGGGCGCGCCGCCGTCTCCGGGATCACCGGCCGGGGAACGGGCCGGGGAGAAACGGCGGGAGGACTTCACGGCTTCCCGGGGCGCCTTCTGGTCTTGGGGGCCCAGGAGCCCTTTTCCTGCCCGACGCGGGTGCTCGAGGCACCGACGCTGCCCGGCGACGAAACAGGGCCGGGCCTTCCCCTCGTCTTGGTCCTTGGGCTTGTATTGGGGGGCGCGGTGGGCGCCTTGTCATGCCTGTTCCTCGAGGCCCTGCCCGGGATGCGCCGGCGGTTTGCATGCCTCCAGGCCCGAGGGGAAGGTCGTTCATGAAAACGGCACGTCCCAAGAAGACAAGGGGCATACCGCCCGTCATCATCTGCGGGATGCATCGATCCGGGACCTCGCTTGTGGCGCGGATCCTCGAGGCGGCCGGTCTTTTTATCGGGAAGCGGAAGGACCGGAATTCCGAGGCGTTGTTCTTTTCCAGGATCAACGACTGGATACTGCGGCGGTGTGGGGGGAGTTGGGACTTCCCCGGACCGGTACGTTGGCTGTGGCGCAGCGAGGAGCTCCGGGCTCTGGTGCTCGATATGCTCGACGGGTGGCTCAAGCACCCACTGGCCATCCAGTACCTGGGGCTGGGGGCCTGGGTGAGGTACGGGGATGTCCGGGCACTCGAAAGGCCATGGGGCTGGAAGGATCCCCGCAGCACGCTGCTCTTGCCTTTGTGGACGGAGGTCTTCCCGGATGCGAAGGTCGTGTACGTGGAACGACACGGGGTGGACGTCGCTCGTAGCCTGTTCGTTCGGGCGCACCGGGAGGTCCAGATCCAGCGGAGGCGCTACGCGCGTGCCGGATGGTTGTATCTGCTGTACCAGAGGTACCGGTCACGGGGGTTTTCCGGCTCGGCCAGGTGCCTGGATCTGGAGGGAGGATTTGAATTGTGGGAGGAATACGTCTTGGCGGCCGGCAGACATGCTGAAGCCCTGTCGGGGCGTTTTTTTTCAGTCCCATACGAAAAGTTTGTGCAGGATCCCGAGGCCTGGTTGCGGGATTTGTGCGCTTTTTGCGGGCTGGAACCCGGTCAGAAACAGATCGAGACATGCCGCCGGCTCGTGGACGGCGGCCGGGCACACGCTTACCGCCACGACGAGGCGCTCGTCCAGTTTGCCCTGGAACACGACGATCGGCTCGGGCCGTACAAGTCGAAACCTTGAAGTATCTTCCAGTGTCGGAACGTTTGATGATGCGTTTCCCCTTCGGCGTTATTTTCGGCTGTCTTTTGCTGATTGTGCTGATATTTTTCCCGTTGGCGCATCATGAAATCAAGTTGTCTCTTTTCGGCGTTGCAGCTTTCCTGGTGCTTGCCAGAAGCATAGTGCTAGAAGGCCGGATTGGTTTGGCCCGGGAAGTATGGTTTTGGTTCATGTGGTACGTCATTTGCGGTTCTTTTTACGCGTTATATGGAGCTGTCGAGAGAAATCCAGGTGCATTCTTCTCCCTTGCCATTTATTTGGTGTGGCCGGTCGTCTACGTTGGCCTGGTCGCTGGCGCCGCTCTTGACGACAGATTCATCCGCTGGCTTTTGCGGACCTGCGTGGTGGGGCTCTTTTTGGTTTCCGCCTTGGGTGTCATGGCGGTTTTGGGGGGGATTGGATGGATATCGGCCGACTACGTGCCCCTTTTGAGCCAGGATCAAGCCGTTGTTTTATTCCCCGGCCTTTCTCGCATGCGTTATCGGCCGATTTCGTCACTTTTTTTCCTTCTACCCTTCGTCGCCACGAGCCTTATGGCGCCCCGCTCGTGCTGGGACCAAGTTGCAAGCCGGGGCCTGAGATGGTTGGCCTTATTGTTGGGGACCTTTGTGGTGTTCGCCTCTGGCCGGCGGGCCTTGATGCTGGTCGCGGTTGTCGGACCCTTGTTGGGATTCCTGCTGTTGTTCACGTCGACGGGGGTCTCGCGCCGCGCCTTTTTCCAAGTCCTGTTGGCCATCATCGGCGGCATTTGCCTGCTCATAGCGCTCCCTCCTATAAGCCTTCAAGGGATATGGCAGTGGTTTTGGGGCGGATTCAACCCGGCCCAGGATACAAGTGCCGCGATCCGGGGGGCACAGGGCGACTTTTTGACGAAGGCATGGCTTTCTGCTCCATACCTGGGGCATGGACTTGGATCGGTGGCGCCGGTCGTGCGATCTTCGGCCCGGCCATGGCAGTATGAGTTGCAATACCACTTGCTTCTCTTCCAGACGGGATTGGTGGGAGTGGCCTGCTATTCGGCCGGGATTCTTTGGATGATCGGCAAGGCTTACAAGATTTCCGCTGCGGATCCCGGGCCCGGCGCCTTTTTGATCCCCACGATAGCCGGACTGGCGGGAGTCTTGATCGGGAATGCCTCCAACCCCTACCTGCAAGCGTATGGGGCCTTGTGGATGGTCTTCCTGCCCTTGGCAATCATCAATCATTGGTGCCTGCATGTCCGGGGGCCCAAGCGCCCATCGGGATGCATCATGGCACGAGAGTCTCCCCTGATCGTTTCATGAAAATCCTGGCCTTGACCCGTTATTCATCGCTCGGGGCGAGCAGCCGGGTGCGCTCTTATCAATTTTTTGAATATTTTCAGGAGCATGGTGTTGATGTGCGGTGTTGCCCGTTTTTCGATGCCGCTTACTTGGCCAACCTCTATGGAGCGGGGAGGCGTGATTGGGGCAACCTTTGGCGTGCATATTCCAGAAGGATTGGAGCCAGCTGGGGGCAACGGCGCAAGGAAATCGATCTCTTGTGGATCGAAAAAGAAGTTTTGCCCTGGCTGCCGGCGCCAGTGGAACGCTTTCTTTGGCTGTCACGTTTTCCTTACGTCGTAGATTATGATGACGCCGTTTTTCATAATTATGATTTGCATCCTTCTGGTTTTGTGCGGCGCCTGTTGGGGCGAAAGATTGACAGCATCATGGCCGGCGCTGAGCTCGTAACCGCCGGCAATGCTTACCTTGGAGAACGTGCAAGGCGGGCGGGCGCCAAACGGGTTGAAATAGTGCCAAGTGTAGTCGATACAGAGAAATTCCGGCCCAAATTTGTGCCGGGGGGCGAGGTCTTTACCATCGGGTGGATTGGGACTCCTTTTACGGCCAGGTACCTGGACCTGGTGGCAGGTTCCTTGGCGGAAGTGTGCAAGGGGAGGGGGCGGGTTGTATTGGTCGGGGCAGGCGCCGTTTCACTGCCGGGGGTACCCGTGGAGGTCCGTCCCTGGTCCGAGGACACCGAGGTGGCCGAGATCCAAAGTTTTGATGTCGGCATCATGCCATTGCCAGACGGGCCGTGGGAACGGGGGAAATGTGGCTACAAGCTTATCCAGTACATGGCTTGCGGTAAACCGGTGGTTGCTTCTCCTGTCGGGGCGAATCGAGAAATCGTTCGTGACGGTGAGACGGGATTTCTGGCGGATGGGCGAGATGGGTGGATATCGGCCCTCCAGGCCTTGATGAATGACCCGGGGAAGCGGATTCGAATGGGGCGTTCGGCGCGTGAAAGGGTCGTGGCCCATTATTCCCGGCACGTCGTTGCCCCCCGGCTCCTACAGCTGCTGGAACAGGCCGCCGGCGCCGCGGTTGGGTGAATGTCTGAAACCCGGGCCTTCGTCCTTGTTTGCCTCGGGTTGGGACTCGCCCTCGGTCGCATCTCCGAAAGCGATATAAGGAAAGGTATAGGGTCGGTCCCGCCCCGCCCGGGGGACTTTCCCGTGTTCGGACCCATTCGGCGCAAGTGGGAGGAACACCTTCCCGGCCGCCGGAATTGGCAGTATCCCCTCTGGAACGTGTTGATGTTTCAGGCCTGGATGGATAACGAAAGGGAGGCGGGGGCCGGGAGCGAACGATGGAAGCGTCCGGGGGTGCCGCCGTGAAGGTGGTCGTGGCCGCCAGCTATGACCGGTCCCTCGTGACCTTCCGCGGCCCGCTCATCCGGGCCATGATCCAGGGGGGGCACCAAGTGGTGGCCGCCGCCCCGGTCTTCTCGGCCTCATCCCGGAGGTTTCTGCAAGACCTGGGCGTTACGTGTGTTGAGGTCCGGATGGCACGGACGGGGGTGAACCCCGTCCCGGATCTCTTCACGATGGCCGCCTATTATCGCCTCCTGCGAAAGGAGCGACCGCAGCTCCTGCTCGCCTACACCGTCAAACCCATCGTGTATGGGGGGATGGCGGCGCGGCTGGCCGGCATCCGCGGATTCTTCCCGATGGTGACCGGCCTGGGATACGCCTTCACCGGGGATGCCGCCGGCCGGCGCCTCGTTTCGACGGTGGTGCGGCACCTTTACCGGGCGGCTTTGAAGGGGAGCCGGGCCGTTTTTTTCCAAAACCCGGACGATCTCGAGGAATTCCGGCGGCGGGGAATCCTGGGGGCGTCGGCCCGCGCGGTGGTCATCAACGGCTCCGGCGTCGACCTGGATGACTTTGCGGCCGTCCCCTTGCCCCGGGAGCCCGTTTTCTTCATGGCTGCCCGGCTCCTGAAGGACAAGGGGGTCCGGGAATACGCGGAGGCGGCCCGGATCGTTCGCCGTGCGCATCCCGAGGCCAGGTTCCGGCTGGCCGGATGGTTGGACCGCAATCCAAGCGCGATAAAGAGGGATGAACTCGCGGCCTGGGTGGAGGAAGGCGTGCTGGAGTATCTCGGTGCGCTGGAGGATGTCCGCCCCGCCCTGGCGAAGGCCCGGGTCTATGTCCTGCCCTCGTACCGCGAGGGTACGCCCCGTTCGGTCCTGGAGGCCATGAGCATGGGGCGGCCCGTGGTGACCACGGACGTTCCCGGTTGCCGGGAGACGGTGATCGACGGCGTCAGTGGTTTCCGGGTGCCGGCTCGGGATCCCGGGGCCCTGGCGGCGGCTTGCCTGCGGTTCGTCGAGCAACCGGAACTGGCAGATTGCATGGGGCGGGAGGGCCGCCGCCTGGCTGAGGAGAGGTACGACGTCCACAAGGTGAACGCGGTGATCCTCGAAACCATGGGGCTTGCCGGATGAAACGGATCCTGGACCTGGCGCTGGCCACGGCCGCTTGCCTGTTCCTCCTGCCGGTCATGGCGGCGGTGGCCTTGATGGTGCGCATCTTCCTCGGCGCCCCGGTGTTCTTCCGCCAGGTGCGGCCGGGGCTGCACGGCCGGCCCTTCGTTCTCTACAAGTTCCGGACCATGACCGATGCCCGGGACGCCCGGGGGAACCTCCTCCCCGACGAGCAGCGCCTGACACGCCTCGGGCGTTTTCTGCGGCGGACCAGCCTGGACGAATTGCCGGAGTTGTTCAACGTGCTCAAGGGAGAAATGAGTCTGGTCGGCCCCCGGCCGTTGCTCATGGAATACCTCAGGCTCTATACTCCTGAGCAGATGCGGCGCCACGAGGTCCGCCCCGGCATCACGGGGTGGGCCCAGGTGAACGGCCGAAATGCCATATCGTGGGAGGAAAAGTTCCGGCTGGACGTCTGGTACGTGGACAACCGGAGCCTCTGGCTGGATCTCAAGATCCTCTTCCTGACCCTGGCCCAGGTGGTGAAGGGCAGGGGCATAAACCAGCCGGGATGCGCCACGGCCGAGCGTTTCAAGGGCTCCCGGTCAGGGTGAGAGTGGGCGAGCGGATGGGCGGCAAAGATCCAGGCGACCGGTTCGCCGAGTGGACATACCCGGAGATCGAGGACGGCGTCCCGACCAAGTACCACTGGATCGTTCGGCATCCCGACGGGTTCCAGCTGGGGCGGCGGACGGACATCGGGGCCTTCACCTATATCAATGCGAAGAACGGGGTCATCATCGAGGATGAGGTCCAGGTGGGGTCGCACTGCTCCATCTACTCGGTCTCCACCATCGACGGCCGCGAAGGACGGGTCCGGCTCGCCCGGGGATGCCGGGTCGGTACCCACAGCGTCATCATGCCGGGGGTCACCATCGGGGAGAACGCCGTCATCGGGGCCTTCAGTTTCGTCAAGTCGGATGTCCCGGCCAACTCGGTGGCGGTCGGGGTGCCGGCCCGGGTGATCAAGAAGCGCCCGTGAGGTGTGCGGCCGGATGAACGACGAGAAGCCTCCCCGGCTCTACCTTTCCCCGCCCCATATGGGCGGAGCCGAGTTGGACCTGGTCCGGGAGGCCTTCGCCTCCAACTTCATCGCGCCCGTGGGCCCCATGGTGGAGGCTTTCGAGGCGGAATTCGCGGCCTATACGGGCATGGCCGCCGCCGCCGCGGTGAGCAGCGGCACGGCGGCCCTGCACCTGGCCATGCGCCTCTTAGGCGTGGGGCCGGGGGACGAGGTCCTGGTCTCGGACCTTACCTTCATCGGGAGCGTCACCCCCGTCGTCTACCAGGGGGCGGTCCCCGTCTTCCTCGATTCCGATCCGGCCACATGGAACATGGATCCCGCACTCCTGGCCGAGGAGCTGGAGGAGCGGCGCCGGCGAGGCCGGCGCCTCCCCCGGGCGGTGGTGCCGACCGACATCTACGGGCAAGCCTGCGACCTCGACCGGATCCTGGAGCTTTGCCGCACCCACGAGATCCCGGTGGTGACGGATTCCGCCGAGGCCGTGGGCACCCGTTACAGGGGGCGCCACGCGGGCAAGGGGGCCCAGGCGGCGGCATTTTCCTTCAATGGCAACAAGATCATCACGACGTCCGGTGGCGGCATGTTGGCTTCGGACGACCCGGCCCTGGTGGAGGAGGCTCGGTTCCTCGCCCAGCAGGCCAGGGACCCGGCGCCGCACTACGAACATAGCCGGCTGGGCTACAACTATCGCCTGAGCAATCTGCTGGCGGCGGTGGGAAGAGGTCAGCTCCGGGTCCTCGAGGACCGCGTCCGGAAGAAGCGGTGGATCTTCGAGGCCTACCGGGCGGCACTGGGAGACCTGCCCGGCATCACCTTCATGCCCGAGGCCGGTTACGGGAGATGCACCCGGTGGTTGACCGTCATCCTGGTCGACCCGGCGGCCTTCGGCGCCGACCGCGAGGTGGTTCGTGCGGCCCTGGAAGAGCACAACATCGAAGCCCGCCCGGTCTGGAAACCCATGCATCTTCAGCCGGTGTTTCGGCATTGCCGGGTCGTGGGGGGCGGGGTGAGCGAGGATCTCTTCCGGAGAGGGTTGTGCCTGCCCTCGGGGACGGCCATGGGGGAGGCGGAGATCGACCGGGTGGCCGCCGTGATTCGCCGGGTGCACAGGGGCTGACGGACTTCGCCGCCCTGGAGTTCGTGGATGAAGAATCGCTTTTGGCGGGGTATCCTGACCCGGAGGCGGCCTACGTCCGGGAGGTGCTGCCCCGGAAGATCGCCCTCTACCGCCGTTACGCGGAGGAACACAACATGGTGACGGACCTTCGGCTGATCCTCCGGACCCTGGTCCGCCTCGCCCGGAGAGGGGCATGAACGGCCGGACCTGGCGGCACCTCTTCGTCCGCCACCGGGTGCGCCTCGTCCGGGCGGCGCTCTTCCTGCACGACGCCCTGGCGCTCACGGCGGCCTGGTTCGGCGCCTACTGGCTCCGGTTCGGCTTTGCGATCCCCGCCCACCACTGGCGCTATGCCGCGCACCTCTGGCCCCTGGTGCTGGCCGTCCAGCTCCTGGTGTTCCGGGCCTGGGGTCTTCACCGCATGGTGATCCGCTTCGTCTCCGTCCCGGATCTCCTGAAGATCCTCGCCGGCGGGGCCACCGCCAACTTCCTGCTGCTCGGCCTCCTCTTCTCCTGGGACCGCCTCGCCTATCTCCCGCGCTCCATCCTTCCGCTCGACTTCCTCCTCGTCGTCTTCTTCCTGGGGGGCGGGCGGTTCCTCTACCGCCTCCTCCGGGAAGGGCTCCCCGGCGCCGGAGCGGGCCTCCGGACCCTGGTGGTGGGCGCCGGGCAGGCGGGCGAGCAACTCGTCCGCGACATGCTCCGCCAGCAGGGCGGCCCCTACCGGCCCGTGGGGTTCCTCGACGACGACCGCGGCAAGGTCGGCCGCGAGATCCTCGGCGTGCGGGTCCTGGGGCGGACCCGGGATCTCCCGGAGATCGCCCGGGAGCTGGGGGCCGAGATGGTCCTCCTCGCCATCCCGTCTGCGGGCCGGCGGACCCTCCGCCGCCTCACCGAGCTTTGCCGGGAGACCGGGCTTCCCTACCGGACGTTGCCTTCCCTCCATGACCTCATGGCCGGCCAGGTGACGGTCTCCGCCCTCCGCGAGGTCACGGTGGAGGACCTCCTCGGCCGGGACCCGGTGCAGCTCGACTGGGCGGCCATCCGGGCCGAGGTGGAGGGGCGCCGCATCCTGGTCACCGGCGCCGGGGGGAGCATCGGCGGGGAACTCTGCCGCCAGATCGCGCGCCTTTCCCCGGCCCGCCTCGTCCTGCTGGACGCCGGGGAATACGCCCTCTACCGGATCGAGATGGAGATCGGGGCCATGGACGGGGCGGCGCCGTTTTCCGCCGTCCTGGCGGACATCCGGGACCGGGCCGCCCTGGAGGCCGTCTTCGACCGGGAGCGGCCCCAGGTGGTCTTCCACGCCGCCGCCTACAAGCACGTCCCCCTGGTGGAGCTCAACCCCGCCGCCGGGGTGGCCACCAACGTCTTCGGCACCCGGACCCTGGCGGAGACCGCCGACGCCTTCGGCGTGGAGAAGTTCGTCATGGTCTCCACCGACAAGGCGGTCAACCCCGCCAACGTCATGGGCGCCACCAAGCGCGTGGCGGAGATCTTCTGCCAGAACCTCGACGCGCGGTCCCGGACCGCCTTCATCACCACCCGGTTCGGCAACGTCCTGGGCTCCTCCGGCTCGGTGGTGCCGCTCTTCCAGCGGCAGGTGGCCCGGGGCGGGCCGGTCACCGTGACCCACCCGGAGATCGAGCGCTACTTCATGACCATCCCCGAGGCCTCCCAGCTGGTGCTCCAGGCCACCGCCCTCGGGCGGGGCGGCGAGATCTTCGTCCTGGACATGGGGGAGCCGGTGAAGATCCGGGAGCTGGCCGAGCAGGTGATCCGGCTCTCCGGCCTCGAGCCCGACCGGGACATCCCCATCGTCTACACCGGGCTTCGGCCCGGGGAAAAGCTCTACGAGGAACTCCTCCACCCCGACGAGCACCTGGCGGCCACCGCCCACCCGAAGATCCTGCTCGCGCGGAGCCGAGAGGTGGATTGGGCCTGGTGCCAGGCCGGGCTGAAACGGCTCGAGGCGGTGATGCGGCGGGGCGGCCCGGACGAGATCCGCGGCGCCCTCCGCGCCCTGGTACCGGAGTACCGGCCGGCACCGGCCGCCGCCGCGGATGCGGCCGGCTCGTGAAGGCGGGGCGTGATCTCGGGGGGTGAAAGGGAAGATGGCGGGCGATGGGCGACTCGAACGCCCGACCTTTGGCTCCGGAGGCCAACGCTCTATCCAACTGAGCTAATCGCCCGCGCCTCTGGACGGGCGCATCTTAAATGACCCGCCGGAGGCTTGTCAACACGGCCCCCGGCCGCCGGCCCGGGCCTTTCCCCGGCATTCGGAAGGGCGGGCCGGCTCTCTGCGCCTTGACACGCCGGCGGACCATGCTATTTTTACCCGTTACCCGATTTCGGAAAGCATGGAGGCGATCATGTACGCTGTGATCCAGACCGGCGGCAAGCAATACAAGGTCTCCCCGGGCGAGGTGCTCCGGGTGGAGAAGCTCGACGCCGAGGTGGGCGCCGAGCTCGAGATCCCCGAGGTGCTCCTGGTGGCCGACGGCGCCGACGTCAAGGTGGGCACCCCCCTGGTGGAGGCCGCCCGGGTCAAGGCCCGGGTGGTGGAGCACGGCCGCCACCCCAAGGTCATCGTCTTCAAGAAGAAGCGGCGCCAGGGCTACAAGGTGAAGAAGGGGCACCGGCAGGCCTACACCGCCATCGAGATCCAGGAGATCAGCGCCTAGCCGGCACGGGCCGTGCGCGGCGCGACGAAGGAGCAGTCACCATGGCGCACAAGAAGGCAGGCGGCAGTTCGAGGAACGGGCGCGACAGCGTCGGCCAGCGGCGCGGCGTCAAGCGTTTCGGCGGCCAGGCGGTCCGGGCCGGCAACATCCTGGTCCGCCAGCTCGGGACCCGCTTCCACCCGGGCCGCAACGTGGGCATGGGCAAGGACTACACCCTCTTTGCCAAGATCGACGGCATCGTCCGCTTCGAGACGGTCCGCAACCGCCAGCGCGTCAGCGTCTATCCCGCCGATTCCGCAGCTTCCTGAAAGGCGGCGCCCGCCGCCGGAATCCCGCCGGCCGGGCCGTGCGGGCGCATCCCCCATGGACTTCGTCGACCAGGCCAGTATCCACGTGAAGGCCGGGGACGGCGGGGCGGGATGCGTGAGCTTTCGGCGGGAGCGCTACGTCCCCAAGGGCGGGCCCGACGGCGGTGACGGGGGCGACGGCGGCAGCGTGGTCTTCCGGGTCGACCCCGGGCTCAACACCCTTCAGCCCTTCCGCTACCGCCGCCGGTTCTTCGCACCCCGAGGGGCACCCGGTCGCGGAAAGAACCAGCACGGGAAGAGCGGCGCCGACCTCGTGGTCCGGGTGCCCCCGGGCACCGTGGTGATCGACGAGGCCACGGGGCTCGTGCTCCGCGACCTCACCCGGCCCGGGGAGACCTGGGTGGCGGCCCGGGGCGGGCGCGGCGGGCGGGGCAACGCCCGGTTCGCCACCGCCACCCGCCAGGCGCCCCGCTACGCCCAGCCGGGCCTTCCCGGCGAGGAGCGCCGGCTGCGCCTCGAGCTCAAGCTGCTGGCCGAGGTGGGCCTGGTGGGGTTGCCCAACGCCGGCAAGTCCACCCTGCTCTCCCGGATCTCGGCGGCCCGGCCAAAGGTGGCGGCCTACCCCTTCACCACGCTGCGGCCCTGCCTCGGGGTGGTGACCCTCCCCGGCGGCCGGAGCCTCGTGGCGGCGGACATCCCCGGGCTCATCGAGGGCGCGCACCGGGGCCTGGGGATGGGGCTCGATTTCCTCCGCCACGTGGAACGGACCCGGGTGCTCCTCCACGTGATGGATGCCTCGGAGGGGCCGGAGGCGGCCCGCCGGGCCTACGAGACCGTGCGCGCCGAGATGGCGGCCTACGGGGCCGGGCTCGACCGGAAACCCGGCATGGTGGCCCTCAACAAGGTGGACCTCCTCGCGCCGGCGGACCGGGAGGCGGTGAAGGGCGCCTTCGCCGGAGAGGGGACCTTTCTCGTCTCCGCCGCCACGGGGGAGGGCCTGCCGGGGTTGCTGGAGGCCCTCTACGCCGAGGTGGCGCGGGCCGAGGCGGCCCGGGGGGAAGGGGCCGGAGAGGAGGCGGTATGGAAACCGGGGGCGTGAACCGGAAGGCGGCCGCGGGCCGCGCCCGAAACGTGGTGGTCAAGGTGGGCAGCGCCGTCCTCACCGCCGCCGACGGGCTCGATCTCCAGGTGCTGGGCGACCTGTGCCGGCAGGTGGCGGCCCTCCGGGCATCCGGCCGGCGTCTCACCCTGGTTTCCTCCGGGGCCATAGCGGCCGGCCGCCGCAAGATGGCCCATCTCCCTCCGCCCCGCACCGTGCCCGAGAAGCAGGCCCTGGCCGCCGTGGGCCAAGGGCGGCTCATCCGTGCCTACGAGGAGGCCTTCGACCGCTTCGACATCCGGGTGGCCCAGATCCTGCTCACCCGGGACGGCCTCGTCGCCCGCCGCCGTTACCTCAACGCCCGAAACACCCTCCAGACCCTCCTCCAGTGGGGGGTCGTGCCGGTGATCAACGAGAACGACACGGTGGCCACCGAGGAGATCCAGTTCACCGACAACGACGCCCTGGCCGCCCTCATCGTGCACCTCGTCGAGGCGGACTTCCTGGTCTGCCTGAGCGACATCGACGGGCTCTACGACCGGGATCCCGCGGACGACCCCGGCGCGGCCCGCATCCCGGAAGTCGCCAAGATCGACGACGGGGTGGCGGCGCTGGCCAGCCCGCGGCCGGGCCGCGCGGGGCGGGGGGGCATGCACTCCAAGATCGCCGCCGCCCGCATGGTGACGGCCTCTGGGGTGCCGGTGGTGGTGGCCGGGGGACGGACCCCCGACGTCCTCGGGCGGATCTTCGCCGGGGAGGACGTCGGGACCTTCTTCCACCCGCGGCCGGGCCGGGCCCTGGCCGGGCGCAAGCCCTGGATCGCCATGGCGCTCGCCCGGGAGGGGGCCGTCCGGATCGACGCCGGGGCGGCGCGGGCCCTCACGGAGATGGGCCGGAGCCTGCTGCCCGCCGGGGTGCGGGCGGTGGAGGGCGAGTTCGAGGCCGGGGCCTGCGTGGTCTGCCTCGGGCCCGGCGGCGAGGAGGTGGCGGTGGGACTCACCAACTACGGGTCCGGGGAGCTCCGGAAGATCCTCGGTTGCCAGACCGGGGAGATCTGTGAAAAAATCGGCTATCCCGGTGCCCCGGAGGTGATCCACCGGGACAACATGGTGCTCTTGTGACAAGCCGCCCGCGGCCGGAGAGGGATCGCGGGCGGCGGGAGGAAGGAGCGACGGCATGAACGACGTGGCAGCCATAGTGGCGGACATGGGCCGGCGGGCCCGGGCCGCGGCCCGGCGGGTGGCCGGGCTCTCCACCGCGGTGAAGGACGAGGTCCTCCTCCGGACGGCGGAGCGGCTTGTGGAGGCGAAGGACCGCATCCGGGCGGCCAACGAGAAGGACCTCGCGGCGGCCCGCGGAAAGGGCCTCTCCGGGGCCTTCGTGGACCGGCTCACCCTCTCGGACCGGGTGATCGACTCCATGGTCCAGGGGCTCAGGGAGGTGGCGGCCCTCCCGGACCCGGTGGGGGAGAGCCCGCGCCTCTGGCGCCGGCCCAACGGCCTCACCGTGGGCCGGGTTCGGATCCCCCTCGGGGTCATCGGGATGATCTACGAATCCCGCCCCAACGTCACCATCGACGCCGCCGCCCTGTGCCTCAAGGCGGGCAACGCCGTGATCCTGCGCGGCGGTTCCGACGCCATCCATTCCAACCTGGCCCTGGCCGAGATCCTCCAGGAGGCCCTGGCGGCCTGCGGGGTCCCCGGCGACGCCGTCCAGGTGGTGCCGGTGACGGACCGGGCGGCGGTCCTGGAGCTGCTCCGCCTGGAGGACGACCTGGACCTCGTCATCCCGCGGGGCGGGGAGGGGCTCATCCGGTTCGTGGTGGAGAATTCCCGGATCCCGGTGCTCAAGCACTACAAGGGGGTCTGCCACGTCTACGTGGACCGCGGGGCCGATCTCGAGATGGCCCGTCGGATCTGCTTCAACGCCAAGGTCCAGCGGCCGGGTGTCTGTAACGCCATGGAGGGGATGCTGGTCCACCGCGAGGCGGCGGAGGCCTTTCTCCCCGCCATGGCGGCGGATTTCCGGGAGGCCGGCGTCGAGATGCGGGGGTGCCCCCGGACCTGCGCCATCGTCCCCGAGGCGGTCGCCGCCGTGGAGGAGGACTGGGGCCGGGAGTTCCTGGATCTCGTGCTGGCCGTCCGGGTGGTGGACTCCATGGACGAGGCCATGGATTACATCGCCCGCTACGGCTCCAACCACACCGAGGCCATCGTGACCCGCGACTACGCCAGGGCCATGAGGTTCCTCCGGGAGGTGGACGCCTCCCTGGTCCTGGTGAACGCCTCCACCCGTTTCAACGACGGCGGCCAGCTCGGGCTCGGGGCCGAGATCGGGATCAGCACTTCCAAGCTCCATGCCTACGGGCCCATGGGGCTCGAGGAGCTCACCACCACCAAGTTCATCGCCTTCGGGGACGGCCAGGTGAGGCAGTAGGATGCGGATCGGCCTTTTCGGGGGCACCTTCGATCCCATCCACATCGGCCACCTGCGCGCGGGGGAAGAGGTCTGGGAGGCCCTCGGGCTCGACGAGGTCCGCTTCGTTCCCGCCTTCCTGCCCCCCCACAAGCGCCGGGGCGACCTCACCCCCTTCGGCCACCGCCTGGCCATGGTGGAACGGGCCGTGGCGGGGGTGGGGCACCTCGTGGCCTCGGCCGTGGAGGCGGAGCGGTCCGGGCCGTCCTTCTCCGTGGAGACGCTGGCGGGGCTCCGGGCCGGGCTCGGCCCCGGCCCCCGCTTCTTCTTCATCCTGGGCGACGATGCCTTCTGCGACATCGAGAGCTGGAAGGACTACCGGCGGCTGACCCGGTACGCGGACCTCGTGGTGATGGGCCGCGAGGCGGACCGGGAGCGGGTGGCGGCCGTGATCGCCCGGGCCTTTCCGCTCCACCGGCCGGCGGGCCCGGACCGGTTCGAGGCGGCGGGGGAAGGGGGGGTCCGGCTGCTCCCGGTGACGCGCCTTTCCGTCTCCGGGACGGACATCCGGCGGCGGCTCGCGGCGGGGCGCTCCATCCGCTACCTCGTCCCTGGGCCTGTCCTTCGTTATATTGAAGACAACGGGCTCTACCGCGCCGGGGACGGCCCCGGCCTCCCGGAGGGCCCGGCCCATCCATGACGGCGCCGCCCCGGCGTTTCCGGCCGAGGCGGCTCATTTTGGGAGGCGGCTTATCTTGGACTTGTTGCGGGTTCGACATCCATGACACGAACGAAGACCGAGACGACCCCCGCCCCGGAGCCCCTGCTCCGCGAGGAGGCGCTGGCCCGCTTCGCGGCGGCGCAGGTGGCCGACAACAAGGGGGAAGACGTGGTGGTTCTGGACGTGCGCGGGCGGTCCTCGGTGGCCGACTTCTTCGTGATCGGCCAGGGGCGCTCCACCCGGCACGTCCAGGGCATGGTGGACAAGATCCAACAGGCCCTCGAGGCCCGGGGCGCCCGCTGCCTCGGCGTGGAGGGCGAGGCCGAGGGGCAGTGGGTGCTCCTGGACTACGACGAGGTGGTGGTGCACCTCTTCTACGAGCCGGTCCGGCGCTTCTACGACCTCGAGGGCCTGTGGCGGGAGGCGCCGCGGCTGGACCTCGGGACCCCGGGCGGCGCCGCCGCCGGGGACTGAGCCCCCGGCCCCGAACGATCCACCGGAGGCATCCATGGCACACGATACCTTTTCGGCGGGGGCGGTCCCCGGCCGTCCCGTGCTCCTCGTCATCATGGACGGCTGGGGCTGGCGGGAGGAGGCGGAGGGCAACGCCATCCGCCTGGCCGCCACGCCCAACCTCGATCGTTACGGCCGGGACTATCCCTTCACCCTGCTCGAGGCCTCGGGCGAGGCGGTGGGGCTGCCGGCCGGGCAGATGGGAAACTCCGAGGTGGGGCACCTGAACCTCGGCGCCGGGCGCATCGTCTACCAGGAGCTGACCCGGATCGACAAGGCCATCGCCGATGGGTCCTTCTTTCGGAACGAGGTCCTGCTCGAGGCCGTGCACCGGGCCCGGGAGGCTGGCGGGACGCTGCACCTCCTCGGCCTGGTCTCCGACGGCGGAGTCCACAGCCAGATGGAGCACCTCTTCGCCCTGCTGCGGCTCGCCCGCGACGCGGGGCTCCCCCGGGTGGTGGTGCACGCCTTCCTCGACGGCCGGGACACCCTCCCCACCAGCGGCGCCGGCCACGTGCGGCGCCTCCTCGACGAGATGGCCGCCGTCGGCTGCGGCCGCATCGGCACCCTGGTGGGCCGCTACTACGCCATGGACCGGGACCGGCGCTGGGACCGGGTCCAGCGGGCCTACGCGGCCCTGGTCCGGGGCGAGGGGCGCCGGGCGACGGACCCCGTGGCCGCCCTGGAGGCCGCCTACCAGGCGGGGGAGACCGACGAGTTCGTCCGGCCCGTGGTGCTCGCGGAGCCCGACGGGATGCCGCTTCCCCGGGTGGCGGACGGCGACGCGGTGATCTTCTTCAACTTCCGGGCGGACCGGGCGCGGCAGCTCACGCGTGCCTTCACCGAGCCGGGCTTCAGCGAGTTCGACGTGGCCGACCGGCCGCGGCTGGCCACCTTCGTGACCCTCACCCGCTACGACGAGCACTTCGACCTGCCGGCCGCCTTTCCGCCCCAGCACCTCGACCGCATCCTCGGCCAGGTGGTGAGCGAGGCGGGCATCCCCCAGCTCCGGGTGGCCGAGACGGAGAAGTACGCCCACGTGACCTACTTCTTCAACGGCGGCGAGGAGCAGCCCTTCCCGGGGGAAGACCGCGTCCTGGTCCCCTCGCCCCGGGAGGTGGCGACCTATGACCTCAAGCCGGAGATGAGCGCCCGGGGCGTGGCCGAGGCGGTCCTGGAGCGGACCGCCGGGGGGCGCTACGGCCTGGTGGTGGTGAACTTCGCCAACGGCGACATGGTGGGCCACACCGGGGTCTTCGAGGCGGCGGTGCGGGCCTGCGAGGTGGTGGACGAGTGCGTGGGCCGCATCACCGAGGCGTGGCGGGCGGGGGGCGGGGCCGCCCTCATCACCGCCGACCACGGAAACGCCGAGGTCATGCTCGCCCCCGGGGGCGGGGCGGCCACGGCCCACACCATGTCCCCCGTTCCCTTCTACCTGGTGGACGACATCCGCCGCGATCGGCGGCTCCGGCGGGGGATCCTCGCCGACGTGGCCCCCACGGCCCTCGCCGTCATGGGGCTTGCGCAGCCGGCCGACATGACGGGCCGGCCGCTCTTCGAGGGCTGATGGGCCGGGTCCTCTGGGAGCTGGCCGGCGTCACCCGGCGCTACCGCGTCCGGCAGGGGTTCGCCGGGCGCTCCGGCTGGCTCACCGCCCTGGCCGACGTGGATCTCGAGCTCCGGGAGGGCGAGATCCTGGGCCTCGTGGGGGAGAGCGGGTGCGGGAAGTCCACCCTCGCCCGGGTCGCCCTGGGCCTCGAGGCCCCGGACGACGGCCGGGTCCGCTTCGAGGGGCGCGACGTCGCCGGTCTCCGGGGGGCGGATCTCCTGGCCTTCCGCCGTCGCGCCCAGATGATCTTCCAGGATCCGCACTCCTCCCTCAACCCCAAGAAGACCGTCTTCCAGGTGCTCCGCGAGCCGCTTCGCATCCACCGGATCTGCGGCCGGGACGAGGAACGCCGGCGGGTGGCCGCGGCGCTGGCCGAGGTGGGGCTCGACCCGGGGGCCATGGACCGCTACCCGCACGAGTTCAGCGGGGGGCAGCGCCAGCGGATCGGCCTGGCCCGGGCCCTCATGGTGGCGCCCCGGTGCCTCGTGGCCGACGAGCCCACCTCGGCCCTGGACGTCTCCATCCAGGCCCAGATGCTCAACCTGCTCCTGGACCTCCAGGAACGCCGGGGGCTCACCTACCTCTTCATCTCCCACGACCTCCCCGTGGTCCAGTTCGTGGCCCATCGGGTGGCGGTGATGTATCGTGGGCGGATCATCGAAATGATGCCCAGGGCGGCCTTCCTCGGCGGCGGCGCCTCGGTGCCGCACCATCCCTACACGGAGGCGCTGCTCGCCTCGGTCCCGTTGCCGGACCCGGCCCGCCGGGGCACGGGGAGGGCGGCGGTGCCGCCCGAGGCGCCGGGGGCGGCCGGGGCGGGCTGCGCCTTCGCCCCCCGGTGCCCGGAGGCCGACCCGGGCTGTACCGCCCGCCCGCCCGCCCGGCGCCTCGTGGGCGAGGGGCACTGGGTGGCCTGCCACCGGCGGGGCGGCGGGGACGGGGCCTGAGCCCCGGGGAGACAGCGACATGGACATGGACGACACCGTCAACGGCGGAATCGATTTCGACGAGCAGGAATCCGTGGAGATCCCCGAGGTCCTCCCGCTCATGGCGGTCCGGGACGTGGTGGTCTTCCCCGCCATGATCCTCCCGCTCTTCGTGGGGCGGGAGGCCTCCGTGGCCGCGGTGAACGAGGCCCTGGCCGGGGACCGCCTCCTCTTCCTCGTCGCCCAGCGGGACGGGCGGGAGGAACGGCCCGCGGCCCGGGATCTCTACGGGGTCGGGGTGGTGGCCATGATCATGCGGACCCTCCAGCTCCCGGACGGGCGGCTCAAGATCCTGGCCCAGGCCCTGGCGAGGGGCCGGATCGAGGCCGTCGTCCAGGAGCGGCCCCACTTCCGGGTGAGGGTGGCCCCGCTCCGGGAAGAGGGGCCCGGGGAGACGAGCGTGGAGCTGGAGGCGGTGATCCGGAACGTCCGGGAGCAGGCCGAAAAGCTCCTCTCGCTCAAGGGGGTGCTCACCCCGGAGGTCGGCTCCATCCTGAACAACGTGGACGAGCCGGGGCGGCTCGCGGACATCGTGGCCTCGAACCTCCAGCTCAAGGTGGCCGAGGCCCAGGAGCTCCTGGAACTCGAGGACCCGGTCCGGCGGCTCCACCGCGTCAACGGGCTGCTCGCCCGGGAGCTCGAGGTCTCCACCGTCCAGGCCAAGATCCAGTCCGACGCCAAGGAGGAGATGACCCGCACCCAGCGGGAGTACTTCCTGCGGGAACAGCTCCGGGCCATCAAGCGCGAGCTCGGCGAGATCGACGAAAAGGACGAGGAGCTCGAGGAGTTCCGGGAGCGGATCCGCCGGGCCAAGATGCCCCCCGACGTGGAGAAGGAGGCCCTGAAGCAGCTCCAGCGCCTGGAAGGGATGCACCCGGAGGCGGCCGAGACCTCCATGGTCCGGACCTACCTCGACTGGCTGACGGAGCTGCCCTGGTCGCGGCGGACGCGGGACAAGCTCGACGTCCGGGCCGCCAAGGCCGTCCTGGACGAGGACCACTACGACCTCGACAAGGTCAAGGACCGGATCCTCGAGTACATCGCCGTCCGGAAGCTCAACCCGGGAGCCAAGGGACCCATCCTCTGCTTCGTGGGGCCCCCCGGGGTGGGCAAGACCTCCCTGGGCCGTTCCATCGCCCGGGCCCTGGGGCGCAAGTTCGTCCGGGTCTCCCTGGGCGGCGTCCGCGACGAGGCGGAGATCCGCGGCCACCGCCGGACCTACATCGGGGCGCTTCCCGGCCGGATCATCCAGGGGCTCAAGCGGGCCGGCAGCAACAACCCCGTCTTCATGATGGACGAGGTGGACAAGATCGGGGCGGACTTCCGCGGGGACCCGGCGGCGGCCCTGCTCGAGGTCCTGGATCCCGAGCAGAACGTGGCCTTCAGCGACCACTACCTGGACGTCCCCTTCGACCTCTCCGGGGTCCTCTTCGTGCTCACCGCCAACGTGACGGACACCATCCCCTCGGCGTTGCTCGACCGGCTGGAGGTCATCACCCTGGCCGGCTACACCGCCGACGAGAAGCGGGCCATCGCCCGGCGCTACCTCATCCCCCGCCAGCTCCGGGAACACGGTCTCAAGAAGGCACAGCTCGAGATCTCCGACTCGGCCCTGGACCTCATCATCGAGGAGTACACCCAGGAGGCCGGGCTCCGGGAGCTGGAGCGGCAGATCGGCGCCATCTGCCGGAAGGTGGCCCGGCGGATCGCCGAGGAGGGCACGGGCACCTTCCGGGTGACCCGGGGCAACCTCCACAAGTACCTGGGGATTCCCCGATATCTCCCCGAGTTCCTCAAGGAGGAGAGCCAGGTCGGGGTGGCCAACGGGCTGGCCTGGACGCCCTACGGGGGCGAGATGCTCCAGGTGGAGGTCACCGTGATGAAGGGCAAGGGGAACGTCACCCTCACGGGGCTCCTCGGCGAGGTGATGCGGGAGTCCGCCCAGGCGGCGGTGAGCTACGCCCGGAGCCGGGCGGAGCGCTTCGGCCTCGATCCCGACCTCTTCGACGAGAGCGACATCCACATCCACGTCCCCTCCGGGGCCATCCCCAAGGATGGGCCCTCGGCCGGCGTGACCATGACCACCGCCCTGGTCTCGGCCCTCCTGGAGCACCCGGTCAACCGGGACGTGGCCATGACGGGGGAGATCACCCTGCGGGGCCGGGTGCTGCCCATCGGGGGGCTCAAGGAGAAGGCCCTGGCGGCCCTCCGGGCGGACATCCCGGTGGTGATCATCCCGGAGCAGAACGAGCGGGACCTCGAGGAGATCCCGCCCCACGTCCGGCGGCACATCGATTTCCGGACCGTGCGGCACATGGACGAGGTCCTGGAGCTGGCCCTGGGGCCGCCGCCGTGGGGCCCTCCCGGGAAACGGCGCCGACGCCCGGCCGGGCGCGCCGGGAAGCGGGAGCGGGCAGCGGCCCGGGGGTGACGGCGCCGCTCCATTCATGCCCGCGGCCGGACGGGCAGATAAGATAACCAGGCGGGGCCCGAGGGCCCGAGACCGTGCCGCCTGGAGGTCGGTATGATCCGCATCTCGCATAGGGACGTCTTCAAGGCCTGGAAGGGGATCCATGGGCTGGTGGCGGAGGGGGCGGCGGAGGGCCGCCGGGACGAGGCCTTCCGACTGCTCGGGATGGCCGAGCGGGAGCTGGCGCGTTTCTACCGGAACGGGTGCGACGTCTGGCAGGCGGCGGAGGCGCTTCCGGATCTTCCGCGGCTGCCGGAGCTGGCCCCCGGCGACCGGTCCGCGGTGGAGGCCGCCTTCGCCGTCCTCGTGCGGGATGTGTGCGGGGCCTGCGGCGACTTTCACAACGAGGCCTGCCGGGTCGATGGGGTCCGGCGGATCTTCGAGGCGCTCCTCGTCGGGGAGCGACCGGATCTTCGGCCGAAGGGATACCTTCGTTACCTCGTGGATCGGAAGGCCATCTCCGAAGACCAGGCCCGGGAGGCCCGGCTCATCCAGAAGGACCTCGACCTCCACATCGGGACCATCGCCCTCTGCCGGGGCTTCCTCGAGTGGCGCGACCTCATCCGCGTCCTCCGGGAGATGAAGGAGCGCAAGCTTCGCTTCGGCGACACCGCCGTGGACCTCGGCCTCCTCAAGCCCGGCCAGGTGGCCGAGGCCATGGCCGTCCAGGAGCGCCTCGCCGCCACCCCGGGGCAGATCCTGGTGGAGTTGGGATACCTTTCGCCAGAGGACAACAAGGCCTACCACGCGGAGTACGTGGGGGCGAGGCTCGCCGCGGAGTCCACCCTGTTGTCCCTCTTGGGCGTGGAGTAGTCGCATGGACTCGGCCCCGGCCAGCCGTCCCCTCCGGGTCGACCCGGACCGCCTCGCCCGGACCTTCACCGAGCTCGTCTCGGTGGACAGTCCCTCCCGGGAGGAAGGGGCCGTGGCGGCCCTGGTGCGCCGGACCTTCGAGGCGTTGGGGGCGGAGGTGGAGGAAGACGAGACCCGGTCCGCCACCGGCTCCCAGAGCGGCAACCTCGTGGTCCGGGTCCCCGGGGCGCTTTCCGTGCCGCCGCCCTTCTTCTGCGCCCACCTCGACACCGTGGAGCCCGGCCGGGGGGTGCGCGTCCGCTTCGAGGACGGTGTCTTCCGGAGCGACGGCACCACGGTGCTCGGCGCCGACGACAAGGCGGCGGTGGCTTGCCTGGCGGAGGCCGTTCGGTGCCTCCGGGAACGGGGGGCACCCCATCCCCCCGTGGAGTTTCTCTTCACGGTGTGCGAGGAGATCGGGCTCCTGGGCGCCAAGGCCCTGGACCCGGAGCTGCTCCGGGCCCGTGCCGGCTATGCCCTCGATTCCACCGACACCGACCTCCTCATCAACCGCGCCCCGGCCGCCATCCGCTACACGGCCCGCGTCCTGGGCCGCTCCGCCCACGCCGGCCTCAACCCGGAGGCGGGGATCAACGCCATCCGGGTCGCCGCCGAGGCCCTCGTCCGGGTCCCGACGGGCCGGATCGACCCGGAGACCACGGCCAACGTGGGCGTCATCCGGGGCGGCGCCGCCACCAACATCGTGCCCGAGGAGGTGGTGATCGAGGGGGAGGTCCGGAGCCACGACCCGGCCCGCCTCCGCGAGGTCCAGGATGCCGTCCTGGCCGCCTTCCATGGGCCGGTCCTGGAGGCCGGGGCGCGGCCCGCGCCGCCGGGGGCGGATCCCCCGCTTCCCCGGGTGCAGACCGAGGTCCGCGACGACTATCCCCTGCTCCACGTCCCGGAGGACGCCCCGGTGGTCCGGACGGCCCTCGAGGCGGCCGCGGGGCTCGGCCGCCCCCTCCGGCTCCACCGGACGGGCGGCGGCAGCGACGCCAACGTCCTCTGCGGCAAGGGGCTCTCCACGGTCATCCTGGGCATCGGGATGGCGGATGTCCACACCACGGCCGAGTCCATCCGGCTTTCGGACATGGTGGCCACCACGGAGCTCGTGGGGGCCATCCTCGACCGGTGGTCCGGGCGCCGGGCCTGAGGGCGCCGGCGCCTCAGCCCTGATCGTCCGCCCCGGATCGCTCCCGGAACCGCCGCCGGCATTCCCGGCTGCAGAAGTGGTAGGTTCGGCCCTGCCGCTCGAGGCGCAGGGCGTCGCGGCGGGGCACGTAGACGCCGCAGACCGGGTCCCGGACCAGCTCGTCGGTGATGGGCGGCGGGTTGCCGCCGGGCCGGGGCCCCGCCCGGCGGCGGGCGCGGCCGCCGCCGGAGATCCCGCCGAAGAGGGCCTTGGCCACGTAGTAGATCCCGAAGAGCAGTGCCAGGAAAAGCAGGAACCTCATGGGACCTCCGGGGCGGGGTGGGCGGGCCGGACCACCGGCCCACCGGGGGGGAGGGCGGCGAGCAGTTCCCCCACGGTGGCCGACCACGCCCGGAGCCGGAGGCCGGGTGCGAGCTCGGCCCACGGGGTGAGGACGAAGCGTCGCTCGGCCAGGCGGGGATGGGGGACCTGGAGCCCGGGCCGGCGCAGATGCACCCCCTCCAGGTAGAGGAGGTCGAGGTCCAGGGGGCGGTCGCCGCCGAGGGCGCGGTTCCGTCCCAGTTCCCGTTCCACCGCCATGAGGACCTCCAGCAACGCCTCCGGGGAGAGGCGGGTCCGGATCTCCGCCACCCCGTTCAGGAACCAGTGGGGGGTGGCCATGTCCACGGGCTCGGTCTCGTAGAGGCCGGAGCAGCGCAGGACCCGTATGTCCGGCGGCCGGTGGAGGCGCCGGATCGCCGCCTGGATGTTGGCCCGGCGGTCGCCGATGTTGGCGCCGAGCCCCACGAAGGCTCGCCGGGGGGGCGGCGCGGCGGCCGCGTCCGCATGGCCGGGGGAGGACACGGGCCGCCTCCCGGATCCTACAGGATCTTCCGGATCCGTTCCACGGCCTCGGCCAGCCGCTCCCGTGCAACGGTGAGGGCCATCCGAACGTAGCCCTCGCCCGGGGCCCCGAAGCCGTTTCCGGGGGTGGCCACCACCCCGGCCTCTTCCAGCAGCCGGCGGGCGAACCCGGCGGAGGTTTCTTCCCCGGGCACCCGGGCCCAGACGTAGAAGGTGGCCTTGGGGAGGGGGGCCTCGATGCCGATCCGGCGGAGTCCTTCCACCAGGGTGTCCCGGCGTTCGGCGTAGACGGCGGCGTTGTCCCGCACGGAGGACTGGTCGCTCTCCAGGGCGGCCACGGCGGCGGCCTGGACGGCGTCGAACTGGCCGGAATCCACGTTGGACTTCACCGCCCGCAGGCCGGCCACGAGGTCCGGGTGGCCGGCGGCGAAGCCGATCCGCCAGCCCGTCATGTTGTAGGTCTTCGAGAGGGAGTGGAACTCGATCCCCACCTCGCGGGCGCCGGGCGTCTCGAGGAAGCTCGGGGCCCGGTACCCGTCGTAGGTCATCTCGGTGTAGGCGGCGTCGTGGCAGACGATGATGTCGTTGGCCCGGGCGAAGGCCACCACCCGCTCGAAGAACTCCGGCGGGGCCACTGCCCCGGTGGGGTTGTTCGGGTAGTTGAGCCAGAGGATCCGCGCGCGGCGGCGGACGTCGGCCGGCACGGCGTCGAGGTCGGGCAGGAAGGCGTTTCCCGCCACCAGGGGGAGCTCGTACGTCTCGCCCCCCGCGAACAGGGTCCCGATGTGGTAGACGGGGTAGCCCGGGGTGGGGACCAGGACCACCTCGCCGGGGTCGAGGAAGGCCAGGGGAAAGTGGGCGATCCCTTCCTTGGAACCGATGAGGGCGGTGACCTCGCGCTCCGGGTCCAGGCGGACCCCGAACCGCCGTTCCATCCAGGCGGCGGCCGCCGCGCGGAAGGCCGCGGAACCGGCGGAGGAGGGGTAGCGGTGGGTGGCCGGGTCGGCCGCCGCTGCGGCCAGGCGTTCCACGATGAACCGGGGCGTGGGGAGATCCGGGTCCCCGATGCCGAGGTCGATGACGTCCACCCCCCGGGCCACGGCCTCGGCCTTGAGGCGGTCGAGTTCCACGAAGAGGTAGGGGGGGAGCTGGGCGAGACGGGCGGATGGGCGGATATCCATGGGTTGCACCTCGATGGCGGAGTTCAAGGGGCCGCGGGGGCGGCCACGGGGTTTTCCAGGGTCCCGATGCCCTCGACCCGGACGGCCACCCGGTCGCCGGGGGAGATCGGGCCGATGCCGCTCGGGGTCCCGGTGGCGATCACGTCGCCGGGCTCGAGGGTCATGATCCCGGAGATGAAGGCCACGAGTTCCGGGACGGCATGGATCAGGTGGCGTGTCCGGGAGGCCTGGCGGCGCTCTCCGTTCACCCGGCATTCCACCGCGAGGTCGGAGGGGTCGAGATCGGTCTCGATATGCGGGCCCAGGGGGCAGAAGGTGTCGAAGCCCTTGGCCCGGGTGAACTGGACGTCCCGGTGTTGCAGGTCCCGGGCGGTGACGTCGTTGAGGCAGGTGTAGCCGAGGATGTACGCCCCGGCCTCTTCAGGCGGGACGCGCCGGGCCCGCCGGCCGATGACCACGGCGAGCTCCGCCTCGTGGTCCACGCGCCGGCTCTCCGGTGGGATCACGATGGGCGCGCCGGGCCCGATCACCGCCGAGGGGGGCTTCAGGAAGAGGAGGGGCTCGTCGGGGAGCGCCATCCCGAGTTCCTCGGCGTGGTCCCGGTAGTTCAGGCCCACGGCCGCGATCTTGGTGGGCCGGCAGGGGGCCAGCAGGGTCACGGCGTCGAGGGGGACCGGAGGGCCGCCGTCGGCGGGGGCGGAGAAGGGGTCCCCCGCCAGGGGGACCACCTGGTCTCCCTCGATGCGGCCGTAGCCGGGCGGGCCGCCGGAGGGCCGGCGGAAACGGACGATCTTCAAGGGGCGCCTCCAGGGGTGGATCTCGGGGTCATCCCAGGGGGTTCGTGACGGCGTCGCGAAGATGCACGGGCGGCGGCGTTGCTTCGGATGCTTTCGTCATCGCGGCGCAGCTCAAGTACGCCTCATTCCTCGACATCCCCGCGCCGTGCTTTCGGCGATTTTTGCTTGGCCATCCACCCAGGGGCCTTTTGCGACGCCATCATCCATCAGTCCTTGAGGCCGAGCACGTCCTGCATGTCGTAGAGGCCGGGGGGGCGGGAGACCACCCACTTGGCCGCGCGGACGGCCCCGCGGGCGAAGGTGTCCCGACTCGAGGCCCGGTGGACCAGCTCGATCCGCTCGCCGATGCCCCCGAATAGCACGGTGTGCTCGCCCACGATGTCTCCGGCCCGGACGGTCTGGATGCCGATCTCCTTCCGGGTGCGTTCGCCGATCATCCCATGGCGGGCGTAGACGCCGGTTTCTTCCAGGTCCCGGTCCAGGGCGGCGGCGGCCACCCGGGCAAGCTGGAGGGCCGTTCCGCTGGGGGCGTCCTTCTTCATCCGGTGGTGGGCTTCCACGATCTCCACGTCGTAGTCGTCGCCGAGGACGCGGGCAGCGGTTTCCACCAGCTTGTAGAGCAGGTTGACGCCCACGCTCATGTTGGGGGCCTGGACGCAGGGGAACCGGGCGGCGAGATCCTTCAGCTCCGCCATCTCGTCCCGGGTGAGCCCCGTGGTGCCGATGACCATGGCCCGAGCGTGCTCGGCGGCCAGGCGGGCATGGGCGATGGTGGCCTCGTGGAAGGTGAAGTCGATGATGACGTCGCCGAGACCGATGACGTCCTCGAGACGGTCCCGGACCGTGACGCCCAGGGGCGCCAGCCCGCAGACCGTTCCGGCGTCGGCGCCGACGGCCGGGCTGCCGGGGCGTTCGAAGGCGGCGGCGAGCGAGATCCCGTCGTCGGCGTGGATGGCGTGGAGGATGCGCCCGCCCATCCGGCCGGCGACACCCGCGATGATGGCCTTTACCATGGGTCTCCCTTTCTCAGACGAGTTTCATCTCGGCCAGCACGTCCCGCAGGCGGCCCTCGTTGGCCTCGCTCATGGGGGCCAGGGGCAGCCGGACCTCCCCGGACGGGAGGCGGCCCATGAGGGCCAGGGCCGTCTTGGCGGGCACGGGGTTGGTCTCGAAGAAGAGGGCCTCGAAGAGGGGGAAGAGCTGGAAGTGCAGCCGGCGCGCCTTGGCCATGTCGCCCTTGAGGGCCGCGTTCATGAGGGCGGCCATCTGGCGGGGCATCACGTTGGCGGCCACGGAGATGACCCCTCGGCCCCCGAGGGCCATGGTGGGGAAGGCCGTGAAATCGTCGCCGGAGAGGACGATGAAGTTCTTCGGGCAGAGACGGATGACGTCCGCCACCTGGTGCAGGTTCCCCGTGGCCTCCTTGATCCCGACGATCCACCGGTTCCGGGCGCACCGGGCCACCGTGGCCGGCAACATGTTGACCCCGGTCCGGCCCGGGACGTTGTAGAGGATCATGGGAAAGCGGCAGGCCTCGGCCACCGCCTCGAAGTGCCGGACGAGCCCCTCCTGGCTGGGCTTGTTGTAGTAGGGGGTGATCACCAATGCCGCGTCCGCCCCCGCCTTCTTGGCGTGACGGGTCAGCATGATGGTCTCCTCGGTGGAGTTGGAGCCGGTGCCGGCGATGACCGGCACCCGTCCCCGGACGGTCTCCACGGCCAGTTCCACCACCCGCATGTGCTCCTCGTGGCTCAGGGTGGCCGACTCGCCGGTGGTGCCGCAGGGGACGATGCAGTGGGTCCCGGAGCGGATGTGCCACTCGATGAGGTCGCGGAAGGCGGCCTCGTCCAGGCGGCCGTCGCGGAAGGGGGTCACGATGGCGACGATGGACCCCTCGATGGGCTGTTTCTTGGTGGTGCCGGTCCTGCGGGCGGCGGTGGCGCGCGCCATGACGATACCTCCCCTCGGCTCCGCCTCGTGCCGGAGCGTTTTTCTGAAACCGGTAGGTTATATGTTCCCGGGCCGATCGGCAAGGCCCGGTCCCCCGCGGGTCAGCCCTCGTCGAGTCGGCCCGCGTAGACCGAGACGGCGTCGCCTTCCAGGAAGACGTTCCGGAAGGCCTTCCCCTCGCGCTCGAAGTGGACGGCGAGGTTTTCCCCGCCCCAGGTCCGGACGGTGACCGGCGGCTCCACGCGTCCCGCCAGGGCGGCGAGCAGGGCGCTGGCCACCGCCCCGGTGCCGCAGGCGAGGGTCTCGTCCTCCACGCCCCGCTCGTAGGTCCGGACGTGGAGTTCCCGGGGGCCCGTCACCTGGACGAAGTCCACGTTGGTGCCCGCCGGGGCGAAGGCCTCGTGGTGGCGGATGCTTCGGCCCCACTCGTAGACCGGCGCGGTCTCCACGTCGTCCAGGAAGAGGACGGCGTGGGGGACGCTGGTGTTGAGGCACTGGAGGGTGAAGCGCTCCCCGTGGACCACCAGCTCGAGGTCTTCCCGGAGGTCCGTGGGGTCGGGGAGCTGGAGCTTGACCCGCCGGCCCCGAACCTCGGCCCGGACCCGGCCGGCCAGGGTCTCGAAGACCAGGTCCTCGGCGGCGATGCCCTCCAAGACGGCGAACCGGGCGGCGCAGCGGCCGCCGTTGCCGCACATCTCGGCCTCGCTGCCGTCGGCGTTCAGGAACCGCCAGCGGAAGTCGGCCGTCTCGGACCGTTCCACGAGGATGAGCCCGTCGGCGCCGACGCCGTATTTCCGACGGCAGAGGCGGCGGGCGAGGTCCGGGGCCGCCGCGGCCGTCACCCGCCCCTCCCGGTTGTCCACCAGGATGAAGTCGTTGCCGCTGCCGTGCATCTTCCGGAAGGCGAGGTCCTTCATGGTGTCTCCCATGGGCGCGTCGCTCCCCCTCACTCCGCCAGGAAGCCGGGGATGGATTCCCCCCGCACCAGCTGCGCCAGGGTCTCCCGGCGCCGGACCACGGCGAAGCGCTCGCCGCGGACCAGCACCTCCGGCACCCGGGGGCGGGCGTTGTAGTTGGAGGACATGGTGAACCCGTAGGCCCCGGCGCTCATCACCGCCAAGAGCGCCCGCCGGGGGAACCTCGGCAGGTCGCGGTCGCGGGCGAGAAAGTCCCCGGACTCGCAGATGGGCCCCACCACGTCGGCGGGGCCGACGGGCGGCCCGGCCCGGCGCACGGGCAGGATCTCGTGGTGGGCCTGGTAGAGGCTCGGGCGGGCGAGATCGTTCATGGCGGCGTCCACCACCAGGAAGCGCTTCCGCGGCGTCTCCTTGGTGTAGAGGAGGCGCGTGACGAGGATGCCCGCGTTGCCGGCGATGGCCCGGCCCGGCTCGAGGACGAGGGTCTGGGGCCAGCCCTCGAGCTCGGCCAGGATGGCCCGGGCGTAGTCGGCGGGGGCGGGCGGGGCTTCGTCCCGGTACGGGATGCCGAGCCCGCCGCCGAGGTCCAGGTAGCGGATCTCGTGGCCATCGGCGGCCAGCTCCTCCACCAGGGCCTTGACCCGGCGGAGGGCGTCCACGAAGGGGGCCAGCTCCGTCAGCTGCGATCCGATGTGGCAGTCCACCCCCGCCACCTCGATGCCCGGCAGCCGGGCGGCCCGGGCGTAGGCCTCGCGGGCCTGGGCCATGGGGATCCCGAACTTGTTCCGCTCGAGGCCGGTGGAGATGTAGGGGTGCGTTTTCGGGTCCACGTCGGGGTTGACGCGGAAGGCCACCCGGGCGGTTCGGCCGGCCCGGCGGGCCTCCGCCGCTATCGCATCGAGCTCGGGCAGCGATTCCACGTTGAAGAGGAGGATCCCGGCCTCGAGGGCCCGGCGGATCTCGCGGGCGGTCTTGCCGACCCCGGAGTAGACGATCCGCTCCGGCGGGATCCCGGCCATGAGCGCCCGGTGGAGCTCGCCGCCCGAGACGATGTCGGCCCCGGTCCCGAGGCGGCCGAGGAGGTGGAGGACGGCGAGGTTCCCGTTGGCCTTGACGGCGAAGCAGAGGAGGTGGGGCCGCGCGGCGAAGGCCTCCTGGAAGGCGCGGACGTGCCGGGCGAGGGTCCGCGCGCTGTAGAGGTAGAAGGGGGTCCCCACCCGGCGGGCCACTTGGGCCACCGGGACCTCCTCGCAGTAGAGCTCCTCGCCTCGGTAGTGGAAGTCGTGCATGCCGGCGTCTTCTCCCCCCGTGGCCGCCCGGCCCGTTCCGGGCGGCCACGGGGCATATCTACTTCACCGCCGGGGCGCCGGCAAGGGAAGGCGGATCTCCGGCACGGCCGCGGCCTCCGGGGAGGGCGGTCCCACCGCCGGGGTGCCCTGGAAGGTGAAGACGGCCCGCACCCGGTAGCGATAGGCCCGCCCGGCGCGGACGGCGCGGTCGAGGAAGGCGGTCCCGGGTCGGGGCCCCGCGAGGCGGATCCACGCACCTTCCGCCTCGGCCCGGCGCTCCACCAGGTAGGCCAGCTGGGTTCCGGGATCGATGGGCCGGCCGTCGGCCCACCGCTCCGGCCGGCGCCAGGAGAGGCGCACGAGGCGCTCCCGGCGCTCGGCCGCCAACCCCGCCGGCGGGCCCGGGGGCGGATGCCAGGCCGCCACCAGCCGGTTGGACGGGGCGCTCGCCGTCCGCCAACCCTTCACCACCCGGACCTCGTAGACGTAACGGTGTCCCGGGGCCACGTCCCGGTCCAGGTGTCGAACCTTGTCCCCCGGTCTCGGGCGGCGACCGTAGGGCAGGGAGACGGGGGCCGTGAAGGCGGGCGGGCAGCCCTCGCAGCCGTCCGGCGGGAGCTCGGCCCGGTAGAGATCGAAGGACTCCACGTGGAGCAGGGCGTGGCCGCGGACGTCCCGGGTGGGCGGCGACCAGGTGAGTTCGAGGCCCTCCGGCACCGCCGTCGCGGCGAGATCCGTCACCGGGCGCGGGGCCAGGGTCCCGGGGGGGACGGGCCGGTCCTTGAGCCCGCAGCCGGCCAGCGTCAGGGCGGCGAAGAGGACCCCCGCGAGCGGCGGGCGCCGCCCCCGTCTCATCCCCTTCGCCCGAGCCAGGCCCGGGCCTCGGCCAGCGCCTCGGCGACGCGATCCGGCGCCGTCCCCCCGGGGGTGCGGCGCGCCGCCACGGAGCCCTCCGGGGTCAGGACCTCGAAGACGTCCTCGTCCACCGCGGGGGAGAGGCCCCGGAGCTCCTCCAGGGAGAGGTCCGCCAGCTCCCGGCCCTGGTCCAGGCAGGCGGCCACCGCGCGGCCCACCACCTCGTGGGCCTCCCGGAAGGGGAGCCCCTTGCCCACCAGGTAGTCGGCCAGGTCCGTGGCGGTGAGGAAGCCGCCCCGGAGCGCGGCGCGCATCCGGTCTTCCCGCGGCGCCAAGCGCGCCACCAGCCCGGCCATGACCTCCACCGAGTCGGCCACGGTGTCCACCACGTCGAACAGGGCCTCCTTGTCTTCCTGGAGGTCCCGGTTGTAGGCCAGGGGCAGTCCCTTCAGGACGGCCAGGGTCCCCGCGAGGTGGCCGATGACCCGGCCGGTCTTGCCGCGGACGAGTTCCGGGACGTCGGGGTTCTTCTTCTGGGGCATGATGCTCGATCCCGTGCAGAAGCCGTCGGGCAGCTCCACGAAACCGAACTCGGCGGAGGCCCAGAGCACCAGCTCCTCGGAAAGGCGCGACAGGTGCGCCATGACCAGGGCGGCGGCGGCCTCGAACTCCACCACGAAGTCCCGGTCGCCCACGGCGTCGAGGCTGTTGGCGGTGATGCCGTCGAAGCCCAGTTCCCGGGCCACGGATTCCCGGTCGAGGGGGAAACCCGTCCCGGCCAGGGCGGCGCTGCCGAGGGGGCAGAGGTTCACCCGGCGGCGGCAGTCGGCCAGGCGGCCCCGGTCCCGCTTGAACATCTCGAAGTAGGCCAGCATGTGGTGGGCCCAGAGCACGGGCTGGGCCCGCTGGAGATGGGTATAGCCCGGGAGGACGAGGCCGGGATGGGCCTCGGCCTGGGCCACGAGGGCCGACTGGAGGTCGTGGAGGAGGCCGTCGAGGCGGTCGATCTCCTCCCGGAGGAAGAGCCGGACGTCGGTGGCCACCTGGTCGTTCCGGCTGCGGCCCGTGTGGAGCTTCTTCCCGGGCTCACCGATCCGCTCCGCCAGGGCCCGCTCGATGTTCATGTGGACGTCTTCGAGATCGGGCCGCCACTGGAAGGTCTCGGCCTCGATCTCGGCCAGGATCTCGTCCAGGCCCCGGACGATGGCCGCCGCCTCGGCCTCGGAGATCACGCCGACCCGGGCGAGCATCCGGGCGTGGGCCCGGCTGCCGGCGATGTCGTGGCGGGCCAGGCGCCGGTCGTAGTGGACCGACTGGGTGAAGCGCTCCACGCTCCGGTGGGTGGCCTCGCGGAAGCGGCCGCCCCAGGGCTTGGCGGTCTTCGCGTCTTTGTCGGCCATGGCCGGCCCTCCTCAGGCGCCCCGTACCAGGGACCGGATCTTGAGCCGGAGGCCCTGGAGGCGGATGAAACCCTCGGCGTCGGCCTGGCGGTAGACCTCGTCCGCCTCGAAGGTGGCGAACTCCGGCCGGTAGAGAGAGCGCTCGGCTTTGCGTCCCACCACGGTGCAGGTCCCCTTGTAGACCTTGAGGCGCACGGTGCCCGTGACGTCCGCCTGGGTCTCGTCCACCAGGCGCTGGAGCATCTCCCGCTCGGGGGAGAACCAGAAGCCGTTGTAGACGAGTTCCGAGTAGCGGGGGACGAGGCCCTCCCGGATGTGCATCACCTCGCGGTCGAGGGTGATGGACTCCAGTGCCATGTGGGCGGCGCGGAGCAGGGTGCCGCCGGGGGTCTCGTACACACCGCGGGACTTCATCCCCACGAAGCGGTTTTCCACGATGTCCACCCGGCCCACCCCGTGGGCCGCCCCGATGTCGTTGAGGCGGCCGAGGAGGGCCGCCGGGGTGAGGCGCTCGCCGTCCACCGCCACCGGGTCGCCCCGCTCGAAGTCGATCTCCACGTAGACCGGCCGGTCCGGGGCCTTCTCGGGGTTCACCGTCCAGGTGAACATGTCGTCGGGGGGCTCCGCCCACGGGTCCTCCAGGATGCCCCCCTCGTAGCTGATGTGGAGCAGGTTGGCGTCCATGCTGTAGGGCCTGGCCCGGGTGACGGGGACCGGGATCCCCCGCGACTCGGCGTAGGCGATGAGCCGCTCCCGGGCGTTGAGGTCCCATTCCCGCCAGGGGGCGATGATCTTGAGGTCCGGGGCCAGGGCCATGTACCCCAGTTCGAACCGGACCTGGTCGTTCCCCTTGCCGGTGGCCCCGTGGCTGACGGCGTCGGCGCCGGTCTCCCGGGCCACTCGGACCTGTTCCCGGGCGATGATGGGCCGGGCGATGGAGGTCCCGAGGAGGTAGGTTCCCTCGTAGATGGCGTTGGCCCGGAACATGGGGAAGACGAAGTCCCGGACGAACTCCTCCTTGAGGTCCCGGATGACCACGGCGTCGGCGCCGGTCTCCCAGGCCTTGCGTTCCACGGCGGCCCAGTCCTCCTTCTGGCCGATGTCGGCGGAGTAGGCCACCACGGGGCACTCGTAGGTCTCGGCGAGCCACTTCAGGATGACCGACGTGTCGAGGCCGCCGGAGTAGGCCAGCACGATCTTTTCCACCTTCGGGCGGAGGGGAGGGGAGGCGCTCACGTCAGACTCCTTCGGGGGATTCCCGGTGCAACCCCAGGGTCCACTCGAGGAGGGCCCGGTGGAGGTGCATCTTGTTCTCGGCCTGGTCCCACACCACCGAGCGGGGCCCCTCGAGGACCTCCTCGGTGATCTCCTCCCCCCGGTGGGCGGGAAGGCAGTGGAGGACCACGGCGTCGGCCTTGGCGCGGGACAGGGCCTCGGCGTTTACCTGGTAGGGGGCGAAGACCCGGCGGCGCTCCTCCGCCTCCGCCTCCTGGCCCATGCTGGCCCAGACGTCGGTGTTGACCACGTCCGCCCCCTCCAGGGCCTCGGCGGGGTCGGTGGTGAGCCGGATGGGGGCGCGGGCCTCCGCCTGGGCGCGGGCCAGGATCTCCGGGTCGGGGGCGTAGCCCTCGGGGCAGGCCAGGGTCAGGGCGAAGCCCAGGCGCGCGGCGGCCTGGATCCACGAGTGGGCCACGTTGTTCCCGTCGCCGAGCCACGCCACCTTGAGACCCTCGAGGGCGGTCCCCTTCGCCTCCATCACCGTCATGACGTCGGAGAGGGCCTGGCACGGGTGGTGCTGGTCGGTGAGGGCGTTGATCACCGGTATGGAGGCCCAGGCCGCCAGCTCTTCCACGATCTCCTGGCCGAAGGTGCGGACCGCCAGGACGTCCACGTAGCGGGAGAGCACCCGGGCCGTGTCCTTCAGGGGCTCGCCCCGGCGCAGCTGGAGGTCCCGGGCGGGGAGGAAGGAGCAGTTGCCGCCCAGATGGAACATGGCGGCCTCGAAGGAGACCCGGGTCCGGGTGGAGGGTTTTTCGAAGAGGAGCCCCAGGGTCCGGCCCACGGCCGGCCGGTGGGGACGGCCGGCCCGGTGGAGGGCCTTGAGGCGCAGGGCCCGGTCGAGGAGGGCCCGGATCTCGGCCTCGGCGAGGTCCGCCACTGCGAGGTAGTGTCGGGGGCGGGGGGGTGCGGGGTCGTGGTTCATGGCGTCGTCCGTGGGGTTGCGTGGGTTCACGGGGCGGCCCCCTGCGCGAGGACCTCCGAGAGGGCGGCGAGGAAGCCGTCGATGTCCCCCGGCTCGATGACCAGGGGCGGCACCAGCCGGAGGATGCGCTGGTGGCCGAGCAGCACCAGGTACCCCGCTTCGAGCAGGCGCAGGGCGAGGTCGGGCATGGGGCGTTCGAATTCCATGGCGAGCATGAGGCCGCGGCCGCGGACCTCCCGCACGAGGCCGGGGTGGGCGGCGGCGATGTCGCGGAGGCCGGTCTCCAGCCGGGCGCCCTTTTCCCGGACCGCTTCCAGGAAGCCCGGCGCCAGGACGGTCTCGAGCACCACCGCGGCGGCGGCGCAGGAGACGGGGTTTCCGCCGAAGGTGGAGGCATGACTCCCGGGCGGCAGATGCGCCATCACCTCGTCGCGGGCCAGGGTGGCCCCGATGGGGAACCCGTTGGCGAGGGCCTTGGCGAGGCAGAGGACGTCGGGCACCACGGGCGTCTGCTCGTAGGCGAAGAGGGTGCCCGTCCGGCCGATGCCGGCCTGGACCTCGTCGAAGACGAGGAGGGCGTCGTGCCGATCGCAGCAGGCCCGGGCGGCCTCGAGGAACTCGTCCGTGAGGGGGCGCACCCCGCCCTCGCCCTGGACGGGCTCCAGGAGCACGGCGGCGGTTTCGGGCCCCACGGCCCGTTCCAGGGCCGCCGGGTCGTCCGGCGGGACGTGGCGGAAGCCCGGGGGCAGGGGCTCGAAGCCCCGGCGGTAGATCTCCTGGCCGGTGGCCGCCACGGTGGCGAGCGTCCGGCCGTGAAAGGCGCCCTCGAGGCAGACGATCTCGTGCCGGTCGGGCCCGTGGCGGTCGTGGCCGTAGCGCCGGGCCAGCTTGATGGCCGCCTCCACGGACTCCGCCCCCGAGTTCGAGAAGAAGACCCGGTCGGCGAAGGAGTGGCGGGCCAGGATCCCGGCCACCCGCTCTTGCGGCTCCGTCCAGTAGAGGTTGGAGCAGTGGACCAGGGTGGCCGCCTGGACCTGGACGGCGGCGGTCACCGCCGGGTGGCAGTGGCCCAGGGCGCAGACGGCGATCCCGGCGGCAAGGTCCACGTAGGCGCGGCCGCGGTCGTCGAAGACCCGGCATCCTTCGCCCCGGACCAGGGTCACCGGGAACCGGTCGTAGGTGGCGGCGATGTGTCGGCCTTTTTCCATGGCATCCTCCGCCCCGTATCCCGGGCGGACCCGGTGACACGGGGGGAAAGAAATCAATGACCACGGGGGCGGGGCTTTGTCAAGGTCGAGGATGCCGCCGGGCCGGGAGGCGGGGCGGGAGGGGCTAGCCGCCGGGGACGATCTCGGTGCCCACCCCCCGGTCGGTGAAGAGCTCGAGGAGGATGGCGTGCTCCGTCCGGCCGTCCACGATGTGGGCCTTTTCGAGCCCCCGGTCCAGGGCCTTCAGGCAGGCCTTGAGCTTGGGGATCATGCCCCCCGTGGCGGTGCCGTCCCCGAGGGCCCGGCGGACCTCGGCGGCGGTCATGGTGGGGACCAGGCGGCCTTCCGGGTCGAGCACCCCTTCCACGTCGGTGAGGAGGATGAGCTTGGCCGCGGAGAGTTCCCCGGCCACGGCGCCGGCCACGAGGTCGGCGTTGATGTTGTAGGCCTGGCCGTCCGGGCCCACCCCCACGGGGGCGATCACCGGGATGAAGCCGGCCCCCTCGAGGGCCTGGAGGACCCGGGGGTTGACCCGGTGGACGCGGCCCACCCGGCCGATGTCGAGGATCTCCGGCGGGCGCTCGTCGCCGGCGTACTTGTAGATCTGCATCCGCTCGGCCTGGATGAGGTCGCCGTCCCGGCCGGAGAGCCCCACGGCCCGCCCCCCGTGCTGGTTCACGAGGCCCACGATCTCTTTGTTCACCGTGCCCACCAGCACCATCTCCACCACGCTCATGGTTTCGTCGTCGGTGACCCGCTGGCCCTCCACGAAGGTGGGCCGGATCCCCATGCGCTCCATGATGCGGCTGATCTGGGGCCCGCCGCCGTGGACCACCACGGGGTGGATCCCGACGTACTTCATGAGGATGACGTCCAGGGCGAAGTTCCGCTTGAGGTCCGGGTCCACCATGGCGTGGCCGCCGTACTTGATGACCACGGTCTTGCCGGCGAACTGCCGGATGTAGGGCAGCGCCTCCACCAGGATCTTGGCCTTGGAGAGTCCTTCCATGCGGCCTCCCGCGCTAGAGGATGAAGCGGCTGAGGTCTTCGTCGCCGGTGATGCCGCTCAGGCGCTCGCGGACGTAGGCGGCGGTGATGCGGATCTCCTGCGGGCCGATGTCGGGTGCCTCGAAGGAGATCTCCTCCGACAATTTCTCCATCACCGTGTGGAGCCGCCGCGCCCCGATGTTCTCGGTGTGCTCGTTCACCTCGAAGGCGATGCGGGCGATCTCCTCGATGGCCTCGGGATCGAAGCGGAGCCGGATCCCCTCGGTCTCGAGCAGGGCCTGGTACTGGGTGACCAGGGCGTTTTCGGGCTCGGTGAGGATCCGGGCGAAGTCTTCCCGGGTGAGGGCGTCGAGCTCCACCCGGATCGGGAACCGGCCCTGGAGCTCGGGGAGGAGGTCGGAGGGTTTCGCGAGATGGAAGGCCCCGCTGGCGATGAAGAGGATGTGGTCCGTGTGCACGGTGCCGTACTTGGTCTGGACGGCACAGCCTTCCACGATGGGGAGAAGATCCCGTTGGACCCCCTCGCGGGAGACGTCGGGGCCGGCGGCGCCGCCCCGGGCCGCCACCTTGTCGATCTCGTCCAGGAAGACGATGCCCGACTGCTCCACCCGGGCGATGGCCGTCTCGGTCACCTTCTCCATGTCGATGAGCTTGGCCGCCGCTTCCTGTTCGAGGATCTTGCGGGCCTCGGAGACCTTCACCTTCCGCCGCTTTCGCCGGCCGGGGAAGAGACTCGAGAGCATGTCCTGGAGGTTGCTCTGGATCTCTTCCATGCCCGCCACTCCCAGGACCTCCACCATGGGGGAGGTGGGGCGCTGGGAGACCTCGAGTTCCACCTCCCGGTCCTCGAGGCGGCCCTCCCGGAGCATGGCCCGGAAGCGCTCCCGGGTGGCGTCGGCGCCCTCCACGGGCGGGGGGCCGGAGGCCGGCAGCAGCAGGTCGAGGAGCTGGGATTCGGCCATCTCCGCGGCGCGGCTCTCCACCTTGGCCTCTTCCTCGGACTTCACCATGTCCACCGCCACGTGGGTGAGGTCCCGGATCATGGATTCCACGTCGCGTCCCACGTAGCCCACCTCGGTGAACTTGGTGGCCTCGACCTTGAGGAAGGGGGACTGGGAGAGGCGGGCCAGGCGCCGGGCGATCTCGGTCTTCCCCACGCCGGTGGGGCCGATCATGATGATGTTCTTGGGGGCGATCTCGTCCCGGAGCGGGGGCGGGACCTGCTGGCGGCGCCAGCGGTTGCGGAGGGCGATGGCCACGGATTTCTTGGCCTCCCGCTGGCCGATGATGTACTTGTCGAGTTCGGCCACGATCTGGCGCGGCGTCAGCGGCTGGAGGACCGGGCCGGGGATCTGGGGTTTCATTCGCTGCCTTCGGGGCCCTCGAGGGTCTCGAGGACGATGTTGTCGTTGGTGTAGATGCAGATGGAGGCGGCGATCCGCAGCGCCGCCTCGGCGATCTCGGGGGCGGCCAGGTCGCTGTGTGCGGCCAGCGCCCGGGCCGCCGCCAGGGCGTAGGGGCCGCCGGAGCCGATGGCGAGGATCTCGTCGTCGGGCTCGATGACGTCCCCCGATCCGGAGATGAGGAGCGATGTGTCGCGGTCGGCGGCGATCATGAGGGCCTCGAGCCGGCGCAGGACCTTGTCGGTGCGCCAGTCCTTGGCCAGTTCCACGGCGGCGCGGACGAGGTTGCCCTTGTACTGTTCGAGCTTCTCCTCCAGCCGGGCGAAGAGGGTGAAGGCGTCGGCCGTGGCCCCGGCGAAACCGGTGATCACCCGGCCGTGGTGGAGGCGGCGGATCTTCCTGGCCTGGTGCTTCACCACGGTCTCGCCCAGGGTCACCTGGCCGTCACCCGCCATGGCCAGGCGCCCCTTGTGCCGGACGGCCAGGACGGTGGTGCTGCGGGTCGGGGGTCTCTGCATGTCTCTCCCTTGAGGTACGGGGCGGTGCGGCGGGCGGCGTGGGCGCCTCCCGGCATCGCGGGTTCAGGTTTGATGGCGTTGCAAAAATGCGCGGGCCGCCGTGGTGCTTCGGATGTTCTCGTCATGGCGCCGTACCCAACAAGTACGCCTCATTCCTCGATGGCGTCGCGAGAATCACCCAGCGGGATTCAAGCCCTTTCTCCCTCCGCAGTCCCCGGCTACGCCTCGTTCTTCGCGGTGGTCGCGCCGTGCACCTGGCGATTCTGATTCCCTCAGGGGCCTTTTTACGAGGCCATCAGGTTTCGTCGTCGTCGGCGCTGCGTTCATCTATAGGCACGCCCGCCGGGGATTGCAAGGCGCGGCCGGCGGCCTGCCCGTTTTTTCCGGGGCCGCGGTGGGCCCGGGGGTGGGCCCGGTCGTAGGCCTCCATGAGCCGCTGGACGTCGAGGTGGGTGTACTTCTGGGTGGTGGCGAGGCTGGCGTGACCGAGCAGCTCCTGGATGGCCCGGAGATCCGCCCCGGATTCCAGCAGGTGGGTGGCCATGCTGTGGCGGAAGGTATGGGGGGTGGCCTCGACGGCGAGGCCCGACTCCCGCCGCCGGGCCGCCACCATCCGGGCCACGCTGCGGCGAGTGAGGCGGGTGCCGCGGCGGTTGAGGAAGAGGGCGGGCTCGTCGGGCCGCCGCAGGCGGGCGAGGACGGCCGCGCGTTCCGGCAGGTAGGCCTCCAAGGCCCGGCGGGCCTTTTCCCCGTAGGGGACCACGCGTTCCTTGTCGCCCTTTCCCCGGACCCGCACCATCTCCGGCGCGAGGGAGACGTCCCGGAGGTCGAGCCCCGTCAGCTCGCTCACCCGGATGCCCGCGCTGTAGAGGAGTTCCAGGATGGCCCGGTCCCGGGCCGCCGCGAAGCCCTCCACCCCCGGCCGGTCCAGGAGGGCGAAGGCCTCGTCCACGGAGAGGCAGGCGGGGAGACCCTTCGGCACGCGCGGGGCCCGGACGAGGAGGGTCGGGTTGGGGGCGCCCGTGCCGGCCCGGCCGAGGAAGCGGTAGAAGCTGCGGAGCGCGGCGAGTTTCCGGGCCAGGGTGGATCGGGCGCGGCGACGGGCGAGCCCCGCCAGCCAGGCCCGGATCTGTCGCGGGGGGACGTCGCGGGGGTCGCACGGCCGCCCGACGAAGGCGGCGAACTCGGCCAGGTCCCGCCGGTAGGCCGCCACGGTGTTGGGGGAGCAGCGGCGCTCGGCGCGCAGGTGGTCGAGGAACCGGCGGATGTGGTCGTCCATCTGTGCTGAGACTCCTGTCCCTATATACCACGGCGCCGCCGTGGCGTGTCCGGTCTCCTCCTCCCGCGGCTTGACAGGTCCGGCAGGGCATCCTACAAAAAGGGCCTTCGCCCCGGGGCAGCCGGCGGGGCGGCAGGAGGCCGAAGTCTTTTTGGAGATTCGAGACGGACAGGAACGGGCCCGGGCCTGGGTGGCGCTCCACCTCGTTCCCGGTGTGGGGCGGACCTCCATGCGCCGTCTCCTGGCCCACTTTGGCGGGCCGGAGGCCGTGCTTGCGGCCTCGGCGGCCGAGATCCGGGCGGTCCCCGGGCTGCGGGCCGGGGTGGCCGAGGCGGTGGCCCGGGGGGCCGACCCGGCGGCGGTGGACCGGGCCCTGGCGGCCCTCGATGCCGCGGGCGGATGGATCCTCCCGGCGGGGTCGCCCGGCTTTCCCGACTGCCTCCGGCAGATCCCCGATCCGCCCTGCCTCCTCTACGGCCGCGGGTCGGCGGCGGTCCTCGGCGCGCGGGCGGTGGCCGTGGTGGGCTCCCGGGAGGCCACCTCCTACGGCCGGAAGGTGGCCGGGGCCCTTGGCCGGGACCTGGCGGCCGCCGGCCTCACCGTGGTCTCCGGCTTCGCCCGGGGCATCGACACCGCGGCCCACACGGGGGCGCTCGCCGGGGGCGGGCCGACGGTGGCGGTCCTCGGCTGCGGGGTGGACGTCTGCTATCCCCGCGGCAACGCCGAGCTCCTCGAGCGGGTGGTGGCCGGCGGGGCCGTGATCTCGGAGTATCCCCCGGGCACGCCCCCGGACGCCCGGAACTTCCCTCCCCGCAACCGGATCATCAGCGGCCTTGCCCGGGCCGTGGTGGTGGTGGAGGCGAGCCGCAGGAGCGGGTCGCTCATCACGGCGGCCTGCGCCCTGGAGCAGGGCCGGGAGGTCCTTGCCGTGCCCGGGAGCGTCTTTTCCTACAAGAGCGGCGGGGCCCATTGGCTCATCAAGCAGGGGGCCCGGCTGGTGGAGGGGGCGGCGGACGTCCTGGAGGAGTTGGGGATCGCGGCCTCCGGGCCGACAAGGGAAGAAGACCGGGAGCCGCCGGCCCTGGAGGGGCCCGAGCGGCGCCTCTTCGAGGCGCTGGAACCCTATCCCCTCCACCTCGACGATCTCGCCGGGCGCTCGGGCCTGCCCGTGGCCCAGGCCAGCGGGCTCCTCCTCCAGCTGGCCCTGAAGGACCTGGTCCAGGTGCTGCCCGGCCAGCGATACCAGCGGAAGTGAGAGACGGCCCATGACGAGACGGAAGGCGGCCGAGGCCGCCACGGAGAAGGCGGAACGCGGGCGGCGGGCGAAGAAGGGACTCCTCGTGGTGGAGTCGCCCACCAAGGTCCGAACGCTCAAGCGGTTCCTGGGGGACGACTACGAGATCAAGGCCTCGGTGGGCCACGTGAAGGATCTGCCGCCCAAGCGGCTGGGGGTGGACGTGGCCGACGACTTCCGCCCCGAGTACGTGACGGTCCGGGGCAAGGGCCCCGTGCTCAAGGAGCTCAAGGCCGCGGCGGCCCGGGTGGAGGATGTCTTCCTGGCCCCGGATCCCGACCGGGAGGGCGAGGCCATCGCCTGGCACATCGCCGACGAGCTTCGTCGGGGGCGGCGGCCGCTGCGCTTCCACCGGGTGCTGTTCCACGAGCTCACGGAGCGGGCCGTCCGGGAGGCCCTCGCCCACCCCGGCGAACTCAACCGGGCGCGGTTCGAGTCGCAGCAGGCCCGGCGGATCCTGGACCGGCTGGTGGGGTACGAGATCTCGCCCCTCCTCTGGGAAAAGGTCCGGCGCGGGCTCTCGGCCGGCCGGGTACAGTCCGTGGCCGTCCGGATGATCTGCGACCGGGAGCGGGAGATCCGGGCCTTCGTGCCCGAGGAGTACTGGACCCTCACGGCCCGGCTGGAGGGGGCGGCCCCCCCGCCCTTCGAGGCCCGTCTCTTGGCCCGAAAGGGGAAGAAGGTCCGCGTCCCCGACGAGGCTACGGCCCGGCGGATCGCCGCCGAGCTGGAGCAGGCCGAGTACCGGGTGGCCAAGGTCGAGAAGAAGGAACGCCGGCAGCACGCTCCGCCGCCCTTCATCACCAGCACCCTCCAGCAGGAGGCGGCCCGCCGGCTGCGCTACCCCGCGCGCAAGACCATGATGCTCGCCCAGCGCCTCTACGAGGGGGTGGAGCTCGGCGTGGAGGGGCCGGTGGGCCTCATCACCTACATGCGCACCGATTCCACCCGGGTGGCCGCCGAGGCGGCCGCGGAGGCCCGGTCCTACATCGGGCGCGAGTTCGGGACGGACTTCGTCCCGCCCAAGCCCCCGGTCTACCGGCAGAGCAAGATGGCCCAGGGGGCCCACGAGGCCATTCGGCCCACCTCGGTGGCCCGGACGCCCCGCGAGATGGCAGCCTTCCTCGACCGCGACGCCCTCGCCCTCTACGAGCTCATCTGGAAGCGGTTCGTGGCCTCCCAGATGAGCCCGGCCGTCCTGGACCAGACCCGGGTCGACATCACCGCCGGGCCCTATCTCCTCCGGGCCACGGGGAGCGTGGTCCGTTTCCCCGGCTTTACCGTGCTCTACACGGAGGCGCGGGACGACAACGGCAAGGACGGCGAGGAGGGAGACCGACGGCTTCCGGAGGTCCGGGAGGGGGAGCGGCTCGCCCTGCGCGGCATCGATCCCCGCCAGCACTTCACCCAGCCGCCGCCCCGCTACACCGAGGCGAGTCTCATCAAGGCCCTGGAGGAGCGGGGTATCGGCCGGCCGAGCACCTATGCCACCATCCTCTCCACCATCCGCGACAAGGAGTACGTCCGCCTGGAGAACCGCCGCTTCTACCCGGAGGAACTCGGGTTCCTGGTGACGGATCTCCTGACCGAGCACTTTCCGGAGATCATGGACGTGAGCTTCACCGCGGCCATGGAACGGGACCTCGACAGCGTGGAGGAGGGGGAGACCTCTTGGCTGGACGTGCTTCGCCGGTTCTACGGACCCTTCTCCGAGCGCATGGCGGAGGCCCGCCGCCGGATGCGGTCGGTGAAGCGGGAGGGGATCGCCACGGACCTCGTCTGCGACAAATGCGGGGCCTCCATGGTGATCAAGTACGGCAAGAGCGGGGAGTTCCTGGCCTGCTCCGGCTACCCCGACTGCCGGAACACGGCCGACTTCACCCGGGACGAGCGGGGGGGGATCCAGGTCGTCCGACCCGAGGCCAAGGCCGTGGGAACCTGCGACAAGTGCGGCCGGCCCATGGTGCTCAAGAAGGGGCGGTTCGGGGAGTTCCTGGCCTGCTCCGGCTACCCGGACTGCGATTTCACCCGCCCGGTCTCCACCGGGGTCGCCTGCCCCGAGGAGGGATGTGACGGCGAGCTGGTCAAGCGCCGCAGCCGGCGGGGGAAGGATTTTTACGGGTGCAACCGGTTTCCGGCCTGCCGCTTCGCCATGTGGGACCCCCCGGTGGCAGGGACGTGCCCCCTCTGCGGGACGCGGGTCCTGGGGCTTTCCGTGGGCAAGGGCGGGGAGCGCGTGGTCCGGTGTCCGACCCGGGGCTGCCGTTACCGAAAGCGGGTGGAGGCGGATTCGGGCGGGGGCTTGCAATCCGGGGCCGATCCGGCTATATAGACCGGGCCGCGAGGGGCGGGGGAGACGCCCCGGGGGGCTTGACGAGCCGGCCCGGTGTTGCTAGTGTCTCCACCCTGCCGGCGGGTCCCGGCCTCCGGGCGGGGCTTGACAAATTCCGGCAGGGCAAATAGAGTATAAAGGGCTTTTAGCCCCTGGACTCTTTTCCCGATCTTTGAAAACTGAATAGTGACCGACGTGCAGGCCCGAGATCAATTCCGAGGGGGCTTCGGCTGCCCTCGATCCAGTTTTTAACTGGAGGGTTTGATCCTGGCTCAGAACGAACGCTGGCGGCGTGCCTAACACATGCAAGTCGCACGAGAAATTCCGCCTTCGGGTGGAAGAGTAAAGTGGCGCACGGGTGAGTAACGCGTAGGTAATCTACCCCTGGGTCCGGGATAACTCCGCGAAAGCGGGGCTAATACCGGATGACATCCCCGGAAGCGATTCCGGTGATCAAAGGTGGCCTCTCCATGGAAGCTGCTGCCCGGGGATGAGCCTGCGTCCCATTAGCTAGTTGGTGGGGTAATGGCCTACCAAGGCGACGATGGGTAGCTGGTCTGAGAGGATGGCCAGCCACACTGGAACTGGAACACGGTCCAGACTCCTACGGGAGGCAGCAGTGAGGAATATTGCGCAATGGGGGCAACCCTGACGCAGCGACGCCGCGTGGGTGAA